>NZ_CP047984.1:2751356-3067712 GCF_009931655.1 Pontibacter russatus | reverse complement strand
TCGGAGCAGGATGAGCCGGACCTGCGCTTCTTCGCCAACGACTACTTTGTGTCCGGGGCTGACACCGCCTTCCGCATTCAGGCGGCGGCCTATACCCTGCCGGCACGGTTTTTCAGAACCCTGGATGAAACGAACCTCGACCTAAAGCTGAACCTGGAGACACCCTTCACGATATGGAACGGCCTGGAGGCGAAAGCCAAAGTCGGGGTGGCCGCGCTCCGCAAGGACAGGGCTTTCCGTGAGAACGTGTACCGCTACCGCTTCTCCAGCGACTACGACTACAACGGGGGCATCCCGGCCTTTTTCGCCCCGCAGAACCTGGGCATCGTGGCGCGCCCGCAGGACGCGGAGAGCGGTGGCATCTACCGCTACGGCGTTTACCTGCAGGACGGATCGCAGCGCACCAACAACTACGACGGCGAGGAAGCCATATATGCGGGATATGGCATGGTGGACCTGCCGCTGACAGGCAAGCTGCGGGTAGTGGCGGGTGCCCGCGTGGAGGCGACGGATATATACGTGCAAAGCTTTAACGACCAGCTGGAGCCTGGAGAACTGAACACGGTGGACCTGCTTCCCTCCGTCAACACCTCGTACAGCCTCACCGAGAAAATGAACCTCAGGCTGGGTTACTCCAAAACCCTGGCCCGGCCCAACTTCCGGGAGATTGCCCCCTATACCTCCTTCGACTTTGTGGGGGAGCCCGCCTTTACCGGCAACGCCAACCTCGAGCGCACCACTATCGACAACTTCGACGCACGGTGGGAGTGGTACCCGGGGCTGGGCGAGTACCTCAGCGTGAGCGCGTTCTACAAGAACTTCCACAACCCGATAGAGCGGGCCATCAACACGCTGGCGCAAAATAATGAGATCTTTATTCAGAACGTGGCCAACGCGAAGGTATATGGGCTGGAGTTTGAGGTGAACAAGAACCTGTCGTTTATCACGCCCGCGCTGCAGAACTTCCTGGTCGGCACCAACCTTTCCCTCATCAGGTCGGAGGTAGCCATTACGCCCCTTGAGCTTGAGCAGATTCGCGCCGTAAGGCCCGATGCCGCGGCCACCAGGCCCTTGTTCGGACAGTCGCCTTACGTGGCCAACGCCAGCCTCACGTACCAGAGCGACCCCCTGGGCCTCATCGCCACGGCCAGCTACAACGTGTTCGGCGACCGTATCTCTGCCATCTCGGTGGGGGGCACCCCGAACATCTACGAGCGCTCCCGCCCGATGGGCAGCCTGGTGGTCTCCAAGCGCATCGGCCAGCACCTCACGGCAAAGGCCTCCGCCGACAACATCTTTGACCCTGCCTACAAAAACAGCCATGAGTACAAGGGGCAGGAGTTTATATATACTTCCTACAAGCTGGGCAGAACGTACTCGCTCGGCGTGACCTACCTGATAAACTGATGCGGCACCTGCTGCCCCCGGCGTCGGGAACAGACGAGTACGAGATGAATACTGGTTGCACATGTATGGGTGAGAAGCATCGTGGCAGCCACCAGCAGAGCGGCTTAGTCTCCCGCTTTGCGAGGAGCCCGCCTATATGGCGGGCTCCTTTATTTATATAGGCCTTAAGCTTTGGCGGAGCGCAAACCAGTTGCTGCTCCGCCTTTGAGCCTTGTTTTATATATGCCCGAGGCTGTAACCATCGGGCATACAGGGCCATGCAGGCGCGTGCCCTGTGCGAATAGGTGATAGGGATAACCTGCATTAGGCTGCCGCAGAAAGCGCCTTCATTTTCATCAGGCTTGCCGAGCGCTGTCGAAAGCAAAAAATTATGACCGAATCTATTGCGATATAAAAATAAACACATAGATTTAGACAACCTAAGTGCCCACTCACTCAGGCATTATCCTAAGTTCATCTTTCTAACAAATTTTTTGGATAGTCCCTTATACTTTTCCGCCAGGGTATAAACAGACTGCACTTTTGCTCTAAAATAAAGGAAGCCATGCTTCTTCTAATTTTAGCTGCTAAACATGCATTCACGCCCCTGAAACTTAGTATAGTTATATATAGCCTATTACTTTTCCAGCAGGGAGGAAGGTGTATGAGAGAAAGAGCAGAACGGCCTGTTGGTTATAGCCAGGCTGCGCCCCGCTATGGGATGCCTCTTCGGTTTTAGCTCTGCCCATTATCTCTGGTGGCGGGGCGGCAGAGGCGCGCCGCCGGGGTTATGGCTAAGGCCCGGGCAGTTGAAAGCATTCATTAGCAGGTGCCTGTTTCAGGATAAACCCACCTGATCTATCACTCAGCACACATGAGCCCTCTATATATCCTATTCCTTGCATATGCTTCCTCATGAAGCATGTGTACAAAATTGCAACCTGAGCTTACTATTCACTAAAAATGTAATGAATTATGAAACACCGGTTTACAAATCTTTTTGACGATGATTATGCAAAAGCAAAGGGTCGGTATTTCCGTACAGGCCTGCTTTCTTTTGCCTTGTGCGCAGCGCTGCCTGCCACACAAATACAGGCCACGGACCTGTATCGGCCAGCGAACGCCATCGCGCCTATGGGAAAAGGGCTTCCGAGCGCCGCATTGCCTTATGCTATTCAGGTAAACGGCAAGGTAACCGACAGTAGCAACGGGGAGCCATTGCCAGGGGTAGCCGTGGTGCTGAAAGGCACCTCCATCGGGGCCAGCACCGGCGTGGACGGCACCTACAGTCTGGCCGTTCCGGACGGGCAGGAGAATGGCACACTCGTATTTTCCTATATCGGGTTCGTGAACCAGGAGGTGCCCATCCGAAACAGGTCTGTGATTGATATCCAGCTTCAGACAGATGTGAAGGCGCTGGAAGAGGTGGTGGTGATCGGTTACGGCACCCAGAAACGCTCAGACGTGACCGGCGCCGTGGCCTCGGTAAAGGAAGCCGAACTACGTGAGCGAGCTATGCCTTCCCTAAACCAGGCTCTGGCTGGCAAAATGCCCGGCGTGCAGGTAAACACCAACTCAGGCCGCCCGGGGGGCAGAACCAATATCCGAATCCGTGGATTCAGTTCAATCAATACTTCTAACAACCCACTGTACGTGATAGACGGGGTGATGATGCCGCAGAGCAACCTGGCACAGTCAAGTTCCCCGATAGATTACATTAACCCTAGCGACATCGTGTCCATTGAGGTGTTGAAAGACGCTTCTTCCACGGCTATATATGGCGCCAGGGGCGCCAATGGGGTAATCATGGTAACGACCAAAAAAGGTCGCGCCGGAGAAGGCCAGATCAGCTACAACGTGGATTTCAGCACAACTGCCATTGGTCCGAACCGTCCGGAGGTGCTGAACACGGCGGAATACCTGGCAGTAGAGGAACTGGCCTGGCGGAACATGGAGAAATACGATCCGGTTGGTTGGGCCGAAGGCAAGTGGGAATCACTGAACCCGGCACTGAAGCGATCAAACCCCTTCCTGGTTGCTCAAGGCGTTTTTGATGCCAATGGCAACCCGATGCACGACACCGACTGGCTGAAGGAAACTACGCAGTCCAAGCTTTCCCAGAACCACCAGTTGGGCTTTAGCGGCGGTAACGAGCGCACCACCTATTCCCTTTCCCTGGGCTACCGCGACGACCAAGGGTTTTTAAAGAATTCCTATATGAAGCGCTATTCTGGTAGGTTCACCATTGAAGACCAGATAAAAAAATGGCTGAAAGTGGGCGGAACGCTGAGCTACAACAACCAGACGGAAAATTTGGTGGACATATCGGACCAAGTGGCCCGTCAGATTGTGGAAGACTTCCCTTTCCTGCCGGTGAGGTACCCCGACGGCACGTTTGCCAACAACCGGGACTACCCGTTAGCGGAAGGCACCATGAGTTCAATGCACCGCCTGCATGGCCGTAAGTACCTGCTCAACACCCAGACGACAATCGGTAGCCTCTACTCAAACATTAGGTTTGCGGAAGGCCTGGAGATGCGCACCGTGCTGGGCACCAACATCCTCACCCAGGAAAACAACGAATCCACTACCCGCACCCTGGACATCGGCAACCGCGGAAACGCCGCTTCCCGTAACCGGAAAGAAACCTTCTGGTCTGTGGAGAATTACCTGACCTATAACAAGACCTTCGGCGACATCCATGCTTTCACCGGCTTATTGGGCATATCCTGGCAGGAAACTGATTTCTTTAATTCGGATGCCTCCATCCGTAACTTCTCTACCGATTATTTCCTGTACAACAACCTGGACGCTGGCAGCACGTCACCATCCGTGGCCACAGAGGCTTCCACTACGGCCTATAACTCTTACTTCGGCCGTATCAACTACAGCCTGATGGACAGGTACCTGTTTACTGTTACAGGTCGGGCAGACGGTTCTTCTCGCTTCGGTGAAAACCACAAATATGCCTTTTTCCCTTCGGCTGCGCTCGCATGGCGTATTTCAGAAGAGGACTTCCTGAAGGGCAGCAGCGTTATCTCTAACCTGAAACTGCGTGGCAGTTACGGCCTGACAGGTAACTCTGAGATTGCACCTTACCAGTCCTTGCCACTTTTAAGCTCTACCTACGCTGCCGTTATTGGTGATATACGGGTAGTCGGAACCGGCCTAGGTCGCTTGGCGAACCCCGAATTGAAGTGGGAGAAGACAGCCCAGACAGATATTGGTGTGGAACTCGGGTTGCTGAACAACCGCATTATGCTGGAAGCGGATGTGTATTACCGCAAGACCACTGACATGCTGCTGGATGCCCCTGTGCCTCGTACCTCTGGCTACGCTACTGTACGTAAGAACGTGGGTTCCATGGAGAACAAAGGCATAGAACTGTCACTGAACACGGTTAACATCGATGGGGGTGATTTCTCCTGGAGCACCGGGTTCAACGTTTCCATGAACCGGAACAAGGTGCTGACGTTGGCATCACCGGCTGATATCTTCGGGGTGGGCGGTCCTAACTTCACGAATCAGACAAACATCATCCGCGTCGGCGAGCCAGTGGGCTCCTTCTGGGGCCTGACCCGCGTGGGCATCTGGAGCGAGGCCGAGCGGGAGGAAGCCGCCCGCTTTACCAGCTACCGCCCCGGACAGACGCTTATGCCGGGCGACATCAAGTACCTGGATGTGAACGGTGACAATGCCATCACCGACGCTGACCGCAGCATCATCGGCAATGGCAGCCCGAAAGCCTGGGGTGCCCTGACCAACACCTTCCGCTTCAGAAACTTTGACTTGCTGGTAGACCTGCAGTACTCTTACGGCAACGATGTGCTGGACATGACCCTGCACTCCAGCGAGGATCGCCAGGCCCTGGCCAACAGCTACAAAACCGTGCTGAACGCCTGGACGCCGCAAAACCAGAACACCATGATTGCCGAGGTGCGCAACACCCGCGCTGGCTATATCACCAACGTGGACACCCACTGGATCAAGGACGGCTCCTTTATCCGGGGCAGAAACATCCTGCTGGGCTATACCTTCTCTAATGCTGTTACAGAGAAAATCAGGCTGAGCCGCCTGCGCATTTATACCTCCGCCCAAAACCTGTTCTTGCTGGTCGATGACGAGCTCATCGGAGACCCTGAGACCGTTGGCATTCGCGATTCAGATGCCCAGAACGTGTTCTCGCAGGGACAGAACTGGCACGGCTATCCCAAGCCAAGAACCTTCCTGTTAGGTCTGCAGATCGGCTTGTAATTGATTTACCTAATTCAAAAGAAACTCATCATGAAGATTTATAAATTAAAATACTTATCGAAAGTGTTTCTCTGCGGCGTCCTCCTGCTGGGCACAGCGGGATGTGAAGATGATTTCCTGAAAGAAACGCCGCCTTCCAACCTCACGCCGGATAACTTCTATACCATACCGGATCACGCTGAAGCCGCTCTATATGCAGCCTATGCCGATACCCGCCTGGTATACGAAGGCTCGGGAATATTTTCGTCGACCTGGCAGATGCTGGAGGCGCCCACCGGAACATCCACTACCGAAACCGGCCAGAACTCGGACCTGAACAACCTGTACGGCCTGATATATGACGGCACCACCGGCCATGTGGCCAACTACTGGAACGGCCTGTACCGGCTGATAGCGCAGACCAACCTGCTGCTCGAAAAAGTTCCGGGTATCACGCCAATGGACGAGGCCCAGAAAAAGAAGATCATGGGCGAAGCGAAGTTCCTGCGGGCATGGGCCTACTTCCGGGCAGTACAGTTGTGGGGGGATGTTCCGTTGATTACCACTCCGCAAAGCCTGACCTCAGAGGACTTTATGCCTGCCCGGGCACCCAAAGAAGAGGTTTACGCGTTGATTGTGTCTGACCTGACCGAGGCGGAAGCAGCCGGCTTGCCGTGGATGGATGCTTCCGGACGGGCATCGCTGGCCGCCGTTAAGTCCATGCTGGCAAAAGTTTACCTGACCATGGCGGGCTACCCCCTGCAGAAAGGCGCCTCCCATTACCAGCTGGCGGCCGATAAGGCCTACGAGGTGATATCCTATGCCAACGCCAACCCCGGCTCCATTAATCTGTTCCCTACCTATGCCGAGGTACACCACGAGAGCACGGAGAATACGCTGGAGCATATTTTTATGGTGCAGTACAACAACCTGGTGGCGGGCAACCCGATGGAGAACATGTACCCGAACTTTAAGCCGGTGACATATGCCGGACCATCCGGAACCGGAAGCACGGTGCCCACCACCTCGTTCTACAACTCATATGAGGAGGGCGATCTGCGGGCAAAAAACCAGGAGGGCTATTTCTATACCAGCTACTACACCAATGGCACAGGCGAAGAGTTTGACCTGGGTGCTCCTTATATTTTCAAGCACTTCAACGTCACCTCTGCTGGCGCCCCCGGCCTCACGCCCACGCGCAACAACAACCTGAACGTGCCCATCATCCGGTACGCTGATGTGCTGTTGATATATGCCGAGGCGCAAAACGAACTGGGTGGCCCCACGCAGGAAGCCTATGATGCCCTGAAGCGCATCCGCGACAGAGCACAGCTGACTACCCCTGACCTGGGCACTTTCGACCAGGCTTCCTTCCGGGAGGCGGTGTGGCGCGAGCGCTGGCACGAACTGGCTTACGAGGGCATCACCTGGTTTGACATGGTGCGGCTACGAAAGGCCTACAACGAGACCACGGACAGCTTCGATGATTTCGTAGGGCACATCAACCTCAACTCAAACAAGGCCCTGGAAGAAAAGCACCTGCTGTTCCCGCTGCCAACGCCGGAGAGACGAAACAACCCGAACCTCAGCCCGCAGAATCCGGGATATCCTGAATTTTAAAGTTTCATTAAAAGCCTGGTACGCCCTGTACCAGGCTTTTTGCTGTCTGCTTGCAGGAGAAGCCTGCGGCAGAAACAGACCTGCTGTTTTATTAATCATCCAGAACAACATTTCATAAGAAGGACCATGAAGAAGGAATTTACCAATCAGGAGAAAACGGCCTCCGACCGCAGAGGCTTCCTGAAAGCGGCCGCGGTAACGGCAGCCGGGTTTATGATTGTTCCGCGCCACGTGCTGGGCGGAAAAGGATTTCTGGCCCCAAGCGACCGGCTGGTCATTGCCGCGGTCGGGGTTGGAGGCAAAGGGCGCTCAGATATAGACTCATTTTATAAAAGCGGGAAAGCCGATATTGCGTACCTGTGCGACGTAGACGACCGCCAGGCCGCCACCTCAGTCAAAAATTTCCCCAAAGCCAAATATTACAAGGACTGGCGGGAGATGTTCGACAAAGAAGCCAAGAACTTTGATGCCGTTTCAGTATCCACGCCAGACCATAACCACGCCGTGCAGGCGATGGGCGCCATGCAACTAGGCAAGCACGTGTATGTGCAGAAACCGATGGCGCACGATATATACGAGGCACGCAAACTCACCGAAGCCGCGGCCCGCTACAAAGTAGTCACCCAGATGGGAAACCAGGGCGCCTCAGGCGACGGCGTGAGGCAATTGCACGAGTGGTTCGACGCCGGGATAATCGGGGATGTGGAAACGGTTTACTGCTGGACCAACCGCCCTATATGGCCGCAAGGCATTCCCTGGCCAACCGCCAAGGCGACGGTTCCCAAAGAACTAGACTGGAACTTATGGCTGGGCACAGCACCCTATAAAGATTACGTGGATGAGGTAGTGCCGCGCAGCTGGCGGGGCTGGTGGGATTATGGCACCGGCGCCCTCGGCGACTTAGGCTGTCACCTGATGGAAGCCCCATTCCGGGTGCTGGACCTCAAGTATGCCACCGATGTGCAGGCCAGCGTGGGCAGTGTGTTTGTAGGCTGGGGCAAGCGGGGTATTTTCCCGGATAGCTGCCCGCCGTCCAGTCATGCCACTTTAACCTTCCCCAAAACCAGCAAGACCAAAGGGCCTGTCACCTTGCATTGGATGGACGGCGGCATCAAGCCGGAGCGCCCGGAAGAACTGGGGGCAAACGAACTGTTTGGCGACGGCAACAGCGGCATTTTGTTTATTGGCACCAAGGGCAAGATGATGGCCAGTGAATACGCTGCCAACCCGCGCCTGCTGCCCCTCTCCCGCATGGAGGAAGTAAAGGTGAAGCAAACGTATGCCCGCGTTCCAGGCAGCGCCGACGGCCATTATGCCCAGTGGGTGGAAGGGGCTATCGCGGGATACGGTAAAAAGGAAATGAGCTCGCCGTTTGATTTAGCGGGGCCGCTAACCGAGGCTATCTTGATGGCTAACCTTGGTATCAGAGGCGCCGACATGGCCAAACCGAGGGCTTCCGGCAACGGCTTCGACTACCCCGGCAGCAACATGAAAATGCTCTGGGACAACCAGAACATGCGGGTCACCAACTTCGAGGATGTGAACCAGTTCGTAAAGCGCACTTACCGCGAAGGCTGGAACCTGGGCGTTTAGCCTCCGGGCATAAAGCTGGATATGCCTGAGGTGCCAGCATATGCTGGACGCTTCTGCTGCTCTATGCCACTTTCTGCCGTTTCTGGGCAATTCCAGTATAGCCTGTTTGCAATATTATCAACAAAATTATTTACCTTTTAGGAGCGCTCAGAGCATGTTTAAATTTCGCTTTTGCAAGCGAAATTTAAACTGAAAGGGTTCTGGCGAAATAGTTTTTGAGGTTCATAGCAGCGCTATGGGGCGAAAAAAGCATGAAGGCAGGTTCCTTTATGTTCAATTTGCAGCGCAAAGGATGAATTTTAAACACGCTCATATATAAATCAAACCAATATTATGGCATTTCAAATCAAGAAGAAGGGCGAAGTATACGACGTCGTCATTGTAGGCTCCGGTGCGGGGGGCGGCATGGCCGCGAAAATACTGTCGGAAGCGGGCGTGAAAGTCGCGCTGCTTGAGGCGGGCCCGGATTACGACCCGGCCAACCCGGAGCAGCAAACCCAGCTAAAATGGTCTTACCAGTCGCCGCGCCGCGGCGCGGGCACGACCCGGGCTTTCGGCGACTTTGACGCGGCCTACGGTGGCTGGGAAATCGACGGAGAGCCTTACACCCGAAACGGGGGCACCGAGTTTGACTGGTTCCGCGCCCGGATGCTGGGCGGCCGAACCAACCACTGGGGCCGTATCTCCCTGCGCTTCGGTCCGCATGATTTCAAGCACAAAAGCCTGGACGGGCTGGGCGACGACTGGCCCATCTCCTATGAAGACGTGAAGCCCTACTATGACCGCGTGGACAAGATGGTGGGCGTGTTCGGTACGAACGAAGGGCTAGTGAACGACCCGGATGGTTACTTCCTGCCGCCGCCCAAGCCGCGCCTCCACGAGCTCATGATCAAGAAAGCAGCGGTGGGTATCGGCATACCCGTTATCCCGGCCCGCAAGTCGATGCTGACGCGACCCATCAACAAGGACCGTGGCGCGTGTTTCTTCTGCGGCCAGTGCGGCCGGGGCTGTTCAGTGCATGCCGACTTTTCAGCGTCTACCTGCCTTGTGAAGCCGGCCCGAAATACGGGCAATGTGGAGGTATATACCAATGCCATGGCCCGCGAGGTGCTGACAGACAAGTCCGGCAAAGCAACCGGGATTTTATATACCGATAAAACCGACCTGCAGGAGTATCAGGTAAACGGCAAAGTGATTGTGCTGGCCGCCAGCGCCTGCGAGTCTGCCCGCCTGCTGCTCAATTCCAAATCAGCGCAACATCCCGACGGTCTGGCCAACTCCAGCGGCATGGTCGGCAAATACCTGCACGACTCTACCGGCGCTTCACGGAGCGCCTTCATCCCCCACCTGATGGACCGCAAGCGCTACAACGAGGACGGCGTGGGCGGCATGCACGTGTACTCGCCGTGGTGGCTCGATAACAGCAAACTGGATTTTGCGAGGGGCTATCACATCGAATATGGCGGCGGCATGGGCATGCCCGGCTATGGATTCGGCTCCGGCATCGAGAACATGAATGGCAAATATGCCGGGAGCGACGGTAAGATGAAACAGGCGGGTGGCTACGGGGCTTCGCTGAAAGATGATTACCGCCGGTTTTATGGGGCCAACGTAGGGTTTGCGGGTCGCGGCGAGTGCATTGCCCGCGAGGATAATTACTGCGAGATAGACCCGAACGTGGTGGATAAATACGGCATCCCGGTGCTGCGCTTCAACTACACCTGGAGCGACCACGAAATCAACCAGGCCAAACACATGCAGGACACCTTCGAGAACATTATCGAGGCCATGGGCGGCGTGGCGCTCGGCAACAAACCGGGAAAAGAGGATATGTACGGTTTAGCAAACCCTGGCCGCATCATTCATGAAGTGGGCACTACCCGCATGGGGAATGACCCGAAACGCTCGGTGTTGAACAAGTTCTGCCAGGCGCATGAGGTAAAAAACCTGTTTGTGGTGGATGGCGGGCCTTTTGTGTCGCAGGCCGATAAAAACCCGACCTGGACGATTATGGCTTTGTCCATGCGGGCCTCTGAGTATATGATGGACCAGCTCAAGAAGCAGAATATAGCATAGTATAAAATTTATAGAGTATGGATAGAAGAGAATCCCTGAAAGCGCTGGCCATCGGGTCGCTCGGCGCGGGCACGCTGCTCATAGGTTGCGACAGCGATGTCAAGACCGAGGAGAAAAGCGCCAAGGACGCTAAGAAAGCCGCTTCCTTAGAAGGATATGGCCGCACACCGGAAGAAAAAGAGCGGGATGCCCGCCTGATGGAAGAGCAGTTTTTTACCGAGGCGGAAATGGCTACCATCACGGTGCTGAGCGACATCATCATTCCGGCCGACAGCCGATCGGGCAGCGCCTCGGAAGCCGGCGTGCCGGCGTTTATTGAGTTCATTGTGAAGGATAGGCCCGAAAACCAGACCCCGATGCGGGGCGGGCTGCGCTGGTTGGATATAAAGTCGAACAAGCTTTTCGGCAAGTCGTTCACAGAGGCAAGCGAGGCCCAGCGGATTGAACTGGTGGACATGATTGCCTATCCGGAGAATGCCGCCCCTGAAAACCAACAGGGAGTGGCTTTCTTCAACCAGATGCGCAACCTGACGGCCACCGGCTTTTTCTCAAGCAAAATGGGCATAGAGGACATGGCATACAAAGGCAACACACCCAATGCCTGGGACGGCGTGCCGGATGACGTGCTGAAACAATATGGCCTGGCTTACGACGAGAAAACGCTGGCAGAGTGCCTCAAAAACGAGGAGCGCGGCCAGATCATGACCTGGGACAGTTAGGCATCTATACTGTCTGGTTGCCAAACATTGAAGCTATATATAACCGTGAGAGAGGGGGTCTTTGAGGGGCATCCTCTCTCACGCTTATATATCTGCTGTTACGCAAGTTTCTTTTTTCTCCTTTGAAAGCCGCGTAAATATGGCGCGAGCGTCCCCACTCGTGTCTACTACCACAGGGCCCCCGGTCCGCTTTTATATAGGCGGCAGTTTATATATAGATTGCATCCATATATAAACTGCATAATTCAAACCCAAACTACGATTTACTCTCGTCGTTGAAACATGCCCCACTCCTACCCCTTTGAAGCTCATCTTGTAGGGAAGAATATTTAGTTCATGCCGCAAGTTTAGCGACAGCGCAAATGTGGCTATATATGAGGCCAGTTTGTCAAGAGGTTATCAAAGGCTATTTTCGCATTTATAAACTTGCTGCCTTATATATAGCCGCTGCTTCAATCTGAATGGCTGCGTGTTTTCCCTACAAGATAAGCTTGGGGGAATGGCTGGGTGCCTTATACAGGCGCCCGGAGGCCGCGGGATAGCATTCACGAGGGAAGATCCGCGCCATATACCATATACACCTGCTTCAAAAGGGTACTCTTTAAACTGCTTTGCCTTTTGCGTAACGTCAGTTATATATAGGTTGTATATAAGTTATATATAGCAATGGCAGGTATACAGCCATATGCTTTATCTCTTACTCCCTGATTTTATCCCGCCATATATAATATAACTGCGACTGCCATATAGGGAGATACAAAACCTTAGCTGATGGGCACTTTCCGGAGGATGGCTTCTATAAAGTCTTTTGTCCTCACGCCGTCGGCCTCGGCTTCGTAGTTTAGGATGATGCGGTGATTCATCACGTCGTGCGCCACTTCTTTTATATCCTCGGGCAGCACATAGTCGCGCTCATCAAAATAAGCCACCGCCTTGGCCGCCCGGTTCATGGCTATGCTGGCCCTCGGCGACACCCCGAACTCGATGTAGGGCGCAAAATCAAGCAAATCATACTCGGCGGGGCGCCTGGTGGCAAACACCAGCTCAATGATGTACTTCTCCAGCGTCTCGGATATCTGCACCTGGTTTATCTCGTTCCGGATAGAGAAAATATCTTCCTTCGAAAGCACCTTCGACACCGTGTCGGAGTAGCTCATGTTGGCCATGCGGCGCATGATTTCCAGCTCGTCCTCTTTCTTCGGATAGTCTATATATACCTTCATCATGAAGCGGTCTACCTGCGCCTCGGGCAGCGGGTAGGTGCCTTCGTGCTCCACAGGGTTTTGGGTGGCCAGCACCAGGAACGGCAGGTCCAGCCGGTAAGTGGTCTCCCCGATGGTTACCTGTTTCTCCTGCATCGCCTCCAGCAGCGCCGACTGCACCTTGGCCGGGGAGCGGTTCACCTCGTCGGCCAGTATGAGGTTCGCGAAAATCGGCCCCTTCTTTACCTCAAACGCAGAGGCGTTCTGGTTATATATCATCGTGCCGATGAGGTCGGAGGGCAGTAGGTCCGGGGTGAACTGGATGCGCTGGAAATCGAGGTGCAGCGCCTTGGACAGCGAGTTGATGGTAAGGGTTTTCGCCAGGCCGGGCACTCCCTCCAGCAGCACATGCCCGCCAGTGAGCAGGCCAATCAGCAGGCGGTTCACCATATAGCTCTGCCCTACCACCACTTTGCTCACCTCACTCAGTACCTGCTTTATCTTTTGCTGGTGCGCCTTTACCCTGTCCGGGTATATCAGTTCTTCTACTGGCATCTGCTTTATTCCTTAAACCGCCTCAATATAGTCATAATACGAGATTAGTGGGGGAATATTGTGCCGGTAAAAAGGCTTCGGGCCATGCAGAAGGTATGCTGCATGGCCCGAAGCCTTTTTACCGGATATTGCCAGCCGTATGGTCAGGCCGCAACTGCCGTATTTTTCTTGAGTTGCTCCAGACGGTCCCGCTGCGCTACGCGCACCGTGTCAATCAGCACGTTTATGCCGCTGCTCTCCTCCACCACGTCCAGGGGCAGCACCATCACCGAGTCATGTGTCCTGATGTGGATTTTGCGGTAGCGGGTCATGAAGTAAAGAATGAGGAAGAAGCCGCTGAAGAGCGCAAAGGCATCATCGAAATACGTGGTGAGGGCCAGGGCAGCGCTCAGCCCCAGGTACAGGGGAGTGCCCGTCTGCCTGATTTCCCAGGTGACGATGTCCTCCAGCATGACAGAGCGCTTTCTGGGAAGCGCCCAGGAGAAGCCGAACTGCATGAGTCGGTGCGTGGTGAGCACAATTCTCTTATCGATGGTCTGGATAAGGTACTGCTCTCCTTCAAGAAGCTTGTTTGCAGCCATGTGTAATGAAGCGATTAAGTTTGTTGTATAGTATATGTTATAGCGCAGTAATCGTAATAGGACTGTTTCCCAAAACCTTTCTGCAAAGAAGATTCCAAAAACAGGCAAAGGGTTGCAAGCATATCAGAAAAAAACTATTTTTTTAATTGCAGGCCCGAAAGTAAGTGTAAAACAGACCCAAAGCAACAACTACCATTGATAACGTAAAAGTTCATTGAAAATTGCACTGGAAAACTGGTATTGTGTAGGGAGGGCTTAAAAAAGCCCGGCTTGCTGCTGCAAGCCGGGCTTCCATTGTCCTATTCTTAGCTGTTATTCCGACAGGTACAGGTCACCCTCGAACCCATGCGCCCGCTGGTTTTTGAAGCGCGTGATGTCTGTTTGCATGTTGTCATATATCTCCTGCACCTCCTCGTACTCCTGCGCCAGCGGCTTTATATGCTCGCTCAGCAGCTTGGCGGCCAGCGGGTAGAACTTCGCGTCATCCGTGTTCTTCACGTTCACTTTAAAGGAACTGACAGCGCTCTCCAGTTTTTTCATGGCCGCAGGATACCTGCCCTTAAACTCCTGAATGGTGTCGCGGAGTTTCTCCCGTATCATCAGGTACAAGTCCTCCTCAAAGGTCATTCCGAAGTCATCATCCTCCTCCTCGTCGTCGTAGTCGTTGTGGGCGAAGTCGTCGTCGTAGTCAAAATCTTCTCTCATGGCTGCTAATAAGGTTCTCTTTTGTGAATTACGGGTTTATTTCCTGTTTGTGTCAGTCTGGGCAAATTTTCCGGGTAACAAACTCTGCCGTTTCCGGGTTCCGGCAACCGGCTAGTGCATGCGGCAACTGCATAATTAGTATATGAGGTGCGCATTTGCAAAAGCCTACGCCGCTCTTCCGGGCTTGTTTCCTGTTTTTCGGGAAGGGCGCCATTTTATCCCGCTAAAGGTACAAAAGATTGTCTAAACGGATTTCCAGCGGCAAGCGCCACTGGTGGAGTTGCGGAAGCCGTCAGGCATACTTCCGCTCGATCAGGCGCAGGAGTTTATTGACGTGTTCCTGCTTCTTGCTCCAGTCGTAGCGGCTGGCCACCTCGTGGGTTATATAGCGCTTGGCCGCCTCCGGGTCCGTGTACTCGTCCAGGGCCTTGATGGTGTGGTAGTAGGCCATGTTCTCGCCGTTAAAGAGCTCGTTGATGAAGCTGAAGCGCTGGTTGATGGAGATAGAGTTCTTCAGCGACTCGATCCGCTGGTTGCTGTGCGTGTCGGCGAGCGAGGCGGCAGGAGCCTTCCGGAAATTGTCGTTCAGGGTGGGGCGCATGTTTTTAGGCGCCTCCTCTTCCGCATCTTCCTCGTGGGGGCGGTAGGCAGGGCGCTGGGAGGGCGCCGCAGGGGCGGAGGCCTCACGCTGCGCCGTGTGTATCGGCGACACCACCTCCTGCTCCCGCACCGGCGCGGCGGGCGTAGGCTTAGGCAGCGGAGTGGCCTCTACCACGGCTTCCTGCCCCGTCGCCTCCTGTTCCGTGATCGGCAGCAGGCTGTTGAACTTCTGCAGCAGCTCCGCCAGCGGCGTGCGTTTGTCCTGGTTGGCGTTTATGTAGAGCTTAAAGCGGCTCAGGATATACTCGCGGTCGCGGCTGCTGGCGGAGAGGGTGTCTATAAAGCCGGCAAAAAGCGGTTTGTCGATGTCGATGTACTTCAGGTTCTCCTGCAGCTTGGGCAGCGCGATTTCCTCCTGTATGCGCAGAAACTTCTCCTCAAACGTGGCGACAGGGGCCAGCACCACCAGGAAGGTGTCGTATATGGCTTTCTGCAGCAACGGCTCAAAGGCGTTGCGCTTCATCAGTATCTTGCGCGAGATAACATTCATAAAATGCAGCAGCGCCTCTTTCACATCCTCGTGCTCGTAGTCGAAGTAGGGGCTGCGGAGGTTGGCCATCTCCTGGTGCCACTTCAGCAGCAGCTCCTTTATCACAAACAGGTTTATCTGCCTGATCGGGGTAAAATGAAGCAGCTGAGGGCCGTTCAGGGTATCGTTGGTGGCAAAGTGGCGGTCGCAGAGCAGATTTGCCAGCTGCCTGCTGTAACGCTCTATGTGTAATTGATTATATTTGTCTTCCATGGGGTATGCTTTCATCTGTAAAGTTATAAAATTATGCCGAAGTTGACGGTGCAAAACCTCGCGCAGCTTCAAGTAAAAATTGCACCGGGGCAAACGCTGCTCCAGGCCCTGCAAGCCCAGGGGCAGGACTGGATGCATGCCTGCGGGGGCAAGGGCCGCTGCACCACCTGCCGTATAATTGTACTGCAGGGGCTGAAGCATTTTGGCCCGCTGACGGAGGCCGAAATCCGCTACCGCAGTTGGGGCCGCCTGCAGGATAACGAACGATTGGCCTGCCAGTGTACATTGGAGGGCGGCGACGCCATCGGAAAAGTTCCCGAGCAGACCAAGCTGCCGCACCTGATATATAGTTAGAAAGTTAACAATCAACAATACAGCAATCAACAATTTAAACATTCAACCATTTAGCAATCAACCCATAGCGCATTTCCACACCACCAGCAATGTTTATTGAACCACGCGTAGGCAACGGCAGCCGGGCTGCCAGAAGAGGATGGATCGAGGTGATCTGCGGATCGATGTTCTCGGGGAAGACGGAGGAGCTTATCCGGCGGCTGAACCGGGCGAAGATTGCAAAGCAGAAGATCGAGATTTTCAAGCCTGCCGTAGACAAGCGCTACCACGAGGAGGATGTGGTGTCGCACAACGCCAACGCCATCCGCTCCACCCCCATCGATTTTGCGCAGGACATGCTGCTGCTGGGCGGCAGCTGCGACGTGGTGGGCGTGGACGAGGCCCAGTTTTTCGACGATGGCCTGGCCGAAGTGTGCGTGAAACTCGCCAACAGCGGGGTGCGCGTCATCGCCGCCGGCCTGGATATGGATTACCTGGGCCAGCCCTTCGGGCCGATGCCCGCCTTGATGGCCGTGGCCGAGTACGTAACCAAGGTACATGCCGTGTGCGTGCAGTGCGGCGACATTGCCACCTACTCTTTCCGCAGCGACGCCTCAGAGCAGCAGGTGCTTTTAGGCGAGGCAGACGCATATGAGGCCCGCTGCCGCCACTGCTTCGTGGAAGGCATGAAAAACAAGAAATAAGCGTTGTTGCGGCGCACCAGGGCAGGCGCTTCCACCGACAAGCTGTATATAAACCCGATGAGACGAGCGCCCACCTTGCCGGTGAAAACACGCGGCAATGCCCCTAATCCATAATGCCACTTTGGAGCGGGCGGGCCCATTTTGTCCTCGTACTTATATATAAATGATGAACCGCACACCTGTTTTCCGTCAGAAGCTATATAGCACCTGCCTTTATATACTGGCGGTGCTGGGGCTGTTGCTGCCCGGCAGGCAGATCTTGGGGCAGAGCACCCTCCCGCTCGGCAGTTGGCGGATGCACGTGCCTTACCAGCAGGCCATGGCCGTGGCAGATGCCGGAGACAGGGTCTATGCCGCGGTTCCAAATGGGCTCTTTTATTATGATCGGGAGTTCAACGCCACCCAAACCATCTCGAAGGTGGATGGCCTGCGGGAGCAGCAGATCAGCGCCATCGGCTACGATGCGGCCACCGGTACCCTGGTCATCGCCTACGCCAGCACGCAGGTCGGTTTGCTGCGCGGCAATACCATCTATAACATCCAGGACATCTTCCGGAAAGCCATCCCCGGCAAAAAGAGAATCAACCATATATACCTGCACAACGGGCTGGCCTACCTTTCCTGCTCTTTCGGGGTGGTGGTGCTGGACCTCCAGAAACTGGAGGTGAAGGCCACCTACAGCAACCTGGGCCTGGGCGGCAGAATGGTCAGTGTACAGAGCACTGCCATCCTGCGCGACAGCATCTATATAGCCACAAACTTGGGCGTGCTGGCGGCGCAGCAGAACGGCACCAACCTGCAGGACTTCCGCAGCTGGTCTGCCCTGAGCAATAGTTTGCCAACCCCCGGTGCTGCTGCCAGTCTGGCGGCCTTCAACGATAAGCTATATGCCGGCACCGCAGCCAGTGGTTTATATAGGCTGAGCGGGAAAAACTGGCAAAGGTCAGCAGTGGTGGATTCTACAGCAGCTATCCGCAGTCTTGCTGCCGGGAACGGCTATATGGCCGTGGCTACAACTGCCAGCGTGGTGCTGCTGAACCAGCAACAGCAGGCGCAGGCGCTGACGCACGAACCGCTGCGCCAGCCGCAGGACGCCGTGGTGGGTGCCGACGGCTACATATGGGTGGCAGACAGCGTGAGTGGGTTGGTGCGGCTGCATATGGATGGCACCAATGCTGCCGCTTTCGCCCCGGACGGACCTTATTCGGGCGGCAGCTTCCGGCTATACACACACAGTGGGAAAACCTATGTGCTGAGCGGCGGCTACACCGAAGGCTATACTCCCTCCGGCATCCGCGACGGCTTTTTTGTGCATGAGAATGGCAGGTGGACCAGCTACAACCAGTTTCTGTACCCCAACCCGCAGGAATATATACCCACGCAGGACTTGGTGGCGGCTATATATAACCCCATCACCGACAGAATGTACTTCGGCAGCTACGGCGACGGCGTGCTGGAATGGAGTGGCCCGGGCCAGCCAGTTTTGTACGACAACAGCAACAGCACCCTTGTCAGCACCTCCGCGCCTGAAGGCGGCGAGCAGGTGCGCGTGACGGATATGGCCGTGGATGCGGCGGGCAATGTGTGGGTGGTGAACCCGAACCGGCAGGCAAACGCACCGGGGCTGCACAGGCTGGAGCCGGACGGCACCTGGACATCGTTCAGGCTGCCGGGAGTGGCAGGCGAAACCAGCCTGGAACTCCTCCTGCTCGACGATATCGGGCAGAAATGGCTGTCTTTCTCCCGCCACAGCACCAACAGCGGCCTTGCGGTATATGACGAAGTGCAGAACCGGGTAAAGATTCTCTCAGTTGGTGAAGGGAATGGGGGCTTGCCAGACGGCGCCGTTTACGGCATGGCCAAAGACATGAGCGGCGATATATGGGTGGGCACCGCCAGCGGCATTGCTGTTTATTACAATCCCCGGTTTGCTTTCGAGACGCAACCCTATGACGCTTACCTGCCCATCATTGACGGGCGGCCCCTGCTGAACGGGCAGACCGTGCGCGCCATCGCTGTGGACGGGGCAAACCGCAAGTGGGTGGGCACCGAGGACGGCCTCTGGCTCTTCAGCCCGGATGGCGATGAACTGCTCCAGCATTACACCTCCCAAAACAGCCCGCTGCCTTCCGACAGCGTGCTGTCGGTGGCGGTAGAGCACCAGACAGGCGAAGTGTTTGTGGCCACGGCAGGCGGCCTTGCCTCCTACCGGGCAGGTGCCACCGTTACAGAGGGAGAGCCGGAATGTGCCACCGTGTTCCCGAACCCCGTGCGCCGCGACTATACCGGTCTGGTTGGCGTGTCGGGCCTGCCGAACAACGCCCATGTGCGCATCACCGACATCTCCGGCACGCTGGTATATAAAACGCGGGCCACCGGCGGCACCCTTGCCTGGAACGCCCGCGACTACAACGGCAGGCGCGTGAAGGCTGGCGTGTACCTGGTGATGAGCTCAGACGAGAGCGGGAAGCAAACCTGTATCAGCAAAATCGCCGTACTGGAGTAAGGCAGCACAGTTGCTTGTTGCGGATTGCTTTCATATACTAAAATTCATCCGCTTGCGGTTATATATAGCTGTTTAAGCCCATGCGAGTTAACCATCCTACGTTTTCTACGCGTCCTGCTACCTGAGCCCAAAAGATATGTTAGTTAAAACGCGGGGTATCGTACTCAACCATATCAAGTACCGCGAGACGTCGGTGATTGCGCGGATATATACGGAGGCGCTTGGGGTGCAGTCGTATATTGTGAACGGCGTGCGCAAGAAGGGCCCCGGCTCCCGCGTGGCCCTGTTCCAGCCGTTCACGCTGCTCGAGATGGTGGTCTACACCTCCCATCGGGGCGGCCTCACCCGCATGTCGGAGTACAAGATGGCGCATCCCTTTTCCTCCATTCCGTTTGATATCCGGAAGAGCAGCATCTTGCTGTTTCTCTCCGAGATGGTGTCGCGCACGGTGAAGGAGGAGGAGGAAAACCCGGTGCTGTTTCACTTCCTCTACAACGCCATTATCTATTTTGACAATCAGGAGCGGGGCTTCGAGAACTTCCACCTCGTGTTTCTGCTGCAACTCAGCTACCACTTGGGCTTTGGGCCCGGCTCCGGGGCGGAGATAGTGGAGCAGGTGGCGTTTTCGGCCAACGCGCAGTCGGCCACCTCGGCCCCCACGGTAATGGCCCTGCAGGCGCACGAGCAGTATTTCGACCGGCTGCTGGGCGAGCCGGCGCCGGGCATCGTGCCGAACGGCCGCGTGCGGCGCGAGCTGCTCGACGTGCTCATCCGCTACTACCAGCTGCACGTGGACAAACTGGGTGAGATAAAATCGCTGGCGATACTTTCGGAGGTACTGGCGGAGTAGGAAACCCTCAACCAAACTTACGCGCACAAAAAAGGCCGGGGCTACATATAGCCCCGGCCTTTTCAATTAGTTGTCAGACTGCTACTTGATGTCCACTATTTCCACGTCGAAAATGAGCACCGAATTAGGGGGAATCGGGCTTCCATAACGCGGGTTTGGGCCATACGCCAGCCGAGACGGGATATATAACCGCGCTTTCTCGCCTTCGCTCATCAGTTGCAGGCCTTCGTCCCAGCCCGGTATCACCTGCTGCGCGCCAACCTTCAGTACAAACGGGGCGGAGCTGTCGTAGTTTGAGTCGAACTCGGTGCCGTTCAGGTACCAGCCTTTGTACTTCACTTCCACGTCGTCACCGGACTCCACCCTGGCCCCTGTGCCTGCCTCCAATAGCTGGTAAAACAGGCCGGAGTTGGTGCGGGTCACGGCACTGGTGTCCACGTTGTTCGCCACCATGTACTCCAGAATCAGCCTGTTGTCCGTCTCCCGCTGCTTTACAGGGTCAAACGGCTCGTCCTTGTCGCAGGAGGCAAGCGTGCCGATGGCCATAAAGAGGAAAAGCGCCTGTAATAGGCTGCTCCGCCTCTTTATATATAACATAAGGTATTTCATATGTAATTTATGCAATTACTGTTGCGCCTCCACGTCCACCAGCTCCACATCGAAGCGGAGAACAGAATTGGCAGGCATGTCCGGACCACGGTCCTGTGCGCCGTAGGCCAGCGTGGAAGGCACCAGCAGAGTGGCCTTGCTTCCCTCCTTCAGCTCCTTGATGGCATCGTCCCAACCTTTGATAACGCGGCCCTGGCCCAGCGGGAACTGGAATGGCTCACCGTTGCCCATGGGATTGGTGCGGGAGTTCTCCAGCTCTTTGCCGTCCAGGAAAGACAGCTTGTAATGCACCGAAACCAGGTCGCCCTCGCCGGGCTCCGGCCCAGTGCCCGGCTCGTTTACGACATAATACACGCCCGACTCGGTTTTCTGCACGTTCTCCAGGTTGTTTGCCTCGATGTACTCCTGAATCTTCTTGTCGTCGATCTTGATCTGCTCTGCGGCCTGGGCCTCGGCCTTCTTCATCTGCTCCTCAAACATTTTCTGCTGGTCCACCATCGCCTCTTCTTTCGACTGCACCTTCTCGGCCTTGATAAAGAACGTCAGCTGTGAGCCCGGCTTGATGAACGGGGGCATGGGCTGCGAGAACGTCTTGGCGAAAAGCGAATCGGCGCTTACTTTAAACACGCCGCTGTCGCCGGGCGAGAGCATCATCAGGGCCTGCTCCAGGCTGCCCTTGAAGGTGGGCTCCATCACCGGGATCATCACCGGCTGCTCCTGGGTGCGGGAGTCGAACAGCACCGAGTCCTCGGCGTTCTGGTAAGACATCTGCATGGTCACCACCTGCCCGATTTTGGCGCCGGTGGAGTCTCCCGGGGCAACCTCGCCCTTGTTCTCGTACGCTCCGCCTTCTTCCTTCTCGTATATTTTATAGGTCAGGCCATCGGCCGTCGTATAAAACTGATCGTTGTTTTTGTCGCAGCCTTGCAACAAGAGTGCGCCGGCCACTACCGGCAGCAAAAATTTAGTTTTAGATAGCATGGATATAAGTTGTGAAAATTTTACTTGGTTGTGGCGCTGTGCTGCAGTTGGTCTTTGTACTGCGGCAGCAGGCTTTCAAATTTTTGGACGGTGGCCTCCAGCGTGTCCGTTGAGATGCCCCCGGCGGCGTTTTTGTGCCCCCCGCCGTTGAAGTGCGTCCGCGCGAACTCGTTGACCGAGAAATCACCCACCGACCGGAACGACATTTTCACCGCCTGCGTGCGGTCAATGATCAGGGCGGCAAAAACAATGCCCTCTATGGAAAGCGCATAGTTCACAAGCCCCTCCGTGTCGCCTGTTTTGGAGTTGTACGCCTTCAGCTCGTCGGCCGTAATCGCAAAGTAAGCCGTTCTGTACTCCGGCAGCACCACCAGCTTTTCTTTCAGGGCATAACCCAAAAAGCGCAGGCGCAGTTCCGTGGAGCTGTCATATATAAGGCGGTGGATGTCGGAGCTCTTCACGCCTATCTGCAGCAGGTCGGCGATGATGAGGTGTACATTTTGGGAGGTGCTCGGGTGCCGGAAAGACCCGGTGTCCGTCATGATGCCGGCGTAGAGGCACTCCCCGATGCCCGTGTCAATCAGGTCCGCATCGCCCATTTCCTTTATCAGGTCATACACAATCTCGGCCGTGGCGGCCGCGCTGGTGTTGGCGTAGTTCAGGTCGGCGAAGTCCTCGGGCTGCAGGTGGTGGTCTATCAGCACCTTGGTGCCCCCGGCCTGCCGGATGTACTCGCCCATCTCGTGGATGCGGGAAAGCGTGTTGAAGTCGAGGCAGAAAATGACCTGCGACTCGGCGATGATCCGCTGCACCAGGGCGTCTTTCTGCTCGGTGTACACGATCACTTCGCTGTTGCCCTCCATCCAGTTCAGGAAGTCCGGGTAGTCAGAAGGCGTGATAACCGTGACGCGGTGGCCTTTCTTCTTGAGGTAACCCGCCAACCCCAGCGAAGAGCCCAGCGCATCGGCGTCCGGCTTGTGGTGTGTGGTGATCATCACCTCTTTAGGCTCCCGCAGAAGCTCTTTCAGAGCATTGATATTGTGCATACTATCGTTTTAAATCCTCTGACAGATAAGGATATAAGGCGCCAATTTCAGCATAAAATACTTCTTAAGCAATAAAATAAGCCCCTTGCCACCGCCCGGCAGCGCCTCAAAAACCCGCAGCATACCTGGCGGCTGGTGAAAGTATAACAGAAAAGTATGCTGCTTTTACTTGAAATGCCTACTTTTGCAGTCCCAAAACAGACGTAAAACCTATAAAGATTAGAAAAGATGGCCGGAAACATCACATTCACCATGATTAAGCCTGACGCAGTGGCCGACAACCACATCGGCGGCATTACCCAAATGATTGAGCAAGGCGGGTTCCGTGTTGTGGCGATGAAGAAAACAAAACTGACAGCCGAGCGTGCCGGTAAGTTTTACGAGGTACACAAAGAGCGTCCGTTCTATGGCGACCTGGTTTCCTATATGTCTTCCGGCCCCATCGTAGCCATGATCCTGGAGAAGGACAACGCCGTAGAGGACTTCCGCAAGCTGATTGGCGCCACCAACCCGGCACAGGCCGAGGAAGGCACCATCCGTAAGAAATACGCCAAGTCGATTGAAGCTAACGCCGTACACGGCTCCGACTCCGACGAAAACGCACAAATTGAAGGCGATTTCTTCTTTAGTGCCGACGAGCGCTTCTAAGAAAAAATTACTTGCAGACATAAGAGCCGCCCGCCCCTACAGGTTGGGCGGCTTTTGTTTTTGCGCCACCCTGTGTCGCAAAGGCTATATATACCTGCCTGCCTCCTATAGGAAGGCCAGGCTTTTAATGTGCTAGTCTGCTAGTTGGGGTTGGGTTGCAATTTTTCCGGCAGAATCCTGGATTGGGCGTCCCGCCGACATGCAAAAAGGGATGCAGACGGGGGCTATATAAACAGCGGCCAGCATTTGATGCTGGCCGCTGTTTATATAGCATATAGCGTAAGGTCTAGTCTCTCGGAATCACAAGCCGCTGGCCCGGGTGGATCAGATCCGGATTGGCACCGATAAGTGTCTTATTAGCCTCATAGATGCGTTTCCAGTCACCGGCGTCCCCGTAGTGGCTCTTGGCAATCTTCGAAAGCGAATCGCCGCTCTGCACCGTGTAGGTGTCCTGGGCAGGGGCCGCTGCCTTTTTCAGGTTGTCGTTGGCGGCGGCTGCATGCGTGGGGCTAACCGGCGGGGCAGCCGTGCGCGGCGCGCTTTTAGGAGTAGCGACTGGCTTGGCAGGCGCCTCTTTCCCTTTTTTGAAAAAATCCATCAATCCCATATCAGTACAAATTTTAGGTCAGTTATATAGCATAAGGCGGCTTATGGTGGTTCACACAAGCCGCATTATGGTAAAATACGCTTGCTGTGGAAGTTAGTTGTGCCGCACCAATTGCAACGGCAGGCCTCTGAAGGCCGTAAGCAGCTTGCACCCGTGCCCGCTTAGGGCATGGCTATATATAAAATATACAATTTAAACAGTAAAACTATGAGCAGAATAGAAAGAGAGTATACCGGTAGAAGCGCGCTGCACACGCTGCTGGCCCTGCTGCTGGCGGTGGTGCTGGCAAGCTGCGGCGGAGAAGACAAAGTGGGGGCTGAAAGCATGATCTCCGGCCCGAGCAGCAAGACCTGGGTGGCCGACGAGCAACTGGACGCTGCCGGCGAAGAGGTGGAACAGGCAGAAGCCGCCAATGGCAGCATGCAGTTTTACGCCGATGGCCGCTTTGCGCTGGGCGAGGGCGGCCAGCTCCGCACAGGCACCTGGTCTTTCGACCAGTCTGCCAGGCGCCTGACACTTCAGTTTGAGAACGACAACGTATCCGAGAACTTTGAGGTGACGAAGCTGACGGAAGACGAGATGAACCTGAAAGTGCCCGATGGCGCCGAAATGAAGCTGAAAGCAAAGTAAAAGGGCAACACTCTTCGCTATTCAGGAGTACACACGGGAGAAGTTTCGATTTTTTGGCGGCGGCCTGCTTAAAAGCGGGCTGCCGTTTTGCTTATGGGCCACCAGCTGTTTTGCCTCCGGCAGGTCGCATCCCGGCACAGCGCATGTCGGCATATCATCCTGTGCAGGCTTTGTTTTAGATGAAGTTGGCTGCTGAAAAATAACCTACCCCCTGGCTTCTCCGGGGAAAAGGAAGCGCCCCCATTCTTCAAACCGAACCGGTTTTACAGCGCGAGCCCCAGCTATATATAATTCCAATGCAGGCATGCGCTTGCTGCAAACCCAGTGGCTATATAGTACCGGGCGCTGTTACAGAACCGCGAAACGCATCTTCAATAAGTTCTTTGTTCAGAGACGCCCCGGCCATGGTGCCTGCCGAAACAGAAAGGGAAACAGCGCGCCCAAGCGTGGAATTGTCGCCACATGCAAACACGCCTTCAACGGTCGTTTTCTGAAAGATATCCGTTTTGAGCAGCCCTTGTTCTGTCAGTTCACATCCCAGTTCTTCAGGAATACTGCAATGCTGCGTAAAGGCAGGCCTAGCGTAAAGCGCTTTGACGGCAAACTCCGACTGATCTTTAAATACAATGGTATGCAGCTGCCCTTGGTGGTGAAGAAGCTGGCTCACTTCTTTTTCATTCACCCGGATATGGTGCTCCTCCAGAACGCTGGCTTGCTCTCCGGTTAAGCGGGACGGCCCATTGGTAAAGACGGTCAAATCTTTCGTCCAGTTGTAGATCAATTTGCCAAACTCAAAAGCCATGTCGCCATTGGCGAGAATGCCCGTTCTCTCGTTTTTCACTTCGTACCCGTGGCAGTAAGGGCAGTGCAGCACCGAAACACCCCAGCAGGCCGCAATGCCTTCGATAGGAGGCATCATGTCTTTCAGCCCTGTCGCAAACAGTAGCTTCCTGGACGAGAACCCCTCGCCTGCCTGTGTCTCGATTTCAAATCCTGCTTCCGTTTTCCTGCCGCGAACGGCGAGCCCTTCGTGAAATCTTACAGTGGGGTATTTCAAAACCTGCTCTTTGGCGGTTGCTGCAATCTGCCCGGGGGCGTTGCCGTCTTGTGTAATGAAGTTGTGCGAGTGCGGTGTCTGCCGGTTGCAGGGTTCACCGCTGTCAATAATCAGAACCTGCCGCAGGGCACGGCCTAAGCTCATGGCTGCCGAAAGCCCCGCATAACTTCCGCCAACGATAATTACATCCAGTTTTTTGTTACCCTCCATATATGCTCCTTTAAGTGAGATTACTGCTGCTAAGACAGGGGGCGGAAGTAAGCGGAAAGCGGCAGGCTATGGCTTACTGTCCATCCTTATCTTGCCCAGGTAAAGGTAACAGTCTTTTTCATATATGCAACTTTGTTGCATATATGAAAAATGAATTTTATTTCGCTGAAGGTTCAGATTCAAAAATATCAACTCTTTAACTCACTAACTTCCTAACTCACTAACTCAAACACCGTCTCGGCAAATTTCACCAGGGCTTTCTGTGTCTCAGCCGTACGCTCGAACATGCCCATATGCCCCGTCTTGCCCAGGAACAGCGCTGTGCCGTAGTCGGGCAGGTGGCATTGCTCCAGGGCTTTGTCCAGCGGCACGGCCGTGTCGTCTTTCCCGAAAATGAACTGCACCGGGTACTTTGCCTCCCGCAGCACATGCGCCCGGTTGGGCCGGTCGCGCATAGCAGCCAGGGCGCTCACGACGGCGGCCTGGGGCGTTTGGCGGCCAATCTCCTTCATCATCTCTATCTCCTGCTGCAGGCGGTCCCGGTTACCTTCGTAAAACAGCGGCTCAATCAGCGGATTGACGAAGCTTGTAACGCCGTGGCGCTCCACAAAGTCGATGGATTTGGTGCGGCTCGCTTTCTTCTCCTCCGTATCGGGCAGGGCGGAGGAGTGGAAAAGGCAGAGTCCACGGAGCCTATGGCCGTATTTTTCGGCGAAGGCCATACCCACATAGCCGCCCATCGAGTGCCCAACCAGGAGGCATTTTTTCACCTCCAGTTCATCTAACCGTTGTTTCACCTCATCGGCCAGGCTTTCCATGGTATAGGGGCTGCTGCTGGCTGTGTTATCGCCGTGGCCGGGCAGGTCGAGGGTGATGACTCTGAACCGCTGCTGCAACGGCGCCACAAATCCGGCCCAGACCTGCTTGCTCTCGCAGAAGCCGTGCAGGAAGACCAGCGTGTCGCCGGAGCCTGCGTCTGTATATATGTTTTCCATGTTGACAGAGGTTAAGTTTAGGCACAAGATGGCTGTCGTTCTTTAGAATCTCAAACGGAATCAGGGTCGATACGATTTTTATATATGAAAACCAACTACCCCTGCCCCTCCTTGTCTAAGGAGGGGCAGGGGTAGTTGGATATGGCCTGCTCAAGACAAAACATCAGAAACAAAAAACCTCACAGGTTTCAGAAACGCTGTGAGGTTATATATAAAGTTTTGTATCCGTCTATATTCTGACTTTCACGGGCACGCCGACCATCTCGCGCACAGTTTGTTCGATAGCCGCCGGGTCCATGCCTGCTTCTTTGTGCAGTTCCAGTTGGGAGCCGTGCTCGAAGATCTGGTCCGGAATGCCCAGGCGCCTTACCTGCGAGGTGTAGCCGTTGTCCACCATAAACTCCAGCACAGCGCTTCCAAACCCGCCCTGCAGACAGCCGTCTTCCACGGTTATCACTTTGTCGTACTTGCGGAAGATGCGGTGCAGCAGTTCGGCATCCAGTGGTTTGGCAAAGCGCATGTCGTAGTGGCCGGGGGTAATGCCGTCGTACTTCAACTTCGCGCACACCTCCACCGCATAGTTGCCTATATGGCCGAAGGTCAGCAGGGCCACCTTCTCCCCTTCCTGCACCGTGCGCCCTTTGCCGATCTCGATCGCCTCCAGCGGGGTGCGCCAGTCCGGCATCACGCCCTCCCCTCTTGGGTAACGGATCGTGAACGGGCCGGCGCCCTCCTGGGTGGCCGTAAACATGAGGTTGCGCAGTTCCTGCTCGTTCATCGGGGCCGACACCACCATGTTCGGGATGCAGCGCATATAGGCAATGTCGTACGCGCCGTGGTGGGTGGGGCCGTCGGCGCCGGCGAACCCGGCCCGATCAAGGCAGAAAACCACCGGCAGGTTCTGCAGGCACACATCGTGTACCACCTGGTCGTAGCCGCGCTGCATAAAGGTGCTGTAAACGTTGCAGAACGGAATCAGGCCCTGCGTGGCCAGGCCGGCGGAGAAGGTAACGGCGTGCTGCTCGGCAATGCCCACGTCAAAAGCGCGGTCGGGCATGGCCTGCATCATGATGTTGAGCGAGCAGCCGGAAGGCATGGCGGGCGTCACGCCCATGATTTTCGGGTTCTGCTCCGCCAGTTCCACGATGGTGTGGCCAAACACGTCCTGGTACTTCGGCGGCTGCGGCTTGTCGAAGTGCTTTTCGTATATCTCGCCCGTGATCTTATCGAACAGGCCGGGCGCGTGCCATTTGGTCTGGTCTTTCTCAGCGAGCGCGAAGCCCTTGCCCTTGGTGGTGAGGCAGTGCAGGATTTTCGGGCCGGGTATGTGCTTCAGGTCTTCCATCACCGACACCAGGTGGTCGATGTCGTGGCCGTCTATCGGGCCGAAGTAGCGGAAGTTGAGGCCCTCGAACAAATTGCTCTGCTTGAGGATGGCCGCTTTCACCCCGCTCTCTATCTTCGAGACGATGGCGCGGGCGTCTGGGCCGAATTTGCTGATCTTGCCCAGGATTTTCCACACCTCGTCCCGCACTTTGTTATAGGTGCGGGAGGTGGTGATGTCGGTCAGGTATTCCTTCAGCGCGCCCACGTTGGGGTCGATGCTCATGCAGTTGTCGTTGAGCACCACCAGCAGGTTGGCATTGGCCACGCCCGCGTGGTTCAGTGCCTCGAAGGCCATGCCGCCCGTCATGGCGCCGTCGCCTATCACAGCGATGTGCTGGCGCTTGTCTTCGTGTTTGTATTTGGAGGCCACGGCCATGCCCAGCGCCGCCGAGATGGACGTGCTGGAGTGGCCCACGCCGAAGGTGTCGTACTCGCTTTCTTTTCTTTTCGGGAAGCCGGAGATGCCGCCGTATTTGCGGTTGGTGTGGAAAATGTCGCGGCGGCCGGTCAGGATTTTATGCCCATAGGCCTGGTGGCCCACATCCCACACCAGTTGGTCGTACGGCGTGTTGAAGGCATAGTGCAGCGCCACCGTGAGCTCCACCACGCCAAGGCTGGCGCCGAAGTGGCCGCCGTGGATCGAAACGACATCAATGATGTATTGCCTCAGCTCCTGGCATACCTGCAACAGCTGGGCCTCCTTCAGTTTCCGAAGGTCGGCAGGGGTGTTGATAGAGGCCAGTAGCTCTCCGGGTTGAATAATCATAGAATCGTCCTTATTGACCTCTAACAAAATGTCTTAGCAAAAGTTTACATGTGCCTGCGCTCCCGGCCAATGGGCAAAGTTAACAAATTTCTGTAATCCGGGCCGACTCTCCGCTCCTGCTGTTACATACGGCGCAGCTGCAGAAAAGTCTTTTATATATCATTGCCATATATGGAGCAGGCCCTGTGCCCTGCGGGGGTGCGGCAAAGCGCTATACCCGCGTTTTGTGCCGGAGGTTATGAACCATGCCCGCCCTGCGTTTGGTTGTAGCAGGAGCCTGCCCATAGCTGGCTTCTGCCAAAAATCCCTAATTTTGTAACCCGCGCTGCCCCGGCGGCCAAACAATATAGCATACAAGGTGAGTTTCGAGATTAAATTACCATTATTCGAAGGGCCGTTCGACCTGTTGCTCTTCTTCATCGAGCGCGACGAGCTGGATATCCACGACATCCCCATCTTTCAGATCACGAACGAGTTCCTGGGATACCTGCAGCAACTGGAGCAGCTCAACATTGAAGTCGCCAGCGATTTTATCCTCACCGCCGCCACGCTCATGCGCATCAAGGCCAAAATGCTGCTGCCGCGCGTGGAGAAGGACGAGGCGGGCAACGAGATTGACCCGCGCCAGGAACTGGTGCAGCACCTGCTGGAGTACAAGAAGTACAAGGGTGCCGTGCCGGACCTGGCCCTGATGGAGGAGCAGCGCCTGGCGCAGGAGAGCCGGGGCAACCTGCACGAGGAGCTGCAGCAGATCGCCAGCGCCAACCACTTCGAGTACGAGCTGCAGGATCTGAGCCTGTACAGGCTGATGCGCGTGTTTGAGCGGGCGATGGCACGCTACGCAGAGGAGCAGACCCGGCCGAAGCACACGGTCGTCACCTATCCGTATACCATCGAGGACCAGCGCGACCTGATCATGCGGATGGTGACGGAGCGCAGCCAGCTCGCTTTCTCGCAGCTCATCGCCGAGTTCCCGGATAAGATCGGGATGATCTTCAACTTTCTGGCTATTCTGGACATGCTGCAGCTCAACCTGATCGGCGTGGAAGTGGGCGAGGGCTTCAACGATTTCATCATCACGGCGGCCGAAGGGCAGGCCACGCAGGTCATGCAGTTGCTGCTGGAGGAATAGCCGGTGCCGCGGCACAAAACCTTGGTTTGGGCAAACTGTTTCGCCCAAGAATAGTTAATAGCTTTACGCGCCGCTAAGCAGCGCGGCTCAAGCGCCATACCACTCCTATGGATCAGAACAAAAAGACGATACTCAAGAGCTTTAGCCCGGTTAAAATACTGATACCCGTGCTGCTGGGCCTTGCGGCCACCGTCTGGCTTTTTATGCGCGACGACAAAATGGGCGAGCTCAGGGGCATCGCCCAGGCCAATGTGTGGTGGCTGGTGGCGGCGCTGCTCGTGCTGTTTGTCCGCGACTTCGGCTATATGTACCGCATCCGCAGCCTCACCGACAAGTTCCTGACCTGGCGCAACAGCCTGGATGTGATCATGCTCTGGGAGTTTGCCTCGGCCGTGACGCCCTCGGTGGTGGGCGGCACCACCGTCGCCACCATCATCCTCAACAAAGAGGGCATTCCGCTGGGCAAGTCGCTGGCGTACGTGATGCTGACGGCGGTGCTCGATAACATGTTCTTCATTCTGGCCGCGCCCATTGCCCTGCTGGCCACGCAGGGGCAGGTGTTCCCCACCTTTAACCTCGACCCCTCGGATGTGGCCAAACTGCAGTCCGCTTTTTATATCAGCTACGGGCTCATCGCGGTATATACCCTCCTGATGATTTACGCGCTGTTTGTGCGCCCGCGCGCGTTCAAGTGGCTGCTGCTGAAAATCACCTCCATCGGCTTCCTGCGCAAGTGGCGCGTCAATGCGTTCCAGCACGGCAACGAGATTATGTGGGCGTCGGAGCAACTGAAGGGCAAAGGCTTCAACTATTGGTCCCGCGCCATCCTTTCCACCATCTTTGTGTGGAGCGCCCGCTATTTTCTGCTCAACTGCCTCATCGCCGCCTTCGTGGACGTGAGCCTTAGCGAGCACCTGCTGATTATTTCCCGCAACCTCGTCTTCTGGATTGTGATGCTGATCGCCATTACGCCGGGCGGCGCCGGTATCGTGGAGATGGCCTTTCCGAGCTTTTTCGGCCTGTTCCTCGGCGGCTTCAGCACCATCGTGGTAGTGCTTTACCGCCTCATCACCTATTACCCTTACCTTATTTTAGGCTCTGTCTTCCTGCCGAGGTGGGTGGCCAAGGTCTTCGGCCACCATTCGCACCAGAGCGAGGTGCGGGTGTAGCAGCGACGCAAAATGTTGCGCCGCTACATATGTTCCAGGATATATAAAGGTCTTCTCCGGAAGGCAGCTATATGAAGGTCATCATCATCGGGGGAGGAATCGGGGGTTTGTGTGCGGCTATTGCGCTGCAGCAGGGCGGCTTTGACACCACTATATATGAGGCGGCGCCCGAGCTGAAGGCGGTCGGCGCGGGTGTGGGCCTGGCGGCCAACGCCATGCAGGGCCTGGCACGCCTGGGGGTGTCGGAGGAAGTGGTGGCACGCGGCAAGCAACTCGAAGCCCTGGTGATGTTCGACGAAAAAGGAGGCACCATCCGCAACCTCGATACCCGCCCCCTGAGCCGGAAGTACGGTATCAGCAACTTTGTGATACACCGCGCCGACCTCCACGAAGTGCTGCAAAACCACCTGCAGCCCGGCTCTCTTGTGTTGGGCAAGCGCTGTGAGCATATAACCCAGCAGGGCGGGCAGGTGCAGGCGCGCTTTACGGACGGCGCCCAGGCTTCCGCCGATTTACTGGTGGCGGCCGACGGCATCAACTCCGTGGTGCGGCGGCGACTGTTGCCGCACAGCCAGCCGCGCTACGCCGGCTACACCTGCTGGCGCGCCGTCATCCAAAACCCGGGGGTATATATAAATCCGATGATTTCGGCGGAGACGTGGGCACCGCAGGGGCGGGTGGGCATGGCGCCGCTGCCCGGTGGCCGCATTTACTGGTACGCCTGCATCAACGCGCCGGAGCAGGACCCCCATATGCGCCAGATGACGCCAGCGCAGCTTGCCAGCCACTTTGCAGGCGTGCATGCTCCGGTGGCGGAAGTGCTGGCCGCCACCAAACCCGAACAGCTCCTCTGGAATGATATCGCGGACTTAAAGCCCCTGAAGCATTTTATATATGACCGGGTGCTGCTGCTGGGGGATGCCGCCCACGCCACCACGCCCAACATGGGGCAGGGCGCCTGCCAGGCCATCGAAGATGCCGTGGTGCTGGGCCAGTGCCTGCAGCGGGAGCCGGTTCTGGAAACCGCCCTGAGGCTATATGAGAAAAGGAGGCTGGCGCGCACCGCCAAAGTTATCCGCCTGTCGCGGTTGCTGGGGCAGGTGGCGCAGTGGCCGCATCCCGTGCCGGGCCTCTTGCGCAACGGCCTTTTCCGAACGATGCCCCAGGGTATCACGCAAAGGCAGATGGAGTGGCTTTACCAGGTGGACTTTTAACGAAAAAGCTTTATATTCGGCATCGGGCTGATTTATAAACCAAACCGCCTGCCTTTTCAAACGGGCGTCACAAGCACGCCAGCTATATATAAACTCCTGGTTATGACACGAAATCTCCTGCTGCCACTTGCCATACTTTTTTTCCTGACGGGCTGCTCCGACAGCAATGATGCCCTGCTGGAAAAGCTGCAGGCTGCAGTAGAGAGGGAGGAGCTTGGCGCGGATGGCTATCAGGTAATCGCGCTGGACAGCCTGACGGACTTTGAGTGGGAAACGATGTATTTCTTTCAGGCCCCCGAGGATGAGAAGGCCATCAGCGACGCCATCGGTTTTAAGTGGAAAGGCGCCGCCGTGCCGGAGTTGAACCGCAGGCTGCTGTTTGTGAACAATGGAGAAGTGGTGTCGTTCGTGGATTATGACTACACCGAGTTCCCGCTCTTCGTATATGGCTGCAACACCGACCGCTGGGTATATCCCCGCAGCCGCTCCAGGTTCGCCACTTTCAAGTACTGTTCCGGCGACGAAACCACCTATCCTTTTATCCCCGTAGAGTGCATCGACAACCTGAGGGAGATGGTAGAAGCTGGCTGCCCGGAGGGCGAGGGTGCTACGGCGGCGGCGAACTGAAAAGCGGGCATTCCTGCTGCACACTCGCACCAACGGCCGTAAGGAAATAACCTATCCCAGAGCGGTAAATCATCTGCCCAAAATGCTTTTCACCTTTTCCTTCCATCCCAATTTCTCCAAAGCTTTTATAATCACCATCCCTGCATAGTATTTTATCGCTTTAGGGAACAGGTAATACACCCATCTTAATTTTTCGTACTTTTCTATATAAGCGATTGCCGAATCATAATCATTGGTTATTGATTTGCTGGCAGATGCAGCAGGTTGGAAAACTGACATTACCTGTTCGTTTCCGACCACGAGGTCAAACCCATTTTTCGTCAGTAAATTTTTTAAGGTAGCAAGAGTGAAATGGTAAGTGTGTGCAATGTGAAAGTATTTCAGGATATTATAGTCGTACACTTTGTGCATTTGCTTTAAGCTCGGCACCTCAATATATATTTTCGTATTAGGTTTGGATATGCTTTTGACAAGCGCGAGCTCTTCCTCCAGATTCAGGAGGTGCTCCAGCACATGAGAGTAAATGATTATATCCGGCTGCTTTGAGAGCTTAAGGCCCCTGAGGTTTGAGGCATACAGATCTAAATTATAGTTGCTCTTCCCATACTCGATGTACTCCTCGCAAAGATCAGTTCCTTTAACCTCAAACCCCTTTTCTTTGAAATATAAAAGGATTCCGCCTGCGCCGCTCCCAACTTCCAAAACAGATTTGTGGCTGCTGTCCAACATATTGTTGTCCGCCAGAAAATTATAGATTCTTTCGCCCTGCCTGTACTGCTGCTGAAAGAAGTAGTCCGTTGGCTTTTCGGCGCCCAGGTATAACTTCCTGTATTCTGTGCTGTAGAACTGATTATAGGATTTCTGATCAATTCTGGGATCTACAAAGACGAGGCCGCATTTCTGGCAGATGTTTACGGGGTAATACAAGCCATACCTGTCCCTTTCCCCTATCAACTCCCAACTGCTGCTTTTACATATAACGCATTCCTGAAGACGCTCGAATTCATAAACACCTGAATTCATTTTATCCTGTATCTGCCTCCTGACTTTTAACTGCAGCGGATTGAGCCACAACGTCACCTTGCCATTGTTCTTTAGTCTAGGGAGTAGCATGGAGTGTTTGATTGTTTTGCACTTGTACGGCTATGGAAGTTATGGAAAAATGCGCTATATCCCCAAAGCCACCGCATGGTATGCTACTGGTATGGGCTTGAAATCAGCATTTGTTGTTGCCGTCGCATGGTACATTTACATCTTAGGGGGGAGCGCGTTACGAAATCGCGCCGCCGACAGCGCTGCCGTGATTTAATGGCGCGCTGCAGGAATAAGTAGCCACGGCCATATATGCCGGAGCTTCTTATGCAGTCCGGTATATATGGCCGTGGCTACTCGGGATGCTTTATACTTGCTAGTTGAGCGGCGCCCCCACCGGGATGGCGCAGCTGTGGCCGGGCTGGCCGTGCGGTGGGTTCAGGCCCGCCACGGCCCCTTGCGTTGGCGGGGGCGTAACCGTGGGCTGTGCGTTCAGGTTAGGCTGCACCGGGAGGCTCAGCGAGGCCCCGACCGGTATATCGCAGCGATGGCCGGGCTGGCCGTGCGCCGGGTTCAGGCCTGCCACCGCGCCGGAGGCAGTGTCCGCTACCGGCGCAGCCGTGGGCAGGTTCAGGGGCGCTGTGGTGATGGTCTCTTTCTGCTCTTTGGCCGAGCAGGCCACCATGCCTAAAAAGGCGGCAGACAATAAGGTTTGAGCGACGATTTTCATGATACAGGGTTTGGCAAGGGCATGACGGCAACGGTGCTGCTTTTCTGCTGTGTTACCGGATACTGCCCAATATAAAGATTAGGATAGTGCTATACAATGGTTGCTGCTAAAATTAACACATGGGCTTGCACCCTTGCATCCGGCAGGAACACTTCGACGGCATTTATAATTCCATCGCGGCGGCAGGCGTTGTTCCGGAAGACCAAAGAATTTGGAATTTCAGGCAGGCGCCGGAAACAGAGATCAAGCCATAACATCAGACACACGAATGAATCCCACAGGAAAATTTATTGCTTAGCCATTGTTTTTGAATACTTTGGCCAAAAATTTGCACGTTATAGCTGTATATCATCTAATTCCTTATCCTATGCGCAAAATATTCCTGAGCCTGCTCCTCACGGGTGCCTTTGCCACAGCGGCCCAAGCCCAGAGAGAGTTCGCCAATATAGAATTACCGATGAACCGCGCCGAAGACCTGGTGACCGTGGCAGACGAGGACGGCAACGTAGTCATTTACTTTTACCAAAACGGGCGGCTGAACATCGCCCTGCTCTCGCCAACAGGGGAGCAACTGGCGCAGCATGAGATTCCGTACCGCTTCTCGCAGGAGCCGCAGATACTGGGCACCCGCGTCACCGACGATGAGTTTATCTTCTACAGCCGCTACACCAACGGCCGCCGCGAGTACGTGCGCCCCTTCGCCGTGAACCGCCACACAGGCGCCTTCCGCAGCATGCAGGACGAGCAACTGGAGATAGCCCGCAACGCCGAGTTCCTGGGTGGCTTCGGCAACGACGAGCACTTTTATATGCTCTACACCGACCGGGACAACAACCTGCACCTCTACCGCGACAACGACGAGAACGTGGCGCGTCTGGAGCACCGGGTGTTCAAGCCCGAGATGCCCCGCACCCGCGACCGCTACGCCCGCGAAGAGGACCTGATTTATGTGAGCGACGACATTGAGCACAACGTATTCACCGGGCACCACCGCAGCAAGATCTACCTCCGGGACGGGAAGATCTATATGATTTTTGATGGTTTTGATCTGAGAGGCGGCGAGCGGAACAAGGCGACCACCGAGATTCTGGCCCTGGACTGGGAAACCGGCGAGACGGAGTACCGCACCCTGCCCCCGCTGGAGCAGCGCAACGACCCGACCTTCAACTCCTTCCTGTATAAGGACAAGCTGTTCCGGGTGAACATGGAGAAAGACAAGTTTAAGCTCACAGCCTACGACTTTGAGACGCTGGAGCCCATCAAGGAGTACACCTACACCGGCGATGAGGAAATCGCCATCAAATCCACACCTGTGCAGCAGCGCGGCGCAAAGGCCATCTTCTCCCCCGACAAGACCGTGATCGAGAAAACGTCGAAGGTGATGAAGAACCTGGCCGACGGCGTGCCGGCCATCACCGTGGACTCCTTCAACGACAGCACGCTGCAACTGACGATAGGCTCTTACGAGGCGCCCGCAGAGCGCAGCGGCATGGACGACAGAACCCGCATGGTGCGCACGCCCGACCGCTACGTACGGACGTCGCGCGGCCTGATGATGGTGCCGGGCCGCTGGACGCCTGCCTACAACATCCCGAGCTATTACCTGAACTCGCCCTACTACAGCCGCTACTTCTACGACCCCTACGGCCAGGGCGGCAGCTATGCTTCGGGGCCGGGCACCAGCACTTATTTCCGGTCTGTGCTCGATGCCGATAACCTGACGAAGGTAGAGGACGCGAAGGCAGAGGTGCTGCAGGATAAGATCGAAACCTTTGAGGAGGAGCTGAAGCGGGAGCCGGAGTACAAGACGGTGTACCGCTATGGCGACAAACTGCACTACGGCTACTACGACCGCAAGGCCAGGACTTTCCGCATCATGGAGTTTGCCCACGGCCAGGAGGCACCAGAGCCGCAGGGCCAGGAATAGCCTCTGTATATATAAAAAAGCCCTGCCGGTATGCACCAGCAGGGCTTTTTTATATATACAGAGGGCCGTTTACTGCTGCCCCATCAGCTTGTTCACGCGCTCCTGCAGCGAGGGGTCCTGCTGGTAAACAAGCATGATCTGCTCATATTTCTCCAGCGTCATGCCGTCTTTCTGGATGGCGGTTTCCACTTCTTTCTGCATGGCGGGCTGCAGTTCCATCATGCGCTGCGCTGCTTTGTTGAAGGCAGCCATTTCCTCGGCGGTGGCACCCACTTCGGCCAGTTTCTGCTGCTGGTGCGCCTGCGCCATCTGGTTGAACTTGTCAACGCTCAGCTTCTCTTCCTCCAGAATGCCCATCATAGTTTTTTCGCCTTCCTGCTGCACCGCCATCAGGCGGTTGCTGGCGTCAGCAAACTGCTTCAGGTCGGCATCAGAAATGTCCTGTGGTGCGGCCTGTTGCTGCTGCGCAGGTGGTGTGGCCTGCTGCGCCATGGCCACTGTTCCAAAGGAAGCAAAGCCAATGGTGAGCACAGCTATCGCTGCCCTTCTAAGTTTATTTGTTAAGTTCATAAAGTTCGGATTTAAGAATTACGAGATGGATAAATGTGTCTGCAAGAGATAACTCTCCGCCCTTGCAGACACATTTATACCCCTCTTTGAGCAAAATAGTTGCACAGCGGCCTCTGCAGGCGGTAAGGTGCCGGTGCCTCCAGTGATGGGCGGCTTTTAAGACACAGCATTTAGCGGATTATTAAAAATTCGTTATATTGTAGTTCAAACATCTACCGCCCCTAATCTTTTAACCATGACGCGAAAAAAGAAAAGGCTCTTCCTGCTGTCAACCATAACCAGCCTGTCCGTGCTTTTTACTTTAGGGGCTTTCAAAACAGTAACAGATGATCTCATCACCAGGATTATCGCCCAGGCCAACTTCTTCAGCAAAAACTACCCCCAGGAAAAAATCTACCTGCACTTCGACAAGCCCTACTATGCTACCGGCGAAGACATGTGGTACAAGGCCTATCTTGTGAATGCCGCTTTTCTTACCCCCGATTCAGCCACCCGAAACGCGTATGTGGAGCTAATCTCGCCAACTGGTAAAGTCATACAGAGGAACATACTCCAGGTAAGGGGCGGTATGGCGTCCGGTGATTTCGCTCTCGCCGATTCCCTGGAAGCGGGCACGTACAGGGTGCGCGCCTACACCAACTGGATGCGCAATTTTTCGGATGGTTTCTTCTTCAAGCAAGACTTCCGCATCTGGAAAAATAGCGCTGGCGCCCCGCCTCAGGCTGAAGAAGCATATAGTAGCGGCTACTCTGATTCAGTAAAGGATAGGAACTCCCCCAATCTGGATGTCCAGTTCTTTCCTGAGAGCGGCAACCTGATAGACGGAATTGAGAGCCGGGTCGCTTTCAAGGCCATTGACGCGGCAGGCAGGGGAACGCCCATCGCGGGCAGCCTGCTCAATGAAAAAGGAGAAGAAGTAGCCGTGTTCAGGAGTACGCACCTGGGCATGGGCAGCTTTGTATTCACGCCGGGGTACGGCACTACCTATACTGCCCGTGTAAAGGCCGGCGAAAGCGGGCAGCCCACGAACTTCCCGTTCCCCGAGGTGCAGGAACGCGGGGTCCGGATGCAGGTGAACAACTTTCTGGAGGACAAGCTGTACGTTCAAGTGGCGCAAAAGGTGGCGGGCAAACCCGGCGGCAGGGAGGTCGTGCTGATTGGCCAGTCGCGGGGGGTGGTGCGCTATGCCTCCAAAGCAAAGTTCACAGATTCTTCCTTTATCGTGGAGGTGCCCAAAGAGAACTTCCCGGCAGGGGTTACCCAACTCACGCTCTTTGATGCGGCCACCGGCGAGCCGCTGAGCGAGCGTCTGGTTTTCATCCGGAAGCGGCAAAATAATCTTACCCTATCTATCAAGAGCAGCAAGCCCTCTTATGGGCCCAGAGAGCTGGTGCAACTGGAGATTACGGCAACCGATGCGAACGGCGGCCCTGTTGCTGCGAATTTATCGCTGGCTGCTACGGATGCAGCGCTGAGCCACCGCCCCTACGCGCGCAACATCCATACTTACCTGCTGCTGTCGTCCGACCTGCAGGGTGCCATTGAACAGCCCGCCTACTATTTCAAGGACCAGCTCCCCGCTACCAAGCAGGCGCTGGACAACCTGATGCTGACCCAGGGCTGGAGCAGGTTTGTGTGGAAAGACATCCTTGCCGCCAAATTCCCTGCTGTTAATTATCCGATAAAGCGGGGCCTGACCGTGAGCGGGCAGGTAAAACACCTCAACGGCGGGGAGCCCTGGCCCAACAGCAGGGTACAGCTCTACCTGCCAGCTGACGAGCCCCTGTGGGCGCAGGCGACCACTGACGCCGCGGGGAACTTCCAAATCGACGGCCTGGATTTTTACGGCAATGCCGCGCTGTTCCTGCAGGCCGAAAATGAGAACGGCCGGAAAGATGTTTCCATCGTGCTGGATTCCCGTACCTTCCCCTCGTTGCACATGAGCCCGGCCCCGCTTCCTGAGGCAAGACCGCCCTATATAGAAGCCTACCTGAAGCGGGCAGAAGAAAAGGAGAAGGCCGATGAAGCCTATGCCATTGCCAATGGGGAGCACCTGCTGCAAGAGGTGGTTATCGAAGGGAAGCAGCAAGCGGAACAGGGTTTCAGGAAGATGTACAGCCGCCCCGATAATGTGGTGCAGATGGGAGACCTGGTCAGCGCCGCCTCTTACCGAAACGTGCTGGAGGCCATACAGGGGAGGGTGCCTGGCGTGGCGGTCAGAGGGGACTGGCCCAACACGATCGTGTCCATCAGGGGGAGAGGCGAGCCTTTGTTTCTGCTGGACGGAACGCCCACAGACATCAGCATGATCACATCCATAGACCCGGCGCTGGTGGAGACAATCGACATCCTGAAAAACGCCTCCACTATTTTCGGCTCGCGTGGCTACAACGGGGTGATTGCCGTTTATACCAAGCGTGCTGCCGGTACCTATGCAAACGTCGACGCACCGGGTGTGCTTTCCACCTCCCTGGCTGGCTATTACAAGGCAAGGGAATTTTACGCGCCAAAGTATAACGCACAGAAACCGGAGCATGAATTGCCCGACATGCGCGCTACACTTCTCTGGGCTCCGCACGTCGTGACGGATACCCATGGCAAGGCAACGGTTAGCTTCTACAACGCGGATAACGTGGAAGCCATACATGTGGTGGCGGAAGGCATTACGCCCGATGGCTTAATCGGCAGCCAGACTGCAGTTTTAGGCACCGCGCCAACCACTGCTCCAAAATAAGCCTGACGGAAAATTTGTCTGGCCCTACCCCCTATATGGCTTGAGTTTTTCTTTCCGGATGAGCTGTTTCTCCAGCAGGCGCTGCACCTCCGGCTTGTCGTAGTCTTCCACTGTTTTGATGTGCTTCATCACCATTTGCATGATCTCGTCCTGCTTCCGGCCTGTTTCGAGGGCGTAGGAATAGGGCAGGTCGGTGAAGGTGACCATGGAGTAAAGCGGGATCCAGTGGTCGGGGTACTGCGCTGATATTTTACCTTCTATCTTTTTGCGGAGCAGGAAACGCGGGTCCGCCACCTTGTCGCGCATCTCGATGAAGTTGAGCACGGCCAGGTCGGCGATGGCGTCGGCGTCGGGCTTGCGGCGGCGCTCGAAAGCCTTGAAAAGACCTTCCCAGTCATCGCCCTCAAAGGCTTCCAGCATCTGGTCCAGCACCGTGATGTCCTCAAAACCGGCGTTCATGCCCTGGCCGTAAAAGGGCACCACCGCATGGCTGGCGTCACCGATCAGCAGCGACCTGCCCTCAAAGCTCCATGGGAAACACTTCACCGTCACCAGCGAGCCGACCGGGTTCCCGAAATACTCCTCCGCCAAATCCGGCATCAGCGGCAGGGCATCCGGGAACACCTCCTGGAAAAAGCGCAGCAAATCCTCCTCTTTTTGGATGGCGGCGAAAGAGTGCTCGCCCTCGTAGGGAAAGAAAAGCGTGCAGGTGAAGCTGCCGTCCAGGTTGGGCAGGGCGATCATCATATAGTTGCCGCGCGGCCATATATGCAGCGCGTTCTTTTCTATCACCCATCCGCCGCCAGCCGCCGCCGGGATGGTCAGTTCCTTATAGCCGTACTCCAGGTAACGCTGCTCGTAGTTGAAGCGCTCCGTTTTCTGCATCGCCCCCCGCACCACCGAGAAAGCCCCGTCGGCCCCGAAAAGCAGGTCCGGCTGCACCGTTTCCAACGCGCCTGTCTCCAGGTTGCGCAGCTGCACCTCGTTGGTGCGCAGGTTCACGTCCAAGGCCTGGCGGCTGAAGTGGAAGGTGATGTCCGGGTTCGGCTCCGAGAGGTTCATCAGCGCCACGTTCAGCCCGCCCCTTGACACGGAGTATATGGCCTGCCCCTCTTTGCCGTAGGGCTGGAAGGTGAGGTTGCCCCGTTCGTCGTGCATCACGCGGCGGCGCATCGGGATGGCCACCTTGCGCACCTCCTCCTCTATGCCAATGCCTTTGAGGGCACGCCAGCCCCGGTCGCTGAGGGCAAGGTTGATGGAGCGGCCGCGGTCCACCACGGTGGTGCGGAGGTCGGGGCGGCGCTCGTAGAGGTCTACCCTGTGGCCGCGCCTGGCCAGGTACAACGACAGCAGCGAGCCCACCAAACCGGCTCCCATGATGGCTATGTTCTTTTTCTCGGTCATATAGATGCAGGGCCCAGGGCCGCTTGACGCTGTAAAGTAACGGTATCCGGCCCGGATTGGCAACGTCTGCTAGCCTTTCACGTGCCGGAAAGTGAGGTTGATGCGTGGTTGTACGGGGCGCTTGGTTTTGGGGATGTGGTGGAGCCAGTGGTGTTGCGTGGGGCCCTGCATCAGCAGCAGGCTGCCGTGCGCCAGCGTTATATATACCGGCTCCAGGTCTTTGCGGGTGCGGTGCTTCAGGCTGAAGCGGCGCTCGCCGCCAAGGCTCAGGCTGGCGATGGCTGGCTCCTCCCCCAGCTCCGGCTCGTTGTCGGCGTGCCAGCCCATGCTGTCGTTGCCGTGGCGGTAGAAGTTCAGGAGCACGCTGTTATATATATGGCCGCTGGCCAGTTCCACCTGGTTCTTCAGTTCCTGCAACACCGGCACCCACGGCTGCGGCGCGTTGTATAGCCCCGAGTACGTGTAGCTTCTATCGCCGTACCAGGCGGTGAGGCGCGGCATCGGCAGTTCCTTGCCAAACATCCTGATGTGCTCCTGCTGCCAGTTTATATGCTGCTCCAGCGCCTGAAAGTACGCATCGCTCTCTTCCGGGCCGAAGAAGTGCGGCGCGTAACAGATGGTGGCGTCGGGCAAGTCTAACTTTTGCAAGGGGTAATTGTGCAAGTGGTTCAGATATATAGCAGGAATGCTGTTATATATGATTTACAAGCTGATTTCCATTCTGTCATCTTGGAAGGATGACAAAGAAGAATGTCTCAAGCTGATGTGTACATTAATTCTTGACAGATGCTTTTCAAAAAATATCTTCCGGGGTTTGGTCTGAGTCAGGGACGGGGCGGCGGCTTTTCTTGCGCTCCATATCTAAATCAGTAATAACTTTGGTGGCGGTTATGCCATGCAGGATGATGGACACCATCACGATAAACGCCACCACCGACCACAGCTCATTAGCCTCCGGCAAGGCAATTTTATCTAAGCCGAACGAGAGGTAAAAAAACGAGCCGATGCCCCGGATGCCAAAAAAGCAGATTGCCAGTTTCTCCTTGGCGGTGGAGAACGTCCCCAGCAGGCTCGGTAAGGCAGTGAGGGGCCTGATGAGAAACAAAAAGGCCAGCCCAATCAAGGCGCCCTGCCAGGTCAGGTAATCTAAGATACCGGTGACGATACTCCCGCCGAACAGCACCAGCAAAACCACCATGATAATGCGTTCCACCTGGTTCACGAAATCATGCATTTCGGTATTATACGCGTGCTCCTCTTCCACGCTGCTCATGGCAAGCGCCGCCACAAACACAGCAATAAAACCGTAGCCGTGCAGCAATTCGGTTACCCCATAGGTAACCAGGGTAGCAGAGAGGGCCAGAAAGCCGTGCTCCGCCTTCGGGAACTTCGTCTTTCTGGGGAGGATATAAACCAGAAAAGCCAGCCCGCGGCCAATCAGGAAGCCCGCCCCTATCCCTACCGCTACCTTGTACAGCACATCGCGCAGCAGCCAGTCTGCAAACCAGTCGCCCCCCGCCCCGGCCGACACGGCCAGCACGATGGCCAGCCACGTGAACGGGAAAGCCGAGCCGTCGTTCAGCCCCGCCTCGGCCGTGAGCGAGAAGCGCACCACGTCCTCCTCCTCCTCATGTGGCGGGCCTACCTGCACCTGCTCCGCCAGCACCGGGTCGGTTGGGGCCAGCACGGCGCCCAGCAGCACGGCGCCCGCCACCGAAAAGCCCAGCACGCTCCACCCCAGCAGCGCGATGGCCGCAATGCTCAGCAACATGGTGATGCTTACCAGCCGCAACGGTATGCGCCACCTCTTGAACCCGAACTTCCGCCTGATCTTCAGGCCCGTGCCCATCAGCGAGATAATGACGCTGAATTCGGTGAGCCGCACCACGTAGTCTTCCTGCCAGAGCGGGTCGGGTGTGGGCAGCCCCAGGGGCAGCAGGTATAGGAGCATCCCCAGCAACAGGTACACGATAGGGTATGAAAAGGGCGTCTTCTCCATGAGGGCCGGCACCCACGTCATGGACATGGCGGCAAAACCTATCACGGCTATCGCTATTATATAGTCATTCATATGAGTTTGCTGCCAGCGCCAGTGCTGTGCCGCCCTTCTTATAGCTCCTTAAGCCTGATATACTGGCCGGAGTAGGCATAACTACGTAGTTCGCGCATTTATAGTCATGCCGGTAGCCTGATGACGAGAAGCAGGCATGGGCTGCCTCAGAATAGAGAAGGCGCTTTGGAAGAAGAGGCAGGGCGACAAGGCGGCAAATTTAAGCGGGCCTGTTTGTCTGCGGGCCCTGCAACTGGTCTCCAGGCGTCTGGTAAAAGCGGGTGGTGGGGTAGGCGAACCTGATATCAGGGGCCCCCTTGAACTGATGCAGCACTTCTTCCCAGAGCTGGTTTTCGCTGTCGCGGCGGCCGTTCAGGTTGCAGAGGTAGCGGATGGTCAGCTGAATGCCGTTCTCCCGCACTTTGGTGTACACTTTGGGTTGGAAGTTCTGGTAGAAAATAAGGTGCCGCTGCGACTCCCGCCTCACCCGCTGCTCTGCCGTCTCGCTCAACTCTACCGAGCACCTGTTGGCGATGCCCTGCAGGATGGTTTTGGCTTTCTGCCAGTCGCTCTCGAAGGTGATATGGACCTGCACCTCGTTCCACAGAAAAGGGAAGGCGTAGTTGTAGTTGATCTGCGCATGCGTAAAGACATAGCTGTTTGGCAGGTGCACCACGCGCCCCGTCGCCTGCTCAGAGTCGACCCACTGCCCGAGTTCGTTTAAGGTGAACTGGAAAAAAGCGATGTCGATCACGTCGCCGGTGTATTCATTTATCTTGATCCTGTCCCCTATCTTGAAAGGCCGCTTCCATATCAGGAACACCCAGCCAAACATGTTCACGATGGGGTCGCGGAGGGCCACCACCAAGCCTGCGGAAAGCAGCCCCAGGAACGTGGCGATAGACTGGAAGCCATCGAACCATATATTCGCCAGGAAGATGATGCCCAGCCCCGTCACCACATAGTTTGTCGTCTTTTTCCACTGGAACAGTTTCCGGGAGTCCGTCTGGCGCTGGGAGGCAACGCGCAGCAGCAGCCTGCTGATGATCCACAGCCCCGCCAGCACCACCACAGACGACAGTATGTTATGCTGGACATCGGCTGGCAGGCCTACGGCCTCTTCAATCCAGTGTTCTACTCTTCGCATACAAAAATCTTTTCTAAGTTTCCTCCCGCCTTATATATAGATTTATATATAAGAGACAGGTTGTTGCCCCGCCGCAGCGGTGCCGGGGCAATTCATATATAGCCGGTCACCTCTGCAAGGGTGCGCTATCCTGCTTGTCTGCCTCCAGTTGCTTGATGCGCCAGGGCGTGCCCACCACCCACAGGATGTCTCCCTCGGCGAAGGACAGGAATGAGTCGGGGTTCATGATTCTCTTTCCGTCCCGCTCTATGCCCACTATCAGCCCTTTGGTTTTCTCCCGGATGCCCGACTCCCGTATGGTTTTGTGCAACAGCTGCGAATTGTGGGTCACGACAAGCTTCTGAAGCCGCACGTCCTCGCGCTCTGCGCCCTCGTTGGCGGCAAGCATCGCTTTTTCCTCTATATACTTCCGGAATGTCTCAATCTGCTCATCCGTCCCAAAGATATAGATTCTGTCGCCGGGGTATACCCTCTCATCCTTGGTGGGAGGCATCACAGTATACCCGCCGCGCTCGATAACGGCAATGTTCACCCCGAACTTCTCCCTTATCTGAAGGTGCTCGAGGGTTTCGCCCACAACTACAGACCGTGGCTTGATGTCGAGGCTGGTGAGGTGGGCGTTCCAGGGGGCAATGTCGTGGTGCATCCGTTTGAACTCCTCAATCTCCCGGGCGTTGAGGTTGGACAAAAAGCGGCTCTCTATTGTTGAGTAAAAGCCCTGGATCCTTTTGGAGAAGAAGGCGAGCAGCGCGATGATGAGCAGGCTGATGGCGAGCGTTACCCGGACAGAGAAAATCTGGTTGAGCAGGAAGCCCACATACAGGACCGCGACGAGGCCCCGCACAAACTCCAGCACAATCAGCAGGTTGCGGTAGTTCTTGTTTGCCCAGAGCCTGGCCTGCGCCTCCTGCTGCGGGTGGTACACAGCCAGCGCCCACAGGAAGGGGGCCATGGCCAGCAGCGTGATGGTAGTCGTCAGCAAATCGCCCGAGTTGCCTCCCGCTACATTCTCCATGATAAAGGGGTTCAGCACACGCACCGAGAACATGACAATGGCCACAATGATAACGGAGAAGATGACCAGGTTCAGGGCGTAAGACTTCAGCACCGGCTTCCAGTCGCTGGTGGTGGAGATGGTGTGGGCGCCCGTGTTATACCTGTTCAGCGCCTTCTGCCACCTGGCGGGCAGCAGCGCCTCGATGCGCCTGTACAGCGGCTCGGAGTAGCGGATCATATAGGGCGTGGTGAAGGTGGTGATGGCCGACACCGCCACCGCAATCGGGTACAGAAAATCGCTGGTCACATTCAACGTCAGCCCGAGCGTGGCGATGATGAAGGAGAACTCGCCGATCTGCGAGACGCTCATGCCCGACTGGATAGCGGTCTTCAGCCCTTTGCCCGCCATCAGCGCCCCGCTCGTGATGCTCATAAACTTGCCGCCAACCGTCACCAGCGTTATCACCGCGATGGGCCCGGCATACTCCACCATCATGGACGGGTCGATGAGGATGCCCACCGACACGAAGAAGATGGCCCCGAACAGGTCCTTGACCGGGGCGATGAGGTGCTCTATCTTTTCCGCCTTGGTCGTCTCGGCCAGGATGGAGCCCATGATGAAGGCGCCCAGCGCCGGGGAGAAGCCCACCTGCGCCGCCAGTATCACCATCAGCAGGCAAAGCGCGATGGACACGATCAGCAGCGTCTCCTCGTTCATGTATTTCCCGGCTTTCTTCAGAAAAGTGGGGATGAGAAAGATGCCTCCCAGAAACCATACCATCAGAAAGAAGCCGAGCTTCAGGACGGAGGTGAGCATCTCCGTGCCAGCGAACTGCTGGCTCACCGCCACCGTGGAGAGCAGCACCAGCAGCAGGATAGCCACCAGGTCCTCCACAATCAGCACCCCGAACACCAGCCCCGCGAACTGCTGCGACTTCACGCCCAGTTCCTCAAAGGCACGGATGATGATGGTGGTGGAGGAGATGGAGAGGATGCCGCCCAGGAAAATGCTGTCCATCGTGGACCAGCCGAGCAACTGGCCCGTGACGTAGCCGAGCAGCAGCATCACCACGATCTCCGTCAGGGCCATGACAGACGAGGAGCCGCCCACCTTCACCAGCTTCTTGAAACTGAACTCCAGCCCCAGGCTGAACAGCAGGAAGATGACGCCAATCTCGGCCCATATCCGGATGTTGCCTGTGTCGGCTATGGAGGGGAAAAACGAGAAGTGCGGCCCCACCAGCAGGCCAGCGATGATATACCCCAGCACCACGGGTTGCTTAATCCATTTGAACAACAGGCTGGTAATGCCAGCGGCCCCGAGCAGCAGGCCTAAATCGGCGATTAAGTGTGGGAGATGCGTCATGTGGTTTTTAGCTCTGATTCATTTGCGCATAGTAAAACACAGGTAACCCGAAAGACTACGCAAAGGCGCGAAGTTCACACTTGCTGTATATGCCCTGCCACAGGAGTTGCTGCTATATGCCGCATTTAACCGCTTCTATATGGCTCCGGGCTGGTGGCAGCCAGCGCCCCCGAACTGCCCTTGGTGCCGCTTCCCTGCCTCTTATATGGGTATATATAAACCGGGCACGGCTTGCTGCCGGCTCCGACAATGAATGCACGGGGCGCACGTCTCTCCGCCTGCCCCGCGCTAATGCATGGCCGCCTCCAGTTTGCTGATGCGCCACGGGCTGCCCACTATCCAGACAATGTCGCCTTCCTCAAACACCAGGTCAGAGTCCGGGTTGAGGATGCGCCTGCCGTTTTTCTCGACGCCCACTATCAGGCCCTTGGTTTTCTCCCGCACCCCCGCCTCCCGTATGGAGGTGTGCAGCAGCGGCGAGTTGCCCGTAACCAGAAGCTTCTGAAGCCGGATGTCTTCTTTCCCGTCCCCGCCGTTTGCGGCCGTCTCCACCTCCGCCTCCATCAGTTGCCGGAAGGTCTCCATCTGGTCATCCGTCCCGAAAGCATATATACGGTCGCCGGGCAGCACCCGCTCGTTGCGCGTGGGTGCCATAATGGTGCGGCTGCCCCGCTCTATCACGGCCACGTTTACCCCATACTTCTCCCTTATCTGCAGCTCCACGAGGCTCTTCCCTACTATGACGGACTCAGGCGAGACATCGAAGCTGGTCAGGCGGGCGTCCCAGGGCGTGAGGGTGTGGTGCATTTTGGCTGCCTCGCTGATCTCGCGGGCGTTCAGGTTGTTCATAAAGCGGGTCTCTATCCGGATATAGAAAGCCTGGATACGCTGGGAGAAAACGGCCAGCAGCGCAATAATGATCAGGCCCACCACAATGGCGACCTGCACCGAGAAGAACTGGTGGAGCAGAAACCCGATGAACAGAATGGCGATGCCGATCCGGGCAAACTCCAGCACGATGATCAGGCTGCGGTAGTTCTTGTTCGCCCATATACGCCCCTGCGCCTCCTGCTGCGGGTGGTGGATGGCCAGGGCCCACAGGAAAGGCGCCATAAAAACAAGCGTGACCGCCGTGGTCAGCAGGTCTCCGAGGTTGCCGCCCACCACGTTCTCCCGAATAAAGGGATTGGCGTAGCTGGCAGAGAGGATGACAATGGCAATCATGATGGCGGAGTATACCACCAGGTTGAGGGTGTAGGACCGCAGCACCAGTTTCCAGTCGCTGGTGGTGCCGATGGTCTGCGCGCCGGAGTTGTATTCGCTCAGCGAGGCTTTCCACTTCTCCGGCAGCACCCGCTCCACCGACCTGTACAGCGGCTCGGAATAGCGGATCATATAGGGCGTGGTGAAGGTGGTGATGGCCGACACCGCCACGGCCACGGGATAGAGGAAGTCGCTGGTCACGTTGAGGGTGAGACCGAGCGTGGCGATGATGAAGGAGAACTCGCCGATCTGCGAGACGCTCATACCAGATTGTATAGATGTCTTCAGCCCCTGTCCCGCCATCAGGCCGCCGCTCGTGATGCTCATAAACTTACCCACCAGCGTCACCAGCGTTATCACCGCGATGGGCCCGGCATACTCCACCATCATGGACGGGTCGATGAGGATGCCCACCGACACGAAGAAGATGGCCCCGAACAGGTCCTTGACCGGGGCGATGAGGTGCTCTATCTTTTCCGCCTTGGTCGTCTCGGCCAGGATGGAGCCCATGATGAAGGCGCCCAGCGCCGGGGAGAAGCCCACCTGCGCCGCCAGTATCACCATCAGCAGGCAGAGCGCCAGCGAAACGATCAGCAGCATCTCGTCGTTCATCAGCTTGCTGGCCCTCCTGAGGAAAGTGGGGATGAGAAAAATACCCGCCAGGAACCACAGCAGCAGAAAGAAGCCGAGTTTCAGCACCGCCTCCAGCATCTCGGAGCCAGCAAACTGCTGGCTCACCGCCAGCGTGGAGAGCAGCACCAGCAGCAGGATAGCCACTAGGTCCTCCACAATCAGCACCCCGAACACCAGCCCCGCGAACCGCTGCGACTTCACGCCCAGCTCCTCAAACGCACGGATGATGATGGTGGTGGAGGAGATGGAGAGGATGCCGCCCAGGAAAATGCTGTCCATCGTGGACCAGCCGAGCAACTGGCCCGTGACGTAGCCGAGCAGCAGCATCACCACCACCTCCACGAAAGCCATGATGGAGGAGGCCCCGCCCACCTTCACCAGCTTCTTGAAACTGAACTCCAGCCCCAGGCTGAACAGCAGGAAGATGACGCCAATCTCGGCCCATATGTTAATGTTCTCGGTTTCGACGATGGAGGGAAAAAGGGGCGTGTGCGGCCCCACCAGCAACCCGACGATGATGTATCCCAGCACCAGGGGCTGCTTCAGCCACTTAAAAAGAAGGGTGGTAACGCCTGCTGCCCCAAGTATCAGCCCTAAATCCGTAATTAAGTTCGGTAAATGTGTCATTCAAAGATGGTTGTCTCCTAAAGAAAAGCGTACTGAATAAGTGCTACAAGCTATACGCAATCTACAATATACGGTAAATTGCGTTCATCTCTGCATGCTGCCATCATGCGGGCTCCGGAACAATTGGCCAGACTTTATGCGCGGCAGAAGTGCCCTATATAAATGCCGGGCAGCTATACGGTTTAGTTACAGTTTTCCCGTCCTTCCGGGTATATAGTTTGCAGGATGACAAAGCAGATGAAGCTCATTTTGTTAGGGCGTTTATATATGAACTTTATATATAAGCCCCCGCGGTTCCCGCTCTCCGGCAGGCTTACTCCGTTACGGCGAAAACGATAAACGACATCAGGAGCAGGAAGCCATATATGACGAGGACGTTTATCCTGTTCTGCTCCCCGGGATACCAGAAGAGGCTCCTCTTCGGGGCGACCAAACCCACCATGATCCCGGTGATGGCCGCCCATGAAATAACGATTGCAAAGTTTGCCATAGCGCTCTATTTACAGCTAACCCGAACAGGCCCGGCAATGCTTTTGGGAGGCCGCGCCCGCTTCTGAATAAGATGAAAGGCAGAAGGCACGGCAGCATGCCAGCCAGGCCCATGGCTCTGGGCGGACTGCGCTGCGGGCGCAGTCCGCCTCCATATGGCATATCCCGCCAAAAGCGGGCGCGGCCAGGGGCGCAACCACGCGCTTGCCTTCTGAAAAAAGAGAAAGAGGAGGAAGCCCTAAGGAGCGTTGGGTTGCAGCGTGGCGGGCAGCAGCTGCGCTAAAAGCCTGACTCCTGCAGCGCCTGTGGAAAAAGCAGGGATCGGTTCGTTGGTGGGTGCGGCAAAGGCCAGCAGCAGCAGGGGCTGCTTTATGGGCTGCGCCAGGTCTATCTCCGGGCAGGAAGACACTCTGGCGTCCTGGAATGCCTGCACCGCCTGCTCTTGTACCGCCGCCTGCCCCTCGCCTGCAGCTGTCGCCGACTGGAGGGTTAACCCGGATGCCGTGCCATGAAACAGAAAGCTATAGACCGCCACCTCCTGCCCCGGCAGGGTGAGCGCCCAGAGCAGCATCACCGCCATAAGCGGATAGCGGAAATAATAGCCTGTCGTTTTCCTGTGCAGCATCATGCGGTACAAAAATAGCACATCCGGGGCTAAAATGAAACCGCATGGCCCCGATTTGAGCAGTAGCCTGCCAGCAGTGGTACTTTATATAGAAGTAGAAGGACACAGGACATTTGTATCGCGCCTCACAGATTATGCCCTTATCCACTAAGATTTTGCGCATACCCGCTGCGCAAAACCCATCCGATATGGGTGTTACTAACTGTATAGGATGTGCGATGCCTCCAGGGAGAGTGCTCGCCCGGGTACTCAGGCTATAGGCCCAGAGCCGCGTTCACCTTTTCCAGTTCCTCGTCGTTGTCCACCATCACCAGCAGCTTGTCGTTGCTCTCCAGCACAGTGCCGCCATTGGGCGTCACGAATTTCCCTCCCCGGTCTATCAGCACAATCAGCGCGGTTCTGGGAAACAGCAGCTCCACAATAGATTTGCCGATGGCGGTGCTCTGGCTTGTCAGTTCCACCTCCACCAGGGCGTTTTTGGCATCGTACCCCATCTCCTCCCCCAGCTGTATCTTTTTTGGTTTGTTGTCCCGCTCACTCAGCCCGAGCCATTTTGCCACCACCGACAGCGTGGTGCCCTGCAGCATGACGGAGGTGAGTACGATAAAGAACACGATGTTAAAGATCATCCCCGACTTCTCCACGCCCGCCAGCAAGGGGTAGGTGGCAAACACAATGGGCACCGCCCCCCGGAGCCCCACCCAGGAGATGTACAATTTTTCGGGCAGGGACACTTTGAAAAAGGCGAGCCCGAGAAACACGCTGACGGGGCGGGCCACTAACATCAGGAACAGCGAGATGAGCAGGCCCGTGCCGATGACGGGCAGCATCTCGGAGGGAAACACCAGCAGGCCCAGCGTCAGGAACATCATGATCTGCATGAGCCAGGCCACCCCGTCGTAGAACCGGGTAAGGCTGCCCTTGTGGATAAAGTTTTTGTTGCCGAGCACCACCGCCGCTATATAGACAGCCAGAAAGCCGTTTCCGCTGATGAGGTTGGTAAACGCGTAGGTGAAGATAACCATCCCCAGCGTGAGCGCCGGGTACAGCCCCTCCTGCTGCAGCTTGATGTTGTTGATAACCCAGGCCATGCCCCGGCCCATGGCCACGCCCATGGCTCCGCCGATGCTCATCTGCATGAGGAACATGGGCACCAGCTGCAGGATGCTGGCCTCCTCCTGGTTCATCACCAGATACGTAAAGCTCACCGTCAGGAAATAGGCCATCGGGTCGTTACTGCCCGACTCCAGCTCCAGTGTGGGCCTCAGGTTGTGTTTGAGCCCGAGGTTTTTGGAGCGGAGAATAGAGAATACGGCCGCCGCATCGGTAGAGGAAACAATGGAGCCGAGCAGCAACCCCTCCAGCAGGGTGAAGCCCGTAACCCAGGAAACAAACACCCCCAGCAGCATGGCCGTGATAAAAACCCCCAGCGTGGAGAGCACCACCCCACGCCATAGGATTGGCCGTATATTTTCCCAGCGCGTGTCCAGGCCTCCCGAGAAAAGTATGAGCGTCAGAGCAATGCTGCCCATTGACTGTGCCGTAAGAGAATCGTCGAAGTGTATACCGCCGATGCCCTCCGAGCCGGCCAGCATACCCACGCCCAGGAACAGGATGAGCGCCGGGATACCGAACCGGCCCAGGCTCTTGCTGATCAGGATGCTTATCAGGAGCAGCACGGATGCTCCGAGCAGTATGTCTTCAATCGTAAAGTTCATTCTTATCCTTTACCACGCTACGTTTAACCATATACCTAGCATTTATATATAAACGGATAACAAAAGCATAACCGGCAGGCGAAGATTTTGCCGCGCCTGCCGGCTGCACCGCCCGTGCCTCTACACGTCCCGGAGGCATTGGTGCAGAATCTCGGAGAAGCGGTACACTTCCTCAAAGCCGTTGTAGAGCGGCGCGGGTGCCACCCGGATCACGTCCGGCTCCCGGTAATCCACAATAATACCGGCGTTCATCAGCCGCTCGAACAGCAGGCGGGAGTGCTGTTTCACGAGCAGCGAAATCTGGCAGCCGCGGGCCTGCGGGTCGCGCGGCGTAATCATCTCCAGCACGTCCTCCCCCGCCTTCACGTCATCTATCAGGTACTCGAGGTAGCCCGTCAGCTTTTCGCTTTTGGCGCGGAGGCTCTCCATGCCTGCCTCGTCGAACAGCTGCAGCGAGGCGCGATGCACGGCCATCGGCAGAATCTGGCTGTTGCTCAGTTGCCAGCCTGCCGCCCCTGCCATCGGCCGGAAGCCTTTTTTCATCTGAAAGCGCTCTTTTGAATTGTGCCCCCACCAGCCGGCAAAACGCGGGATGGAAAGGTCATTGCCGAAACGCTCATGTACGTATACCCCGGAGGTGCCGCCGGGCCCGGAGTTCAGGTATTTGTAGGTGCACCACACGGCAAAGTCCACATCCCAGTCGTGCAGGCGCAGCGGCACGTTCCCGGCGGCGTGCGCCAGGTCAAAGCCAACGAAAGCACCAGCCGCATGCCCTGCTTTCGTGATGGCCTCCATATCGAACACCTGCCCGGTGTAGTAGTTAATGCCGCCCATCATCACCAGCGCCAGCTCGTCGGCATGTGCCTGTATGCTTTGCAGTATATCCTCCGTGCGCAGCGTGTGCTCCCCCTCGCGCGGGAACAGTTCAATGACGGCATCATCGGGGTTATAGCCATGGAATTTTGTCTGTGTCTCAAGCGCGTACTGGTCGGAGGGGAAAGCGCCGCCTTCGGTGATAATTTTATAGCGCCTGCCCTGCGGGCGGTAGAAAGACACCAGCATGAGGTGCAGGTTCACGGTCAGTTGGTTCATGATCACCACCTCGCTCTCTTTGGCCCCCACCACGCGGGCAGCACCCGGCGCCAGCAGTTCATGGTAATTCACCCAGGGCTCCTCTCCTTTAAAGTGGCCTTCCACAGCCAGGTTCGCCCACTTGTACATTTCATTGTCGATGTACATCTGCGCCGATTTTGGCTGCAGCCCCAGGGAGTTGCCGCAGAAGTAGATGGCATCCTGCCTGTTTACCTGCGGATAGTAAAAGCGATCCCGGAAGTGATAAAGCGGGTCGCGCCGGTCCTGCTCCTGCGCAAAGGCAAGGGTATTCTGGTAGTTCATGCGGATTTTATATATAGAAGCTGCCGCGGCAGGTATTGTTTTGGGAACGCTGCGAATATACGAATTTGCGTTTTGAGTTACGGATGAGAGGAACAGGCGTTGCGGCAGACGCTCGCAGGAGCTCCCGCAAGCCTGCGGGGCGGGTGCGCACGCTGCGAGGTTCTTGGGAGCAGAGCTATCTATAAATCATATAGGGAATATATGCAATGTCAGTATCAAATGGGCCTTGCATATCTGTCCAGCCACGATGATTATGCAGTGCAACTAGAAATCAACTCCCTTTCACAAACTGCTCTTTCTGCAGGTTCAGCCACTCCAGGGCGGTGCCGTGCAGCATGCGGTTTTTGGTGGCCTGCCCATAAGGAATGGATTCGATGAGTTTGCCCGGCTCCAGTTCGCCCAGCGGGAACGGGTAGTCAGTGCCAAGGGCGATGCAGTTTGCCCCCACCAACTCCACCAGGTACTCCAGCACCTTCGGCTCATGCACCAGCGAATCCAGGTAAAACCTGCCGAGGTACTCGCGGGGGTTCACGTTGTTGTCGACGGCACAGAGGTCGGGCCGCACCTCAAAGCCGTGGGCGATGCGGCCGATGGTGGCCGGAAAAGAGCCGCCGCCGTGTGCAAAGGCCACGCGCAGCTTCGGCAGGCGCTCGAACACACCGCCGAAAATCATGGAGCAGATGGCGAGGCTTGTCTCGGCGGGCATAGCCACCAGCCAGGGCAGCCAGTATTTGCTCATCTTCTTCTTGCCAAACATGTCCCAGGGATGCACGAAAACAGCTGCGCCCAATTCCTCCGCCGCCTGGAAAACCGGGAAGAGGTAAGGCGAGTCCAGGTTATGCTCGTTGATGTGCGTGCCGATCTGGACGCCCGCCAGCCCCAGTTCTTTCACGCAACGCTCCAGCTCCTTTACCGCCAGATCCGGCGCCTGCATCGGTAGCGTGCCCAGGCCCACAAACCGGTCCGGGTAGTCGGCCACCACGCCGGCTATATGGTCGTTCAGCATCCGGGACAGGTCGTGGGTGTGCTCCGGCCTGGCCCAGTAGTTAAACATGACGGGCACCGTGCTCAGCACCTGCACGCCCACCCGGTGCTGGCTGCACTCGTGCATGCGCACTTCGGGGTCCCAGCAGTTGTCCTGTATCTCCCGGAAGAACTTGTCGTCCATCATCATGCGGGCACAGCAGGGCTTGTGGTGCTCCAGCCTTACAAAGCCGCCGTAGCCGTAGCGCTCCCGCAGGTCCGGCCACGTGCGCGGCAGTATATGCGTGTGGATGTCGATCTTGAACAGGTCGGCACCCGCAACGGACGCGGTTTGGAGCTTTTTCTCGTGCATGTGAACGAACAGGATGAAAGTGGTCTGGCTGCCGGACGCGCGGCAAAAGGCAATCCAACAAGATACTGATTTTCTTCTTTCTACGCACGTTGAGTGGCAAAAGTAGCCAGGCGGGAATCAATCAATACAGGCAGAAAATTTAGCGCGGCTCTATCTTCTGCCTATATATAGATGGCGGCTCAGACAGTAAAAAAGCAGCCTGGCCATATATAGCTGGTATGTATGGGCTGGCTGCTTTTTGCTTGTCAGGAGTTGTGTGGTTCGGGCAGTTTATTTTGCCGCCCCGGCTGGCTGAACAGGCGGTCGCATCACTTCGCCGCAATTGCTGCAGGTGCGGCGCTCCTCGCTCTTCCAGAAGTTGTCCATGATCACAGGCAGTTGCCCCACTATATCCGTCACGTCGGCGTACTCCTCATATAGCTTGTTGCCGCAGTTTTCGCAGAACCACAGGAAGCCGTCCTTCTCGCCCGCTTTGCGGTAGCGCTCCATCACCAGCCCCACCGTGTTGGCCGGGCGGCGCGGGGAGTGCGGCACGCGGGGCGGCAGCAGGAAAATCTCTCCTTCTTTTATCGGAATATCCACCGGCTTGCCGTCTTCTATGATCTTCAGCACAATGTCGCCTTCCAACTGGTAAAAAAACTCCTCGCCCTCGTCGTAGTGGTAGTCCTTGCGGGCGTTCGGGCCGCCGACCACCATCACAATAAAATCGTCGTTGCCTTTATATACCTGCTGGTTGCCCACGGGCGGTTTCAGCAGGTGGCGGTTTTCCTCTATCCAGGCTTTGAAGTTGAAAGGTCGTGTTATGGCCATCGTTCTGTATCGTTTGGTTACTAGCCTGAAGGTACGCAAAAGCAGTTGAAAATGGTAGCCTCACCAACGTCCGCAGCTATATAGGCCATACAGGTTTGGGCGGATTTCCGTACATTCAGGTTATGAACTTAGACCTGAAAAACAAACGCGCCATGGTGTGCGGCAGCACGCAGGGCATCGGCAAAGCGGTGGCCCTGGAACTGGCAGCCCTGGGGGCCAGCGTGACGCTGGTGGCCCGTAACGAAGAAAAGCTGAAAGAAGCAGTCGGGGAACTTGAGCGAACCGGCGGGCAGCAGCATGATTATATCGTGGCCGATTTCTCGAACCCGGATGAGGTATATAGGCAGCTAAAGGCTTATATGCAGGAGCAGGCCGCCATGCACATCCTGGTGAACAACACGGGCGGCCCTCCCGGCGGGCCTATTCTGGAGGCAAAGCCGGAGGAGTTCCTGAAGGCGTTTAACATGCACCTCGTCAACAACCACCAACTGGTGCAGGCCGTGGTGCCGTTCATGAAAAAAGCGTGCTACGGGCGCATCATCAACATCATCAGCACTTCCGTGAAAGAGCCCATTCCAGGTTTGGGCGTGTCGAACACCACGCGCGGCGCGGTAGCCAGCTGGGCCAAAACAATGGCCAACGAACTGGGGCAGTTTGGCATCACGGTCAACAACGTACTCCCGGGCTCCACCAAAACCAGCCGCATCTGGTCGCTGGTGGAGAGCCGGGCCGAAAAGTCGGGGCGCAGCCGGGAGGAGGTGCAGCAGGAGATGGAAGCCGCTATCCCCGCCCGCCGCTTTGCCGAGCCGGAAGAGGTAGCCGCCACCGCCGCTTTCCTGGCCACGCCCGCCGCCGCCTATATAAACGGCGTCAGCCTGGCTGTGGACGGGGGGCGGACGGGGAGTATATGATTGGTGGTTGTTGATTGTTGATTGTTCTGCAAACGTAATCCAACCACCCCTGCCCCTCCTTGTCCAAGGAGGGGAGTCTGGTTCTGCCTCCTTTAATTTTAAAGACTATAGTTGAAGATATAGCTGTAAATGAAGCCCAGCATATACAACCATATATAAGCAGGCGCTTGCTATGCAGAAGGAAGGAGTAGAACTAAAGCACCCTCTCCTGTTTTTAGGAGAGGGCTGGTGTGAGGTAAATGTCCTGGGGTGGTTGGACCCAGAACTGGTTACGCTTCCCCATAATTTCTAATTTTTAATTTCTAATTGCGAACGCAGTGAGAAAGCTCCAGAACTATATCAACGGCCAGCTAACCCCACCTGTGTCGGGGCAATATATAGACAACTACAACCCGGCCACCGGGGAGGTATATAGCCTCATCCCCGACTCGGATGCACAGGATGTGGAGTTGGCAGTGCTGGCAGCGCAGGCGGCTTTCCCGTCTTGGGCGAAAACGCCTGCCGAAAAGCGCGGACAGCTTCTGATGCGCATTGCCGACCTGATAGACGAGTGCCTGGACCAACTGGCCGAAGCGGAATCTACTGACAATGGCAAGCCGCTGAAACTGGCGAAGACGGTGGACATCCCTCGGGCCAGCAGCAACATGCGCTTTTACGGCACCGCCATTCCCCATTTCGCTTCGGAGGCGCACTATATGGAGGGCACCGAAGCCATCAATTACACCATCCGCCACCCGCACGGCGTGGCAGGCTGCATCTCGCCCTGGAACCTGCCACTGTATTTGTTCACCTGGAAAATTGCGCCTGCGCTGGCGGCCGGCAACTGCGTGGTAGCGAAGCCCTCGGAAGTAACCCCCATGACGGCCTACCTGCTCTCGGAAATCTGCATGGAGGCTGGTTTACCGGCAGGTGTCCTCAACATCGTGCACGGCTACGGGCATAAAGTAGGTGCGGCCATCGTCGCGCACCCGAAGGTGCCGGTCATTTCCTTCACGGGCGGCACGGCTACCGGCCGCTCCATCGCGGCCACGGCGGCTCCCCTATTCAAGAAGCTGTCGCTGGAATTGGGTGGCAAGAACCCGAACATCATCTTCGCCGACTGTGATTTCGACAACGCCCTGCACACCTCCATCCAGTCGTCGTTTGCCAACCAGGGCCAGATCTGCCTCTGCGGCTCGCGCATTTTTGTCGAGCGCCCTTTATATATAAAGTTCCGGGAGGCGTTTGTGGAGAAGGTAAAGGCCATGACGGTGGGCGATCCCTTGGAGGAGGCAACAGTGCAGGGAGCCGTCGTGTCGGAGCGGCATATGCAGAAGGTGCTGTCCTATATAGCACTGGCAAAGCAGGAAGGCGGCACCATCCTGGCAGGAGGACACCGGGTGCAGGTAGCGGGGCGCTGCGCCAACGGCTGGTTTATATCTCCCACCGTGATAGAAGGCCTGCCCTGCGACTGCCGCACCAACACCGAGGAAATCTTCGGCCCCGTCGTCACCCTCACCCCGTTTGACACCGAGGAAGAAGTTATCCGCTACGCCAACTGCACCGACTACGGCCTCTCCGCCACCATCTGGACCCAAAACCTCTCCCGTGCCCACCGTGTGGCGCACCAAGTACACGCTGGAATCATCTGGGTCAATACCTGGCTGCTGCGCGATTTACGGACCCCATTTGGCGGGATGAAGAACTCCGGCGTGGGCCGTGAGGGTGGCTTTGAGGCGCTGCGCTTTTTCACGGAGTCGCAGAACGTTTGCGTGAAGCTGTAATTGTGCCGTGCAGGAGCATGAGCCGCGCCCTCAGCCTGGCACCAACATATAAGTGCTTCATTGGCAAGGCTGAACTTGCACAAAATCAGGCCTCACTGGGACTTCTTCCTGCTGAAAGCACTGCCAGTTGGCGTACTTTTGATTACCTTTGCGTTGTAGGGCCAGGGAAACACCCGACCGCCCGAGTACATCAGCCGCTTAATGGTGGCAACAGCATACAGTAATTCTTTAATGACATCAGCAAAAAACTTAAACAATGGTATCCCTGTTTCAGTCGCGCTAAAGCCAACGCTGGAATCCGAGAACATCCGGCCCAGGATAACCGAGGACAAAAAAAGACTACTCAGAATTTCTGCCCTGGCAATCCTGGTTGCCGCCTGTATCAGCGGCATCGCCAAACTGCTCATCTACCTCATCGACCTGGTCAGCAACATTGCCTTCTACGGCCGGTTTTCTGTTGAATACATAAGCCCGGCTGCAAACGACCTGGGGCTCTACGTAATCATTATACCTGCCGTGGGTGGCCTTATTGTAGGCCTGATGGCGCTCTACGGCTCCAAGGCCATCCGGGGGCACGGCATACCCGAGGCCATGGAGCAGGTGCTCACGAACCAAAGTAAGATAAAGCCTTCCATCACGTACCTGAAGCCCCTGTCCTCCGCTATCGCCATAGGCACCGGGGGACCCTTCGGGGCGGAGGGCCCGATTATTGCGACGGGCGGGGCGCTGGGCTCCACCCTGGGGCAGTTGCTGAAAATTACCCACAACGAGCGTAAGATATTACTTGCAGCGGGTGCCACCGCCGGTATGTCGGCCATATTCGGCACCCCCATCGCAGCCATTTTCCTGGCCATCGAACTGCTGCTGTTCGAGTTCTCCCCGCGCTCCATTATCCCGGTGGCGCTGGCCTGTATTACGGGCGCGGCAGGGCATCACCTGCTTTTTGAGGAAGGGCCTGTATTTCCGATGGAGGGAATTATTGCAATGCCCAGCAACATTGCGCTCGCCTATTACAGCGCCATCGGCCTTGCGATGGGTGTGCTCTCTGTATTGACGACCAAGATCGTTTACTATGTGGAGGACGGTTTTGAGAAACTGCCCATCCACTGGATGTGGTGGCCGGCCATCGGCGGGCTGGCAGTCGGTGTCATCGGTTTCTTCGCGCCGCGCACCCTGGGCGTTGGCTACGAAAACATCACAGACCTGCTAACAGGCGACATGACGGTGCAGCTTATCTTCTCGCTGTGCATCCTCAAGTTTCTTTCCTGGGCCATTGCGTTGGGCAGCGGCACCTCGGGCGGCACGCTGGCTCCCTTACTGACTATCGGGGGCGCCACCGGCTCGCTGCTGGGCAGCGCCGTCCTTTATTTCTTCCCGGAGTCCGGCATCACGATTCCGCTGGCGGCCCTGGTGGGCATGTCGGCTATGTTTGCGGGGGCTTCCCGGGCACTGCTCACGTCCATTATCTTCGCTCTGGAGTCCACCTCGCAGGCGAATGCGCTGCTGCCGCTGCTGGCTGCCTGCGCGGCCTCCTACATCATCTCTTTCTTCATCATGAAAAACACCATCATGACGGAGAAGATAGCCCGCCGGGGTGTGAAGACGCCTTATTCCTATGAGCCCGACATTCTGGAGAAGGTAACGGCGGAACAGGCCGCCAACAAACACGGGCTGGTGCTGAGCGAGGAGAACAGCATCCAGGAGGTGCGCGACTGGCTCAGCAAGGAGCAGGACTACAACAGCAATTACTTCATCATCTCCGACAATGCGGGCGCGTTCAAGGGCATCCTGAGCTCTTCCAACCTGTTCAGCCACCACCACAACCCCGAGAGCAGCATTGGCAGCCTCATCAAGCGCAAGCACATCTCTGTCTCCACGGACAGCAGCCTGCGCACCGCCGTGGAGATGATGGCGAAAGAAAACATAGACGTCCTTCCTGTCGTGTCCAGCGACGACAACAACATTGTCGGAGTATTGTCTTATAAGGATATCATCGCCACCTACAAGCACGGCATTGAGGAGCACGAGGAAATGCTGCCTGATATTTCGCTGAGACGGAACGGGATGAGAATACTGCTCCGCGGGCAGAAGTTCTTCACCTCAAGGAGCGTAAAAGACAAGTAGTGCAAGCCCCGGAGGCAAGCTATATATAAATGAGGAAGGGCAGGCTATATATAGCCTGCCCTTCCTCATTTATATATAGCCTTTTTATTGGTTCACCTCAGCATCGTCCGGGTTTATCAGCTTGCGCTCCAGGAAGTCGGTCATCATCCTGAAACGGTGCAGCGTGGTGATGCCGCCCCCGATGCCATGGTTGCGGTTGGGGTAGTAGAAGCTCTCGAACTGCTTGTTGGCGCTGATAAGTGCGTCCTGCATCGCCACGGAGTTCTGGAAATGCACGTTATCGTCGCCGGTGCCGTGGATCAGCAGCAGGTCGCCCTGCAGTTGGTCGGCGAAGAACAGCGGGGAGTTCTCGTCGTAGCCGGCGGCGTTCTGCTGCGGGGTTTTGAGGTAGCGTTCGGTGTAGATGGAGTCGTAAAAGCGCCAGTTGGTGACCGGGGCCACCGATATGCCCGCCCGGAACACGCCATCGCCCTTGGCCAGGCCCAGCAGCGTCATATAGCCCCCGAAACTGTGGCCCCATATGCCGATGCGGTCTTTGTCTGCGTACGGCTGCCCACCCAGCCACTTGGCCGCCGCGATCTGGTCCTCAATCTCGTACTTGCCCAGGTTGGCATAAGTCAGCTTCTTGAAGTCGGCGCCACGGCCGCCGGTGCCGCGGTTGTCCACGCTCACCACAATTACACCTTTGTCGGCCAGCAGCTGGTGCCACAGGTAATTGCTGCCACCCCAGCTGTTGATCACGGTTTGGGAGCCAGGCCCGCCATATACAAACATCAGCACCGGGTACTTTTTGTTCGGGTCAAAGTCAGCCGGTCTGATCATCCAGGCATTCAGTTTAGCACCGTTTTCAAGGTCAATGGTGAAGAACTCTTTCTTGGAGATGCTGTACTGCGCCAGCGTGTTTCTGAGCTCCTCGTTGTCCTCCAGCACTTTTATCAGCTTGCCGTCTTTGGCGGTGTGCAGGCTTACTGTGGGCGGCGTGTTGGCGGCGGAGTAATAATCGAGGTAGTACTTGAAGTCATTGCTCATGTTGATGTCGTGCGTGCCCGGCTTCTCCGTCAGGCGGTCTTTTTTCCGGCCCTTGCTGCTGATGCTGTACAAGTGGCGGTCCAGCGGCGACACCTCCGTGGACATATAGTAGAGTCGGTCACTCTTCTCGTCGTACCCCACAAACTCGCTTACCTCCCACGCGCCGTCCGTGATCTGGCGCACCAGCTTGCCATCCATTCTGTAGAGGTACAGGTGGTTGAAGCCGTCTTTCTCAGAAGAGTGGATGAAGTGCTTGCCGTCCTTCAGATAGGTCAGGTCGTCGGTGACGTCTATATAGGTTTTGCTGGTTTCCTTCAGCACCACATCCGCTTTGCCCGTGCTGGCGTTGGCATGCAGAATCTCCAGGGTGTTCTGCAGCCGGTTCATTTTCTGGATGGAGAGCAGGTTGGGGTTGCCGGTCCACTTGATGCGCGGGATATAGACATCGGCCTCGCTGCCGGTTTCCATCTCCACGGTTTTGCCGCTGCTCACGTCATACACCGACACCTTCACTTTCGAGTTGGCCTCACCGGCTTTGGGGTACTTGAACTTGTAATCCTGCGGATACAGCTCGCCCCACAGCTGCATGTTATACTCCGGCACGTTGGTTTCATCGAAGGTATAGAACGCAATCCTCTTCCCGTCCGGAGACCAGTGGAAGCCTTTGGCAAAAGAGAACTCCTCCTCATATACCCAGTCGGCATACCCGTTGATGATGGAGTTAGTTTTGCCGTCGGTGGTGATCTGCGTTTCCTTCATCGTGCCCAGGTCGGTCACGAACATGTTGTTCTCGCGCGCAAAGGCCACTTTTTTGCCATCCGGCGAGAACGTGGCGTATAGCTGCGGGCCGCCGTCGCTCAGCTTCGTCAGCTTTTGGGAGGCGATGTCATATATATAAAACTCCGCTTTGGACGAACGGCGGTATATCCGCTCGGTGTCGGTGGAGAACAGCACTTTCTGCTCGTCCGAAGAAAAAGTGTAGTCGTCGTACTGGATGGGGGCGTTGCCGCCGGCTGGCACCAGGCGCTCGCCCTCGATGATGGTGGCGACAGGCTGGCCGGTGGTCACGTCATACTTTACGATGTCGTACACCCTGTTCTTTTCGTCCGGCACCGTGGAGCTGTAGTAGCGGCCGTCGTTCATCCAGTTCACGCCGTAAACCGATTCTGCCCGGAAGGCGCCTTTCTGGTAAATGTCTTCTAAGGTAAGGTCCTTTTTCTGCTGCGCCTGCGCCACAAAAGCAAGGCAAAGCAGCATGGCAGTCAGCAAATTCGTTTTTAGTTTGAGATGCATGCAGTTTATATATGGGTTTCTCTGATCAAATTTATAGGAATAATATCGTTTCGCCATAGGTGCCGGCCATATATACCGGACCGGCGGCCGCGCCCTATATGGCCGGAAGAAAAAAGACAGCCCCGCTTCCGGAACTGTCTTTTATATATAGCCTCTATCTTTATATATAGCTTCTATATATGGTGCCGTTAAAAATTGTAGCCCACCGTCAGCAGCACCGAGTTCTGCGTGTTGTTAAGGTCCACTACAGGCTCCCCGCCCTCGGATGAAAACCGATAGGGCGAAAAGCGGCTCTCGCTCTTGCTACTCACAAAGGCAAGGTCGGCATACCAATTCTGGAGGCGCACCCCCACTCCTGCGGTAACGGAGTTTACGGCTCCATCCAGGGCAGCGCTTTGGTAAGGGTCTCCTGAGTGGGCATAGCCTGCGCGCACCCGGAACGATTCGTAACGCCCCTCAGCGCCTATCCTGTAGTTCATCGCCGACTGGTAAGTGTTGGAGATGTTGCCGTTCAGATCGGTGAAGAAGCCGGTTGTGCCGGTTCCGAACTCATCATCCTCTTTAAAGCGGCTGCTGGCGTAGTTCACGTACTCCACATCCCCGGTCAGGAAGCCATATTTGCCCAGAAAAACGGCCACGCCGCCCGTAGCCCTGAACGGAGTGGTCAGCTGGTAGGTAAAGTCGCCCGGGTCCTCAAAGGCTTCAAAACTTTCCGGCACGCCGGTGTCGGGGTTGAGCGTGGTGGAGGACAGCGAGCGCTGGTACGTGTCAGTCAGGGTGAAGGCCGTCGGCGTCTGGATGCTGGCGCCTAGCCGCAACGCGTCGATGGGCCGGGCAATGACGCCCACCTTCAGGTTAACCCCTGCACCGCGCGTGGTGAAATTATCGTACAGCTCCAGGCTGTAATTTCCTTCCACATCCGGGCTGCCGTCTTCATTAAAGCTAGCTATATAGTGGCCTGACTCGCGGAAAATACTCTCCTGTGTAAAGTTCGTGGTTATGATTCCCACAGAGGCCCCTATATAGATCCGGTCGCGGTAGCTGGTGCCGACGCCAATGTCTATCTGGTTCTGCGACCCCCTGCGCTCGATCTCCTCGCTCTGGGCGATATCGCCTAAGCTATAGAGCGGCTCGGCATACTGCCCGAGGTCGTCTTCCAGCACATCAATCAGGTAATTGCCGTAGGCCAGGCCCTCTATCGTGTTGAAACCGGCGTCATACTCGTCATCCAGGCTTTCCTGCAGCGTTTCGCCAGCATTCAGGGCCCTCAGGTTGGCACGCTCCGCAAAGTAATCTACAATGGTGTTGGGCGGGGCGGAGGTGTTTTGGTAGGAGATCCGCTGGTTGAAGTTGTTGAGCCGCGTGAAGCCTATCCCGAAGTTCAGGCCGCGCCAGTCGCTGGCGTCCTCGTCGCCCTTGCGGTTCGAGAGGATGAGGCCCGCCTGCGGAATAGTGAGCAGGTTGCGCTCGTCGGACTGCGTTGCCTGGTTTGCGGTAGCCTCTGAAATGCTGTATTGCAAAGCCGGGGTAATGCTGAACTCCGAGCGGCGGAACATCCCAATACCAGCGGGGTTGCCTGCCAGGTTTGATACATCAGCGCCTAAAGCTGTTTGTGCGCCTCCCAGTCCTTGTGTGCGTGCGGAGCCTGCCACGCCCAGTTGAGAGTAGCGCAGGGCATCCACCTCGGTTTGAGCAAAAGCAGTTCCGCTCCAGCCCAGCGCGAACGCCAGGCTGGCCAAAACTATCTTTTTCATATATGTTCGGTTGAGCTTTTTAATGAATTGCTGTTAGTTGCCTCGACGAGGACGACCACCACCGGATGAACCGCTGCTTTGCTGCGCCGGGCTGCTGGAGGGCGCCGGACGGCTCTCAAAGGTAGAGCGCGCTGGACGGCTTTCGTAGGTGCGGTCCGGGCGGCTTTCAAATGTGCGCTGCTCCTGCTGCCGCTCCTGCCGGAACTCCTGAGTGCGGGTGCTGCGGCGCTCCGGACGCTCTGTACGGGCGGGCACTACCTCGCGTCGCTGCTCCTGGCTTCTTTCCACCCCAGGCTCCTGCGTGCGGCGCTGGCGGCTTTCGATGGTGCGGCTTGGGCGGGCAGGGCGGTTTTCGAGGCTGGCCTTGCTTTCCTGCGAGTTTGTCGGAGAGGTTGCTGCCTCTCCTCTGGTGGCAGCCTGTCGGCCTCCCCTGCTTTCGCCTTCGTACACATTGCCTCTGGCTGGCCTGCCTGCTACAGAAGATCGTTCGGTAACCACAGTGCTACGCGAGTCGCGCGGGCGGTTCTGCACACGCACCGGGTTGGTTATGATCACCGGGCGGTCGTAATAGCCGTAGGGGTTGCTGGCATAGTAGCCGTTATGCAGGCCATTGTAGTAGCCGTGGCGGTAGCCGTTATAGAGGCCGTATCCGTAGCTGCCGGGCCACCAGTTGCTGTACGGGTGGTTGTAGAAGCCACTGCCCCAGCCCAGCCCGTAGCTCACACTAAGGCGCAGGCCGTTGTTCCAGTAGGGGTTGCGGCGGAAAGAGCTGTAGGAAAACGGATCATCAAAGAAAGGGTCGTAGAAGGGGTCGTAGTACGCGTAGCTGGCCATGCGCGGCGAGTACGCCGATCCCCAGTAAGGGTCCACGAACGAGTAGTTCGGCTGGTACCAGTTGTCGCGCGGGTCATACGAACGCCCGTCGTAGTATTCCTCGGTGTAATAGTTGTTCACGGCGGCTTCGCTGCCTGCATACTCCGGGTTCAGCACCTCGCCTTCAGCAAGCGCCTCCTCTGCAGGCTCCCCGCGCTGCTGGTACTCCTGGCCCGACGAAGCCGTAGCCTCCTGCGTCTGCACGTACTCCGTTTTGTCGGATGCGCCGTAGTACATGTCGTCGTACTCCGTAGACTGCATCGCTACAGGGCTGCTGCAGCCCACCGCTAGCAGCGCAAGGGCGGGGGCTATCGTAAGTAAGGTATATTTTTTCATGGCTAGTGCTGTAAAGAACCCCTTAAGTTAGAGCTATATCAAAGATAACCACACAATGGCGCAAATCCTTATTTATAGTGTAATATATTAACGTAATTTTACGCCAGAATGATATGATGCTTTATATACTTAATATAGCAAAATCTATTCCAAACGCGTTAACGATAAGCGGTATATACCAAAAAGAGTTTTAAATTATGAGCAAGGGGCTACCTAAGAGAAGCGAGGACTACTCACTGTGGTACAATGAACTGGTAAAGAAAGCAGGACTGGCTGAGAATTCCGCCGTGCGCGGCTGTATGGTCATCAAGCCCTATGGCTATGCGATATGGGAGAAGATGCAGCGCGTGCTGGACGATATGTTTAAGGCCACAGGCCACCAGAATGCCTATTTCCCGCTGTTTGTGCCCAAGAGCCTGTTTGAGGCCGAGGAGCAGAACGCCGAGGGCTTTGCCAAGGAGTGCGCTGTGGTAACCCACTACCGCCTGCAGACCGACCCTGACAACGCTGGTAAGCTACGCGTGGACCCGAACGCCCGGTTGGAGGAAGAGCTGATTGTGCGCCCCACCTCGGAGGCCATTATCTGGAGCACCTACAAAAACTGGATACAGAGTTACCGCGACCTGCCCCTGCTGATAAACCAGTGGGCCAACGTGGTGCGCTGGGAGATGCGCACGCGCCTGTTCCTGCGCACGGCCGAGTTCCTGTGGCAGGAGGGCCACACCGCGCACGCCACCGCCGAAGAAGCCATTGCCGAGACAAAGCAGATGATGGAGGTATACGCCACCTTCGCGGAGCAGTACATCGCCCTGCCTGTGATACGGGGCGTCAAGACGCCAAGCGAGCGCTTTGCCGGCGCCCTGGACACCTACTGTATTGAAGGCATGATGCAGGACGGAAAGGCTTTGCAGGCAGGCACCTCACACTTCCTGGGCCAGAACTTCGCCAAAGCTTTTGATGTGAAATTTGCTACGAAAGACGGTGGCCTGGAGCATGTGTGGGGCACTTCGTGGGGCGTGAGCACGCGCCTGATGGGCGCGCTCGTGATGGCGCATTCCGACGACGAGGGGCTGGTGCTGCCTCCAAAACTGGCCCCTATCCAGGTGGTCATCGTGCCCATATATAAAGGCGAGGAGCAACTGGCGCAAATCAGCGAGAAGGTGAACGGCCTGAAGAAGGAACTGGAGGCCAGAGGCATCAGCGTGAAGTTTGATGACCGCGACACCGAGCGCCCCGGCTTTAAGTTTGCCGAGTGGGAGCTGAAGGGCGTGCCGGTGCGCCTGGCCATCGGCGCCCGCGACCTGGAGAACGGCACCGCCGAAGTGGCCCGCCGCGACACCAAGGAGAAGAGCACGCAGGCCTTCGACACCCTCGCTGCTTATATACCCGCTCTGCTGGACGAGATACAGCAGAACATCTACAGCAAAGCCCTGAACTACCGCGAGGAGCACACCACCCGGGTAGACACTTATGAGGAGTTTAAAGAGGTGCTGGAGAATAAAGGCGGCTTCGTGCTGGCACACTGGGACGGCACCCCGGAAACGGAGGAGCGCATCAAGGAAGAGACAAAAGCCACTATCCGCTGCATCGCCCTCGACACGGAGGAGGAGGAAGGCGTGGACATGCTGACAGGCAAGCCAAGCAGGCAGCGCGTGTATTTCGCCAAAGCGTATTGATGGCCGTTGTTCGTTTATCGTCTCCCATGAGCGGCGATAGCACCGGCTATATACAACCTGTATAAACAGCGCCGCCTCCTGCACCGGAGGCGGCGCTGTTTATACAGGGCTTCTCCCACAGACAAAGATTGCCCAAAGCTGAGAATTCGTAATTCGTAATTCGTAATTCGTAATTCTAAATCACTATATTTACCTATATAAGCTCCCTGCCCTATGCTACTGGATTGGATCACGGTTTTATTGCTCATCGGTATTGGCCTGCTGCTGGTGGTGGTGGAGCTTGTTTTCGTGCCGGGCACTACCGTGGTGGGCATACTTGGTTTCATCCTCGCCGCCATCGGCATCTGGATCGGCTATGCTGCCCTCGGCACCACCATCGGGCACATCATCCTGGCCATCTCGGTACTGGCAGGTATAACAGCCTTTGTCTACAGCTTCCGCTCCGATAGTTGGTCGAAGTTTGCCCTGAAAGACCGGAACCGCAGCTATGTGAATGAGGACTCTCCCCATATGCTGCAGGTAGGCGAAGAGGGGAGAACCGTGTCGGCGCTGCGCCCGCAGGGCACTGCGCTGTTTGCCGACCGTCCGCACGAGGTACAGACCCGTGGTGAGTTCGTTGCGCCCAATGCCGCTGTCCGCATCATCCGCCTGGAGCAGAATAAAATTATAGTAGAACCTATCTCCTAACTAAACACAGATGGAAAACCTGTCCGTATTGCTGATTATTGCAGGCGTCATAGTAGCCCTGGTCATCTTCCTGTACTTCGTGCCGATCAGCCTCTGGATCACCGCGCTTTTCTCCGGCGTGAAGGTTGGCCTGGCGGAACTGGTGTTCATGCGCATCCGGAAAGTGCCGCCGAGCCTTATTGTCAACTCCATGATTAACGCCACCAAAGCTGGCATCGACCTGACGACAACCGAGTTGGAGACGCACTACCTGGCGGGCGGCAATGTGCCAACTGTCATCAAAGCGCTGATTTCTGCGGACAAGGCAAACATCCCGCTGTCTTTCAAGCAGGCCACCGCCATAGACCTGGCAGGCCGCAATGTGTTCGAGGCCGTCACTACCTCCGTGAACCCGAAGGTGATTAACACGCCCAATGTGGCCGCCGTGGCGCAGGACGGCATCCAACTGATTGCGAAGGCCCGTGTGACGGTGCGCGCCAACATAAACCAACTGGTAGGCGGCGCTGGCGAGGAGACCATCCTGGCCCGGGTGGGGGAAGGCATCGTCACTTCCATTGGCTCCTCTATCTCGCACAAAAGCGTGCTGGAAAACCCCGACATGATCTCAAAACTGGTGCTGCAGAAAGGCCTGGATGCGGGCACCGCCTACGAAATCCTCTCCATCGACATCGCGGACGTCGATGTGGGCGAGAACATCGGGGCGAAACTGCAGATAGACCAGGCCGGGGCTGACCTGCGCGTGGCCGAGGCCAAAGCCGAAGAGCGCCGCGCTATGGCGGTGGCCGTGGAGCAGGAAATGAAGGCAAAGGCGCAGGAAGCGCGTGCCAACGTAATTCAGGCGGAGGTGGAAGTGCCGCAGGCCATCGCCGCCGCTTTCCGCAGTGGACACCTGGGCATTATGGACTACTACCGCATGCAGAACATCCAGTCCGACACCGATATGCGCAACTCCATCGCCAGTCCGGGGCAGGGAGGCGCGAACAAGCCGCGGGAGTAGACAACAGCAGGGGATGCTGCTGCACCCAAACAGAGGCAGCGGCATCCCCTGCTGTTAATCTTTTGCTTACTCTGCCCAATAGTCCACCACCATGACTTCTGCCAGCAGCGGATCCACAGACTTGCTGAAGGCTTGGTGGTCTGGGTGGGCCCCATAGGCTGCCAACGCCTCCTCATCCCTCACTGTAACAATAAAGCAGTGGGTAAACCCTCCACGCTTCTTCTGGAAGGCCACATCCGGTCCTCCCTCAAATTCTAGTATCTGGGGCACTTTTCCCTTCAAGGCATGGAAGTCTTCCGTAGCTTTCTTCATCTGCTCGGGGGTAACTTCGGGTTTAAACTTAAAAGCCACCGCATGCCGCAGTTTCTGAGCCTTGGAGGCACCGGCGCTGAGAAGCAGGAAGGGGCTCACGCCCAGAAGCATGACCAGGAGCAGCGTGATCTTCAGGTGTTTCATATGTTTAAATAAAGTATAATCTGATTCCGAAATAGCTTTTTGAAATGCAGGGACAAAAAACGCAATGAAGCTCTCCCATATAATAGACAGTAATATCGTGCTTTTATTTAAGGCCCTATATAGCAAGTTCTAAATTCCCCTCCATCACTTTAAAATTATCCCCTGCCACCAAACCCCAGCAGGCACATATGCCTTCTCCTGCGAGCTATATATAGCTGCAACACTCAAAGCCATATATAGCAGAGCGCCCACGCCAGAATTCTGTCTAACGTGGGCGTTCTGCTATATATAAAAATGAACAACTTAAGCCGCGGGCTTCAGTGTGAAGGTGCGCGTCACGCTGTTGTATGGGCCCGGCAGCACGTTGCCGCTGCTATCCACCAGTTCCAGTTGTATGGTGTTCTCGCCCATCGGTAGACCTTGTATGCTATAGGGCAACCATCTGTCCAGCATAAACTCGGTGCCGTTGATGGTGGCCCTCACTTTATTTCCCGTGGCGGAAAGGTCTGTGTTCACGAGGTAAAAGTCCAGCATGATCTGCTCCGCATCCTTGCCTACATACTCGCCCTTGGGTCGGCTGTAGAACATGTGCGGGGTCGACAGGTCGAATTCCAGGCTTTCGGTGGGGCGGCCTACCGTAACCTTGCGCAGGTCGTACGCGCCCTCGTGCTTCAGGCTCTCGTGGTAGGAGCGGGACAGGAACGACAGAATTACGTGCTCTCCCTCTTTCATCTCTTTCGTAAACTCTGTCTCGTAGTGCGCGGTGTACGGCTCATTGTCCACGATGTTGTGGATGTGCTGCCCCTGCTGCGAGTTGGCCAGGTGCTCGGCATTGGAGTGCGGCGTCATGCGCGTTAGTTGGTAGTTAGACAGGGTATAGTCGAACTGCACAGGCCCAGGCTCCACCACGCTTCCTGCGGCAGGCACGTTCAGGCGCAATTGCGACTCCGGGTAATTCTGCGAGTTGTTGAAGGCAAAAACACTCAGTCCGTTTTTGTTCATTACAGCGCCAGCCGGTATCGGACCCTCGTTAATCGGAGCCACAGGAGTCTGTGTTTCTACATCCTGCGTCTGCCGGGCAGTGTCACAGGCGGTGAATCCAACCATCAGGGCCGAGGCCAGAAGCAAGTACGTTTTTCTCATCAATTTTGGGTTTAGTTAGCGACAGGGCTAATTTAGCGGTTTTAATTTTTCCGTATATTGCGATCTACGTATAAGTTACAAAAAAGTATACAGTTTTTACTATATGAGCGAGATTTTGTTTGAGGAGGTTCCTTCGCTGGACCTGGCTGATTTTACATCGGGTGACGCGGAGCGAAGGGCAAGGTTTGTGGGGCAGCTGAGCGATGCGTACCAGAATATCGGCTTCATCGCGCTGCGCAACCACGGGTTGAGTGATGAACTGACCCAAAAACTGTATGCCGCCACCAGGGCATTTTTTGCGTTGCCCGACGAGGTGAAGCAACAGTACGAGGTGCCGGGACTGGCAGGCCAGCGCGGCTATGTGGGCAAGGGCAAGGAGCACGCCAAAGGCCGCAACACCGGCGACCTGAAAGAGTTCTACCACGTGGGCCAGGAGGTGACGGACAACGACCCGATTAAGGACGAGTACCCGGAGAACATCTTTCCGAAAGAGATAGCAGATTTCAGAGAGGTGACGCTGGAGGCTTACCGCAAACTGGAGGCGGCCGGCAAGCAAGTGCTGAAGGCCATCGCCATCAACCTGGGCCTGGAGGAGAGCTACTTTGACGACAAAGTACACAACGGCAACAGCATTCTGCGCCCCATCCACTACTTCCCGATTGAAGACCCGGACAGTGTGCCCGCCGATGCGGTGCGCGCCGCCGAGCACGGCGACATCAACCTGATCACGCTGCTGATGGGCGCCAGCGCCGACGGCCTGCAGGTGCTGCGCCGCGACGGCAAGTGGATTCCGATTACGGCCCTGCCCGAGCAGGTGGTGGTAAACGTGGGCGACATGCTGGCGCGCCTCACCAACAACAAGCTGAAGTCGACCATCCACCGGGTGGTGAACCCGCCGCGCGAGCTGATGAACACCTCCCGCTACTCCATCCCGTTCTTCATGCACCCGCGCTCCGAAATGGACCTGACCTGCCTGGAGAGCTGCATCGATGCGCAAAACCCCAAAGCCTACCCTGACGCCACCGCCGGGGAGTACCTGAACGAGCGCCTCATAGAACTCGGCCTGAAAAAAGCATAAAGGCGCTGCCTGAAACTTTAAAAAGAGAGATAGCTAAAACCTGTCTCTCTTTTTTTACTTTTATGCTACATGAGCCTGCGCTACTATATCTTTCTCAGGGATGTCCTGATTCTGGCCCTCACAGCTTTCGGGGGGCCGCAGGCGCACATTGCCATGATGTTCAAGCTACTGGTAGACAAGCGCCGCTACCTGACGGAGAAGGAACTGATAGAGCTGAACGCCCTGTGCCAGATCCTGCCCGGCCCCACCTCCACCCAAACCATCACGGCCATCGGCTTTAAGATCGGGGGGCCGAACCTGGCGTACCTTACGCTGCTTGTCTGGATAACGCCTGCCGCCACCATTATGGCGCTGGCGGCCATCGGCATCTCCTACCTGCAGCAGCAGGGCATGTCCCTGGAGTTCCTGCGGATTATCCTACCCATGGCCGTGGGTTTTGTGGCCTACGCCGCCTATGTCATCAGCCTGAAAGTGGTGACGACAAAAACGGCCATTGTGCTGATGGTGATTTCGGCTATCCTGGTGTATTTCTTCTCCTCTCCGTGGGTGTTTCCGGTGATGCTGCTTGCGGGCGGCGCGGTCACGGCCCTGCGCTTTAAGCAGCACCCGCTCGAAAAAGACAAGAAGCTGCACATCCAGTGGGCCAATTTCATATTGTTTGTGGGGGTGTTGGTAACGGCGGCGGTGCTGGGTGCCACGACCTCCTCGTTGCCGGTCAGGTTGTTCGAGAACTTTTACCGGAACGGAAGCCTGGTGTTTGGGGGCGGGCAGGTGCTCATTCCGCTGCTCTTCACCGAGTTTGTGGACTTTAAAGGTTACCTCACCGGGGAGGAGTTCCTGTCGGGCTACGCCATTGTGCAGGCCCTGCCGGGACCCACCTTCTCTTTCTGCTCCTTCGTCGGCAGCCTGGCGATGCGGAAGTTCGGCCTGCCGGGCCAGTTGCTGGGCTCTTTTGTGGCGACCGTCGGCATTTTCCTGCCGGGCACTTTTCTCATCTTCTTCGTTATCCGGTTTTGGGACGGCCTGAAGAAATACCGGGTGGTGCGGGCCTCGCTGGAAGGAATCAGCGCCGTGAGTTCGGGCATGGTGGTAGCGGCGGCCATACAGCTCTATCACCCCATCGAGAACACGCCCCTGAACTTCGGCATTGTGGTGGCCACGTTTTGCCTGCTCCTCTTCACCAAAATACCCGCGCCTGTGCTTATCCTGACAGGACTGCTACTGGGCATCATTATCAATTGAAAAGACGAGGCCCGGCTAAGTTTTCTCAGCCGGGCCTCGTCTTATACATGGTTTATATATGAAACCTAATTCATATATAAAATCTACTTCAGAATTTGCAGCAGGTATTCGCCGTAGCCGCTCTTGCGCAGGGGCTCGGCCACGCGCTGCAGTTGCTCCGCGTTGATAAAACCCATGCGATAAGCCACCTCCTCGATGCTGCCGATCTTCAGGCCCTGCCGCTCCTCGATCACCTGCACAAAGGTGGCCGCCTGCATCAGCGACACGATGGTGCCCGTGTCCAGCCAGGCGGTGCCCCGGTCCAGAATGCCCACTTTCAGTTTGCCTCGTCGTAAGTACTCTTTGTTCACATCCGTGATTTCATATTCGCCACGCGGGCTTGGCTGCAGGTTTTTGGCGATCTCCACCACATCGTTATCGTAGAAGTACAGCCCCGGCACCGCGAAGCTGGATTTTGGCTCCTTAGGCTTCTCCTCTATCGATACGGCTACGTTATGCTCATCAAACTCCACCACACCATAGCGCTCCGGATCGTGCACGTGGTAGGCAAACACCACCCCGCCGTCCGGATCATTATTGGCCTGCAGCAGCTTGCTCATACCCGACCCGTAAAAGATATTGTCGCCCAGTATCAGCGCCGCTTTATCGCCGCCAATAAATTCCTCCCCGATGACGAAGGCCTGCGCCAGCCCGTTTGGCTCCTCCTGCACGGCGTAGCTGAAACTGCAGCCTATATGGCTGCCGTCGCCCAGAAGCCGCTCGAACAGCGGCAGGTCGTGCGGCGTCGAGATGATCAGGATGTCCTTGATGCCAGACAGCATGAGCGTAGACAGCGGATAGTAAATCATCGGCTTGTCATAGACCGGCATCAGCTGCTTGCTCACCGCAATGGTCAGGGGGTGTAAACGGGTGCCGGAGCCTCCGGCCAATATGATTCCTTTCATTTCTTGATTGTTGCTTGCTGGTTGTTGATTGTCTTCAAAGCCATCAACTACCAACAACTATATACTTATATCTCTTGCTGATCGCTTTTTTAACAATCAGCAATATAGCAATTAACCATTGCCGCCTTTCAGCGGCTTTAGCGGCTAACGTACTGCTGCTCGTAGTAGCGCTGGTAGTTGCCGGAGGTCACGTTCTCGAGCCACTCCTTGTGCTGCAGGTACCAATCCACGGTTTTGCTGAGGCCTTCCTCAAACGTGACAGAGGGTTTCCAGCCGAGTTCGTCCATCAGTTTGGAGGAGTCGATGGCGTAGCGCAGGTCGTGTCCGGCCCGGTCTTTCACGAAGGTGATGAGTTTGCGCGAGTGCCCCTTCTCACGGCCCAGTTTCTCGTCCATCTGGTCGCAGAGCAGCTCGATCAGGTCCAGGTTCTTCCACTCGTTCACGCCGCCGATGTTGTAGGTGTCGCCCACCTTCCCCTCATGGAAGATCACATCAATGGCGCGGGCATGGTCAATCACATACAGCCAGTCGCGCACGTTCTCGCCTTTGCCATATACCGGCACCGGGCGCTCGTGCTGGATGTTGTTGATGGCCAGCGGAATCAGCTTCTCAGGGAAGTGGTTCGGACCGTAGTTGTTCGAGCAGTTCGAGATTTTTACCGGCAGGCCGTAGGTGTGGTACCAGGCACGCACAAAATGGTCGGAGCTGGCTTTGGAGGCTGAGTAAGGCGAGCGCGGGTCGTAGGCGGTCTCCTCCGTGAAAAGTCCTTCTTCGCCCAGCGAGCCATATACCTCGTCAGTGGAGATATGGTAAAACAGATGATCCTGCAGGTTGGCGGCCCAGTGCTGGCGGGCGGTGTTCAGCAGGTTTACCGTGCCGATCACGTTCGTCTGCACGAACGCCAGCGGGTCGGTAATGGAGCGGTCCACATGCGACTCTGCCGCCAGGTGTATCACGGCATCAAACCCGTACTCGCTGAAGATGCTTTCTATATAGGCAGCGTCCACGATGTCGCCTTTCAGGAACGTGTAGTTCTTCTTTTCCTCTATATCCGTCAGGTTCGCCAGGTTTCCGGCGTAAGTGAGCTTGTCGAGGTTGAAGATCTGGTAGCTGGGGTACTTGTTCACAAACAAACGCACCACATGCGACCCGATAAACCCGGCTCCGCCCGTAATCAATATTTTCATGCTTGTATTGGTTATTTATCTTTCTGAAGGGACAGTTGCCAGTCCCAGGCGCTTTTCATGGCTTCTTCCAGCGTGCTGCTGGTCTTGAAGCCGAGTACCTCGGTGGCCTTGGTCACGTCGGCATATATCTTCGGCACATCACCGGCGCGGCGCGGGCCTATTTTGTAGTTGAGCTTTACACCGGTGGCGCGCTCGAAAGCCTGCACGGCCTCCAGCACCGTGTTGCCCCGGCCGGTTCCCACGTTAAAGAATTCGATGTCCTTCACCTTGCCCTGCAGCATGCGCTCCACCGCCGCCACGTGCGCCTTCGCCAGGTCCACCACGTGCACATAATCCCGCACGTTGGTGCCGTCTGCCGTGTCGTAGTCGTTGCCGAAGATGGTGAGTTGCTCGCGGATGCCTGCGGCAGTCTGGGTGATGAACGGCACGAGGTTGCTCGGCACGCCCAGCGGCAGTTCCCCGATTTTCGCGGTCGGGTGCGCCCCGATAGGGTTAAAGTAGCGCAGCGCAATGCTCTTAGTGCTGCTGTTGCCGCTGTTTGCCAGGTCTGTCAGAATCTCCTCGCAGACTTTTTTGGTGTTGCCGTAGGGCGAGTTGGCCTTCTGCACCGGGGTTTGCTCCGTTACGGGCAGCTGCTCCGGAATGCCATATACCGTGCAGGATGAAGAAAACACCAGATTATATACCTTGAACGCCTCCATCACCTGCAGCAGCGTCACCAGCGAGCCCACGTTGTTGTGGTAGTACTTCAGCGGCTGCTCCACCGACTCCCCCACGGCTTTGTAGGCCGCAAAATGAATGACACCGGCAATGTTCTGCTCCTGCTCGAACACGCCGCGCAGGGCGGCGGCATCGGTGCAGTCGATGTGGTGGCAGGGAATACTCCGGCCCAGGATGGCCGCAATCCCATCCAGCACGCGCTCCTCCGAATTAGAGAAATTATCCACAATCACAGGCTCGTAGCCTGCCTCTGCCAGTTCCACCACCGTATGCGAGCCGATGTAGCCCGCGCCGCCGGTCACCAGTATTTTTTCTTTTGCCAAAGCGCTAAAATTTAGTTGTTAAGCCTGATTTCATATATACGCCGTGCTGCAGAAAGCATGTTGCACTTTTCCCTGCAGTACACAAAGCGCTGGCTCCCAAGCCGGTGCTCTAAAAGTACAAAGTTATATATTTGCGCCTTACACACAACCTTTTATCGAACCCATACTTTAGGTTGACAGGTTATTTCACCGCCCGCACCATCCGGTCCTTGCCGAACAGGTCCTGCACCACGGCGGCCGCCGGGAAACCGGCCTGCAGCAACAGGTCCCGCACCTGCTCTCCGTAGCGCTCGTTTATCTCAAAGTACAAATTGCCGCCATCTTTCAGAAATTCTAGGGCAACTTCGCTAATCCTGCGGTAATACTTCAACGCATCGGCGTCGGGCACAAACAAGGCGAGGTGCGGCTCGTACTCCAGCACATTCAGGCGCATCTGCTGCTTTTCCGTCTCCAGCACGTAGGGCGGGTTGCTGGTGATGATGTCCATCGAACCGGCAGCAATTCCCTGTACCGGCTCAAAGATATCCTGCTGCAGCCACGTGACCGGCAGCTTATATATGGCCGCGTTGGCTCTGGCCACCTCCAGCGCCCCCTCCGACACCTCCAGGCCATATATAGCCGCACCCGGCAGGTTGGCCGCCAGCGCCAGCGGAATGCAGCCGCTCCCGGTGCAGATGTCCAGCGCCCGCAGTCCCTGCCGCCCCTTGTGCTCCTTCAGCACCAGGTCCACCAGTTCCTCCGTCTCCGGCCTCGGGATCAGCACCCGTTCATCCACCCGCAGGTCCAGCCCGTAGAAGTGCGCCACGCCCAGCACATACTGCACCGGCTCCTGCTGCTGCAGCCGCGCCACCGCTGCGTTTATATATGCCTCCTGCGCCTCGCTCACCGCCTCCTGCCGGTTCAGGCGCAGCTGCCCCCGCGACTGCCCCAACACCTGCTCCAGCACCAGTTGTGCCACCGCGCCCGCCTCCGGCTCCGGGTACGCCGCCTGTATGCTCTGCCGGATGTACTGCTGCATTTCCTGGATAGTCGCCACGCCTGTTCTTTCTTTACAATTTAGATATCTTTGCAAAAGTAGTGGTTAGAGTTTCGAGTTCCGAATCAGGAGTTCCGGGTCAGTGTGTGGAACACGGCTCTCGTGGTATTGCCGCTGCCGTTTGATTGCTGGTTGTTGGTTGCTGATTGTTAAATGGCCTGATGGTTATGTTGCTGGTCCGTAGATTGAACAGGACGTGCGTGCCAAGCTGTAGTAGTTGCTGAACCAGCCCCCATATACTAGGATTTAACAATCAACCATTTAACCATGCAGCAATTTATCCATGCCTTCCCATTCGAAACTCGTAACTCATAATTAACTCATGGCCTCCTCCGACGAACTATATATGCGCCGCGCACTGGAGCTTGCCCGCCTGGGCAGCGGCTTCACCTACCCCAACCCGATGGTGGGTTGCGTGGTGGTGTACGACGGGCAGATTATCGGCGAGGGCTGGCACCAGAACTACGGCGGGCCGCATGCCGAGGTGAACGCCATCGCTGCCGTGGAGGACAAAAGCCTGCTGCCGGAAAGCCGGGTATATGTGACGCTGGAACCCTGCTCACACTACGGGAAAACGCCGCCCTGCGCCGATTTGCTCCTCAGCCACGGCGTGAAGGATGTGGTGATCTGCAACACCGACCCGAACCCACTGGTGGCGGGACGCGGCATCCAAAAGCTGATTGAGGCGGGTGCGCAGGTGAAAGTGAGTGTGCTGGAGGAGGACGGACTGGACCTGAACAAACGCTTCTTCACCTTCCATGCGCAAAAGCGGCCCTACATACTGTTAAAATGGGCGGAGACCGCTGACGGCTATATAGCCGCCGCCGATTACCGGCAGGAGCAGATCAGCGGAAAACTGGCGCAGCGGGTGGTGCATAAATGGCGATCTGAGGAGCAGGCTATTATGATCGGCAGCCGCACCGCACTATACGATAACCCGCGCCTGAACACCCGCCTCTGGGGCGGCAGAAGCCCTTTGCGTGTGGTGATAGACAAAAACCTGCTGCTGCCCGGGCACCTGCACCTGTTCGACGGAAGCCACCCGACCGTGGTATATAACTACCGGAAGCAGGAGGCCGTGGAGAATTTGGATTTTGTGCAGCTTCAGGAGCAGGAGCCATTGCTCCCCCAGCTCATGCAGGACCTGCACCGGCGCAACGTGCTCTCGGTGATGGTGGAGGGCGGCACGTTTCTGCTCGAAAGCCTGCTGCAGGCCAACCTCTGGGACGAGGCCATCGTGCTGAAGAGCAGGCATATAACGTTGGGCGGCGGCATCAAAGCGCCCGCCATGATATATGGCCACCTACAGCAGGCGCAAACTTTAGGCCCCGACCAGTTGTTTCACTACGTCAGACGTTAGATTTTAGACACAAGACGTTAGACGGAAAACTTTTTCAGTCTAACACTAACCGACCCCATATTTAATTATTCAATTCAGTCACTCAAAATTAGCCCATGGCAGAATCCCTTCTGATAGATGCGAGCCTCCCCAAAGAGGAAAAATATAAGGCTCTCCTACCGCAGATCGAAGCGCTCGTAAGCGGCGAAACAGATCTGATTGCCAACATCTCCAACCTGGTGGCCGCCCTCCGGCAGGGGTTTGGCTTCTTTTGGGTGGGCGTGTACTTCAATAAAGAGCAGCAGTTGGTGCTGGGGCCGTTTCAGGGGCCGGTGGCCTGTACCCGCATCCCCTACCACAAAGGCGTGTGCGGCGCCAGTTATACCCGACACGAGACCATCATTGTACCAGACGTAGAGGCCTTCCCCGGCCATATAGCCTGCAGCGGCGACTCCAAGTCCGAGATTGTGGTGCCGGTTATAAAAGACGGTGAGGTAAAGCTGGTGCTGGATATAGACAGCGACAAGCTGAACGACTTTGACGAAGTGGACAAACGCTACCTGGAGCAACTGATGCAACTGGTGGCAAGCTGGTATTAGTTTTCGCCGACCACATTTTCGCTGACCTCGCGGTGTCCGAAGGTCCCGCGAGTGTCTACATCAAGGGCTGAAGCTATATATACCAGACGCTCGCAGGAGCTGCGCACGCTGCGAGGTCTTCGTGCGCGAGGCCCTTTTATGGCAAGGCCGCTGCAGATGTTTCTGCAGCGGCCTTGCCATATATGATTCCCTTGCCTCTATATACCTATCCGAAGAACGTCGGTGGTGCGGTTTTCAGTTGGGCAATAACGGTCTGGCCGCCTTTGGTTTTCTGCCCCAGTTCCACTTTAATCTCCGTATCCAGCGGCACGAACACGTCTACCCGGGAGCCGAACTTGATGAAGCCGAACTCCTCGCCCTGGCTTACCTCGTCCCCCTCGTTCACGTACCACACGATACGGCGCGCCATGGCACCGGCAATCTGGCGGAAAAGCACCTCCGGACCAGCCGTAGACTCTACCACCACCGTGGTGCGCTCGTTCTGCGTGCTCGATTTCGGGTGCCAGGCCACGAAGTAATTGCCAGGGTGGTACTTGAAATATTTGACAATGCCCGACACCGGGTTGCGCGTGATGTGTACGTTGATGGGCGACATGAAGATGGAGATCTGCTTGCGCCTGCCTTTGAAATATTCGGGTTCATCCACCTCCTCAATCACCACCACCTTGCCGTCGGCAGGGGCCGTGAGCAGGTCTTCGTGCAGCAGCAGGTTGCGGTACGGGCTGCGGAAAAACTGAAGAATCAACAGGAACAGGACGGCGGAAACAGCTGAGAAGATTTTGTTGAAGGTGTTGTTGTCTGCATTAAAGTTATAGAGCAACAGGTTGAGCACCAGCAAAATCAACAGCAAAAAAAATAGAATTCTCCGTCCTTCTTTATGAATCTTCATCCGTAGTTATGTTACCCGCAGGCGCCTTCCATTCAGCAATAGCCCATTCCTTAAAAATGAATGGGCCATGTTTCTGCTTCAAAAATAATAAACTTACGTTTATTGTTGTAAAAATTTACGTGTTAGAAGCCGCCACGGTACTTATACGTCATCGCCACCTTGTCGATTGCCACGATATAGGCCGCGATGCGCATCGGTACGTTATATTTCTGTGAAGCGGCATACACGCGCTCAAAGGCCTCGTTCATGATGCGCTCGGCCCGCTCGTTTACGCGCTGCAGTGTCCATTTAAAGCCCATGCGGTTTTGCACCCACTCAAAGTACGATACCGTTACCCCGCCGGAGTTCGCCAGGATGTCCGGCACCACCATGATGCCTTTCTCGTTGATGATGCTGTCGGCTTTGTAAGACGTCGGGCCGTTGGCTCCCTCCACAATCAGGCGGGCCTGTATCCGGTCCACGTTGTGGATCGTGATCACGTCCTCCACGGCAGCGGGCACCAGCACATCCACCCTGGAAGTCAGCAGTTCGGCCGGGTCCATTTGCTCCGCGCCTCTGTAGCCCTCCAGGCGGCCGTTGTGCCCGTTCTTGTACTCAATGGCCCCGTCAATGTCGATGCCGCTGTCGTTCCAGTAGGCGCCGCTCACGTCACTGATGCCCAGGATTTTTACGCCACGCTCCGCCATCAGTTTGGCCGCCCAGGCACCCACGTTGCCAAAGCCCTGCACGGCGGCAGTCGATTTGTTCGGATCCATGCCCAGTTTCTCCATCGCCGCCATCGCCGACACCATCACCCCGCGCCCCGTGGCCTCCACGCGGCCCAGCGAACCGCCCAGCACCAGCGGCTTGCCTGTGACCACCGCATGCACCGTAGAGCCTTTTGTTTTAGAGTATTCGTCCATCAGCCACGCCATCTCGCGCGGGCCGGTGCCCATGTCCGGGGCCGGTATATCCTGGTCCGGGCCGAAAAGGTCGACCAGCGAAGAGGTGTAGGCCCTTGTGAGGCGCTCGATCTCACCGGCGGACATGGCGTAAGGGTCGCAGATGATGCCGCCTTTGGCGCCGCCGTACGGAATGTCCACCACGGCGCACTTCCACGTCATCCAGGCGGCCAGTGCCTTCACCTCGTCCAGGAACACGTCCGGGGCGTAGCGGATACCACCCTTGGACGGGCCCAGGATGTTGGAGTGCATTACCCTGTATCCCTCGAAGACGCGCACCTTGCCATCGTCCATGGTGACGGGGATGTTGACGATCACCTGCCGCGTCGGCGACTTCAAAACATTATATACTTCTTCATCCAGCCCCAGTACTTCAGCCGCCACGTTAAAGCGCGACATCATTGATTCAAAAGGATTCTCTCTGTCCTTTATAGGCGCAGGCTCTTTATATAACATCGTTTTGTGTGTTTAAGAATTAGTAGTGAGTAATCAGTTATGCGGCAATTTGAGAATATTACGCGCAAGCTCCTACGGGCTTTGCGCCATTTTTTCAGAAGATTTTGACGAAGGCGACGATGAAGGGAATGACCATCAGCAGGCTGTCGAAGCGGTCGAGCAGGCCGCCGTGGCCCGGCAGCAGGGTGCCCGAGTCTTTCACGCCCAGGCTGCGCTTCAGCATCGACTCCACCAGGTCGCCCAGCACCCCGAACACCGAAACGATGAGGGCCATCCCCACCCACTGGTATACTTCCAACTCTACAAAGATGAGGCTCAGCACGTAGCCGACGCCGATAGAGAAAAGCGTGCCGCCTACCCACCCCTCCCAGGTTTTGCCCGGCGAGATGCGCTCGAACAGCTTGTGCCTGCCGAAGTTTTTGCCCGCTATATACCCGCCGGTGTCGGAGGCCCAGATCAGCAGCAGCAGGCCCAGGATGGGCTGCCACCTGTAACCGCCATCGAAATAAGCCAGCACGTGCAGCAGCCCGAAAGGGCCAGCCACGTACAGGGCGCCCATAATGGTGAAGGCAATGTTGGTGAACGGCTGCGGCTGTTTCCGGTAAAGCTCATATATAAAAATGAAGAAAAGCACCGGCAGCGAGAAGTACAGCAACTCGCCGGGCATCATGCCCGCCTGCACCAGGAACACCGACACGTAGAACAGCCCGCCCAGCAGAAACCCGATGCCCCGGTTGGCGTGAATGCCCTGCACCCGCACGATGCGGTAAAACTCGGCGATGCCCAGCAGCGTGAGCCCCAGGAAGAGCACGAAATAAGTCCACTCGCTAAAGCAGATGCTCCCGATGAAGATGGCGGCACCCAGCACCCCGACAATGACGCGTTGATTGAGATTACTGAGGGTGGATATCTTTTTACTCATGAATCGGTTTTAAGTCGACGGGGCGACAGGTCATGGTATTGGTTTGCCCCGCTCACGTGCGAAATTCTTCCTCAGCGGCGGCCACCTCCGCGTTGCCCGGCCGCAATGGCAAAGCCTTGTACTGCTGGTAAAGGTAATAGATAATGGCGGCACTCAGCACCAGCGACAGCAGAATCATGTAGAGCGGCATCGCCTCGGTGCTCTCGATGTCGGCGTCCACGGCGCGGGTCTGGTACAGGTACAGCATGAAAACGGTGAAGCCGTTGTTCACGAAATGCGCCACGATCGGCACCACGATCCGGCCCGACCAATAATATAAATACCCAAACAGCGCACCCAGCAAAAGCCTCGGCACAAACCCGAAGAACTGCACGTGGATGGCCGCAAATATCAGGGCCGCCAGCCATATCGCCACATGCGGGTTGTTCAGCCAGCGGTAAAACTGCCGCTGCGCTATGCCCCGGAACACCAACTCTTCCCCGATAGCCGGTATCAGCGCGAACACCACCAGCCCTATCAGCAGATCGCCCACGGTGTCGAAGCGGGTGATGAGCTTCATGATCTCGGCCAGTTGGTCTTCCTGCTGCCGCGCCCAGCGCTCAAACCCGCCCATAAAATCTGGGAAATTGAGCGTGGCGTTCCAGTTGATGACGGCGGAGTTGGCGGGCATGATGATGACGATGAGCAGCCCGCTCAGCAGCACCAGCCACAGCGCCGGCCGCACCTTGCGGTTCAGGTAGCGGCCGAGGTCCAGGCCGAGGGTGCGCAGGAGAATGATGGGGCCGACGATGAACGATATAAACTGCAGCACGCCCTGCAGCAGCAGCATCACGCCCGGCCCCTGCGGGTGCGAGGCCGGATCAGCGACCACCTCCATCAACTGGAAAATGCTGATCCCAAAGATCCACTTGGCCAGCAGGCTTACCAGGAACGTGGCCACGAAATAGCCTCCCGCCATAAACACCAGCAGCAGCAGCAGCACCCAGAACGGGTGCAGATCTTTGGAGATGAAACCTTTCATACAGAAGATTAGGTTTAATTGACGTAAATTTACGCGAAAAAATAGATTTAGCTGTGGTAAAGATAGCGAACATAGGCCTGGGCGAGTTTCCGCTGCTGCTGGCACCGATGGAGGACGTGAGCGATCCACCCTTCCGGAAGGTGTGCAAGGCGAACGGCGCCGACCTGATGTACACGGAGTTTATATCCTCGGAGGGCCTGATACGCGACGCCGCCAAAAGCATCCAGAAACTCGACGTATTTGATTACGAGCGCCCGGTCGGCATCCAGATTTTCGGGTCGGACATTGACTCGATGCGCGAGGCGGCCATTGTCTCCTCGCAGGCAGGGCCCGACCTGATCGACATCAACTACGGCTGCCCCGTGAAGAACGTGGCCTGCAAAGGCGCCGGCGCCGCGCTGCTGCGCGACGTGCCCAAGATGGTGAAGATGACGGAGGAGATTGTAAAGGCGACGCACCTGCCCGTGACCGTGAAAACCCGCCTCGGCTGGGACGAGAACACGAAGTATATCGTGGAAACCGCCGAAAGGCTGCAGGACATCGGCATCCAGGCCCTGAGCATCCACGGCCGCACCCGCGTGCAGATGTACAAGGGCGAGGCCGACTGGAGCCTGATCGCGGAGGTGAAAAACAACCCGCGCATGCACATCCCGATCTTCGGCAACGGCGACATCGACTCGCCGCAGAAGGCGCTCGAGTACCGAAACCGCTATGGCGTGGACGGCATCATGATCGGGCGCGCCAGCATCGGCTACCCCTGGATCTTCAACGAGATAAAGCACTATATGAGCACCGGCGAAACACTGGCCGGGCCCACGCTGGAGGAGCGCGTGGCCGTTTGCCGCCAGCACTTTACGCACTCGCTGGAGTGGAAGGGTGAGAAGCTGGGCATTTTTGAGATGCGCCGCCACTACACCAACTACTTCCGGGGCCTGCCGTACTTCAAGCCGCTGCGCATGCGCCTCGTGCAGTCCGAAGACATCCAGGAGATATATGACACGCTGGAGGAAATCGCGCAGACGATGAGCTATGCTGAGTTAGAAAGTTAGAGAGTTTGGGAGTTAGATAGGTAAGAGTTATAAAGTTGAAGGGTTATAAACTGATCAGCCATATATGAATAGCAACAAATCCAAAAAGCTGGTGGCCGGAAAGGCTTTATTAATTCACTAACTCTTACCTCTCTGACTTTCTAACTTCCAAAATCTTACCTTTCTAACTTTCTAACTATCAAGCCCGCCCCCTCTCCCCCGCCGCAGAAAAGCGACTCCTCCACGCTTGCCTGGTTTCTGATTGTCGTGCTTTCGCTTATATGGGGCACCTCTTTCATCCTGATCAAGAAGGGGCTGGTTGTTTTCGCGGCGGACGAGCTGGGCGCCCTGCGGATTGTGATTGCCTGCCTCTCGCTATTGCCCTTCGCCATCCTGAACCTCCGGAAGGTTGAGCCGCGGCGCTGGAAGTTTATCGCGGCCAGCGGTCTGCTGGGCAACCTGCTTCCGGCGTTTCTGTTTGCCTATGCCGAGATGCGCCTGGCCAGCGGCCTGGCGGGCGTGCTTAACTCGCTCACGGCGCTGTTCACGCTGCTGATCGGGGCCATGTTCTTCCGGCAGTCCATCACCTGGATGCGGCTGCTGGGCATCGTGATTGGGATAGCAGGCACGGCCATGCTCATCTTCTCGGGCAGCGGCAGCGCCGATCTCGACAACAAATACTATGGGCTATTCATCGTGGTAGCCACCATCTGCTACGGCGGCAGCGCCAACATCATCAAGTTCCGGCTACAGGGCATCAAACCTGTGGTGATGTCGAGTCTGGCGCTACTGACGGTGGGGCCGGTTGCCGCGACTTACCTTTTCACCACCGGGGCCATATATAAACTGCAGGCTGTGCCCGGGGCCTGGGAGGCGCTGTTATATATAGCCATCCTGGCTGTGTTCAGTACCGCCATCGGCCTTATCCTGCTCAACAAACTCATCCACGTTTCCACGCCGCTTTTCGCCAGTTCCTCCAATTACCTCATCCCGGTTGTGGCGCTGGGCTGGGGCGTGCTGGACGGGGAGCATATCTATGCCTGGCACTATATGGGCATGGCGGTTATCCTGCTGGGCGTGTTTGTGGTGAACCGGGCGAGGTAGCGCCTCTACAGGGCTGGGCGTAACCGCCGCAGAGGCACCCTGCCCCACAGCACCCCAAATAGCCATATATACCCGAGTCAGACACCACAGGCATAATTCTATAGCGCGATTTCATAGAAATCATGCACCACTGTGCGGGCCCCGTAGCTTTCCTTGTTCCGGATAAGCCCCTCGTTCAGGTACTTCCCCTGATCCTCGGTGGAGATGCCGAAGTTGAAGTACTTTTTATGGGGATATACCACTGTCAGCAGGTGGTCAATCAGCACATCCAATGCTCCCGAGGCCTTGCCTGCTGCGGTAGCCCCCATATACTGGCAATGTGCCACCGTGGCTGTCTCATATAGAAGCACGCCCGCCAGCATCGCCTCGCCCTTGGTGGCTATATATAGCTTGATGTTCTGAGGGAATCGGGAGGCGAGCAGCGTTACTTCTGCGGCAGTGTGCACCGGTTGCTTGCCGTACTTTGCCTGAAGCAACTCCTGCTCCAGTTGCATGAACCGGTTGTAATCTTCTGAAACCACTACCTGCACCGCTGCCTGCCTGGCTTTCTTCACTTCCCACCTGCGCTGCCTGTCATACAGAGCAGGTTGCGCAAGATCTATCACTGAACTCGCATCGCGCCTGTAAAGCGTGGCACCGTGGCGGAAAAGCGCGTACAGATCCTCCCCGGCGGGCAGTTGGTGGTATATAGGCGGGATGGTTTTATAGATGATTTTCCGGAAACCCTGCTCCCGGAAGCATGCCAGCATCGCCTCAAAAACCTCCAGCATCACGGGCGTCTTCATGCGGCTGTCGCTGATGATGCCGCCGTAGGTCAGGCCGCCGTGGCTTTGCACCTGCTGCCCCGCCTCGTTGGCAGGCAGCAGGGCTATCAGCCTGTTCTTGCGGTAAAAGAGAAGCGAATGGTCCGTGAAGCGATCTGCGTGGTACGCCATATAAGCGCGGTGCAGCAGGAAGGTGCCGTTCTTGGAGCCCGCCACGAAAGCATCCCAATCAGCTTTATGCTCCGGCGTATACTTTACAGCTTCTACCATACGTTAGATGAAAGGCGAATTTACGAAGGGCTTTCAAACCATAAGACGCAAGTTGTTGCGTCTCTACCAGCAATCAACAATTAGCAATTCAACAATTAACGATTCAGCACGATCCGGAACGTGGTGCCCTTGCCCGCCTCCGACCACTTTACATACAGCCTGCCCTCGTGGTAATTGTCGATGATGCGTTTGGCCAGCGCCAGTCCAAGCCCCCAGCCGCGCTTTTTAGTGGTGTAGCCGGGCATAAAAACAGAGTCTATCTTGCTTTTCGGGATGCCTTTGCCGGTGTCTGTGATGTCTACGGCTATGCTGCTCTTGCCCAGCAGTTGCAGCTGTATGGTAATGCTGCCCTTGCCCTCCATGGCGTCCACGGCATTTTTGCAGATGTTCTCGATCACCCAGTCGTAGAGCGACACGTTGATTTTGGCCGTGATGTCCGGGGAGAAAGTGGAGGAAACGGAAAAGGCCACCTTGCGCGAGATGCGGTTCTGCAGGTAATTGATGGCGTTCTCCGTTACCTGCAGCACGTTCTCGTCGCGCAGCGTCGGCACCGAGCCGATGTTGGAGAACCGTTCGGTAATCACCTCCAGCCGCCGCACATCCTTCCCCAGTTCGTCTATGATGGGTTCTTTCTCAAACTTCGGGTTTACCTTGATGTACTCGTACCAGGCCATCAGCGACGACAGCGGCGTGCCCAACTGGTGCGCCGTCTCCTTGGCCAGCCCCACCCACACCCGGTTCTGCTCGGCGCGGCGCGAGTAGCTGAAGGCGAAGTAGGCCATGGAGGCAAAGCAGGCAATCACGATCAGCTGCACATAAGGGTAATACCGAAGCTGCGAGAGCAGGGCCGAGTCTTTGTAAAACACATAGTTCACCGACCCCTCCGCCCAGGGCACCACGATAGGCTCGTGCTGCGCCTGCATCTTCTCTATCTGCCGCTGCAGGTAATCGTTAACTTTCCCGGGGTCTTCCGAAATGTTTTCGGGGATATCGATGTTCTTAGAGTCAAGTATGTTGATGTTTTCATCCGTCAGGATAACCGGCACCGTATTGTTAGAGGACAGAATCTCCTCCTCTATAAACACGATGTTGTCGTCGCTGGGCGCGTTTATCATATAGCGGAGGCCTTTGGCGTAAAGCTGCACCAGCTCCTGCTCCCGCTCCGACAGCTTGGAGACCAGCACATTTGTGTAAGCGATGGTGGCTGCCCCGATGATAAGAGCGACAATGACAACGACAAGCTTTATCCTGTTCTTCTGGGAGTAGATGGGGATCATGCAGTGTACACGTAATTTATTTGAAATTAGTATAAATTGAACATTAAGGGCAACTATGTTTCATTTTAATAAATTGAAAGTTAACTTTACACTCTAGCAGACACACGTTACTATGCTTCAGAATTTCAAAGCAATCAGCCTGTCCTACAGGAAAGCGCCGCTGGATATCAGGGAACTGATTGCCTTAGATGAAACCTCCTGCAGGCTTTTCCTACAGACGCTGAAGGGCTTTATCCAGGCTTCTGACATACTGGTGCTCTCTACCTGCAACCGCACCGAAGTTTATTATAACGCCGACACCGACCACAGCACTGAGATCGTGAAGCTGCTGGGCATCACCAAAGGCATCCGGAACATCTCCCAGTACCTCGACTATTTCACCATCCTGAACGAACACGACGATGCGGTGCAGCACCTGTTTGAGGTGTCGATGGGGCTGGAGTCGCAGGTGGTGGGCGATATGCAGATCTCCAATCAGGTGAAGCAGGCTTACCAGTGGGCCGCCGACAACGAAACCGCTGGCCCGTTTCTGCACCGGCTGATGCACACCATCTTCTTCACCAACAAGCGCGTGGTGCAGGAAACCTCCTTCCGCGACGGGGCCGCCTCCACCTCCTACGCCGCCATCGAGCTGATTGAGGAGCTGACCGCTGACATCGCGGACCCGAGCATTCTGGTGGTTGGCCTGGGAGAGATAGGCGCAGACGTTTGCCGCAACCTGAAAGACGGGGGCTTTAAGAACGTGAGAATCACAAACCGCACGCAGGCAAAGGCAAAAGGGCTGGCAGAGGAGTGCGGCATGGAAGTGCTGCCGTTTGAGGATATCGTGCAGGGCATGAAGGCCGCCGACGTGATCATATCCTCCGTGGCCCGCGAAACCCCTTTTTTCACCAAAGAGATGGTGAAGCGCCTGCATGTGCTCTCTTTTAAATTCTTCATCGACCTGTCGGTGCCGCGCAGCGTGGAAGCGGACGTAGAAACCGTTCCCGGCGTTCTGGTGTATAACATCGACGCCATCCAGAACAAGGCGTCGGAGGCCCTGCAGCTCCGCCTGAACGCGGTGCCCAGGGTAAAGGAGATCATCGCCGAATCCATCGAACAGTTTAATGACTGGTCGAAGGAGATGATGGTGTCGCCGACGATCAACCGCCTGAAGAACGCGCTGGAGACTATCCGCCAGGAGGAGATGGCGCGCTACATGAAAAAGCTGGGCCCGAAAGAGGCAAAAATGATGGACAACATCACCAAGTCCATGATGCAGAAAATTATAAAACTTCCGGTATTGCAGTTAAAGGCCGCCTGCAAGCGCGGCGAGGCCGAGACACTGATCGACCTGCTCAACGACTTGTTCAACCTCGAAAACCAGGAAATTACCACAAACCATTTTTCTGAGTAAACGGTCACTTTTTGTTAGTTAAAATAACAGCCAAAGGCCTCTGCAGGCTCCATTTTTAAGTGGAATGCAGAGGCCTTTGGCTGTTTCAGCAGGTGATCCGGCTGCGGACGGGTAGCGTGTTTCGGTATTAAATGTCAATGCAACACTCTTCCAGGCAGTCGATCACGTCGATCAGTTTGGGGATAGCAAGCGAGTAATAGATCTTTGTTCCCACTTTAAACGAGGACAGGACGCCCTTGTCTTTTAGTGTGATGAGGTGCTGCGAAGCGATGGCCTGGGGGAGGTCTAACTGCTTATATATCTCAGTTACAGTCATTTTATCCTCCTTTCCAAGCAAATCAACGATCGCCAATCTCTTCGGGTGGGCCAGTACTTTTAGCATGGCCGCTGCCTTATCAATCTTCTTCGATTCTACTCTTGATAATAAACTTTTCATAAATTAATAATTATACCTAACAGTTTCTACAATAAATTACGGGTTAACAATCTTATTCATATTAAGATATATACGAGCCCTGCATTATTTGGCTGGACCCAACATTGGAGCGCATTTACTATTTTTGGCGATGGACACTACTTTTCATGTAATCGGCCTGATGTCAGGCACCTCTTTAGACGGCCTGGATCTGGCGCACTGTAGCATTACGCACGAAAATGAGAATTGGATATATAAGATACTACATACAAATACATCCGGATATTCTGATACTCTAATTGAATCTCTCCGGGAGGCCGAGAACGCCTCCGCCTCCGCGCTCGTCCGGCTTCACCATGCTTACGGAAAACACCTGGGCGAGGAGGTGCGCGCGTTTGTACAGAAACACGGCATCCGGCCTGACTTCGTCGCCTCCCACGGCCACACCATCTTCCACCAGCCAGGCAACCATATCTCCTTTCAGCTGGGGCACGGCGCCTATATAGCCGCACACGCCAAGTTGCCTGTTGTCAGCGACTTCCGCACGCTCGATATTGCCCTGGGCGGGCAGGGCGCGCCGCTGGTGCCTATCGGGGATGAGCTGCTTTTCAGGGAGTATGATTATTGCATCAACCTCGGCGGCATCGCCAACGTTTCTTATAATCAGAACGGCCGCAGGCTGGCATTTGATATATGCGCCTGCAACATGCTGCTGAATACCCTGGCCAACAGCACCGGGAGCGCCTACGACCACAATGGGGAACTGGCGCAGGGCGGTGCCTTACAGCCGGAGCTGTTACAGCAACTGAACGCGCCGGCTTACTTCGCAGCACCGGCGCCGAAGTCGCTGGGGAAGGAGTGGGTGCTGGCGCACAGCCTTAAAAGCCTCAACGCCTCCCCTGCCTCCGTACCCGACAAGCTGCACACCACCTGCCACCACATCGCCGCACAGCTAAAACAAGCGCTACCGCAGCTGCACACCGGGCGTCACCGGGTGCTTTTAACGGGCGGCGGCGCCTTCAACCTTTTCCTGGTGCAGTTGCTGCAGGAATACCTGGGGGAGCAGTACCAGGTGGAAGTGCCGGAGCCGGAGGTAGTGTCGTTCAAAGAGGCCCTGATCTTCGCCTTTTTAGGGGTGTTGCGCTGGCGCGGCGAACATAACTGCCTCCGCAGCGTAACCGGCGCCTCCCAGGACAACATCGGCGGCTGCATCTATCTCTTCTAACCAGCTTCGCCTGCGCGCTCCGCTCTTATTTTGTACCTTTGCGCTACGTTAGGGCTTGCTCCCATATCTATTGTGGAACTGCTGGCAAGCTATGGGCACAAACACGCGATACAGATGAAAGAGCTACTTGAAAAGTTTGAGAACAGGCGGCCGGAGATCGTTTTTGAATGGAAAGACGCTGAGACCGAAGCGGAGGGCTGGGTGGTGATAAACTCGCTGCGGGGCGGGGCCGCCGGGGGCGGCACGCGCATGCGCAAGGGCCTCGACAAGCGCGAGGTGGAGTCGCTGGCGAAGACGATGGAGGTGAAGTTCACCGTGTCAGGGCCCGCCATCGGGGGCGCCAAATCCGGCATCAACTTCGACCCGGCCGACCCGCGCAAGCGTGGCGTGCTGGAGCGCTGGTACAAAGTGGTGATTCCGCTGCTGAAGAACTACTACGGCACCGGCGGCGACCTGAACGTGGACGAGATACACGAGGTGATTCCCATCACGGAAGAGTACGGCCTCTGGCACCCACAGGAGGGCATCGTACACGGGCACTTCAATGCCACAGAGCCTCAGAAGATAAACAAAATCGGGCAGTTGCGCCAGGGCGTGGTGAAAGTGATAGAGGACCCGAACTACTCTCCCTCCACAGCACGCAAATACACCATCGCCGATATGATTACGGGCTATGGCGTGGCAGAGTCTGTCTGCCATTTTTATGCCATCTGGGGAGGCCACCACGAAGGCAAGCGGGCCATTATCCAGGGCTGGGGCAATGTAGGCGCCTCCGCAGCGTACTACCTGGCCTCCAAAGGCGTTAAAATCGTCGGCATCATCGACAGGGCCGGCGGTCTGATAAAAGGGGAGGGCTTTTCTTTTGAGGAAATAACCGCCCTGTTCCTCAACCGGCAGGGCAACACGCTAAACCCGGAAGGGCTGCTGCCTTTCGAGGAAGTGAATGCGCATATATGGTCCATGCCTGCCGAGATTTTCATTCCTGCCGCCGCCTCCCGCCTGGTGTCGCGGGCGCAGGTAGAGCAGATGATCCGCAACGGCATGGAGGTCATCTCTTCCGGGGCTAATGTGCCCTTCCAGGACCCGGAGATATTCTTCGGCCCCACCGGGGAGTACGCAGACCGAAACCTGGCCGTGATCCCGGACTTTATCGCCAACTGCGGCATGGCCCGCGTGTTCGCCTACCTGATGGAGAGCGAGGTGGAGATCACGGACGAGGCTATTTTCGGGGACATCTCCGCCACCATCCGCACGGCGCTGCAGAAAGCCTATGAGAAGCGCGCCCAGAAAACCGAGATCGCTAAAACAAGTTTTGAGATAGCCCTAAGCCAGCTGCTGTAAATGAACACCATGAACTGGAGAGAAATACTCGCCTATGAGTTTTTAGGCAATACGGTGCGTGATTTTTTGATTTTCGCGGGCATCCTGCTGTTCGGCTTCATCTTCAAGACCGTGCTGTCGCGGTTGCTGTCCAGGATACTGTATAAGCTGGTAAACCGCTTCACGGCCGGGGAAGACAACCAGCAGGCTTTCAAGCGCCTGCTCATACAGCCGCTGGAGGTGCTGCTCTTCCTTGTGTTCATGTACTTCGCGTTCGTGGCGCTGAACTACCCCCTCGATCCCACCGAGATACGCGACGGCGATCACATCATCAAGGCCTTCGCCTTCCGCACCTACCAAGTGTTCGTGATCGTGGCGCTCACGTGGGTGATCCTGCGCTTCGTCGATTTCATTGGGCTGATATTTAAGCTCCGGGCCGAGAAGACCGCCTCCAAACTGGACGATCAACTGGTGCCTTTCTTCAAGGACTTCTCGAAGGTGCTGATCGTGCTTTTCTCGTTCCTGGCGATGCTGGGCCTCGTGTTCGGGGTGAACGTGGCAGGGCTGGTGGCAGGGCTCGGCGTGGGAGGCCTGGCCATTGCCTTTGCCGCCAAGGAGAGTCTCGAGAACCTGCTGGCCTCTTTCACCATCTTCCTGGATCAGCCCTTTGTGGTGGGCGACCTAGTGCAGGTGGCGGAGCTGGTGGGTGTGGTAGAGAAGATAGGCTTCCGTAGCACGCGCATCCGCACCCTCGAGAAGAGTTTTGTGACGCTGCCCAACAAGTTCATGATAGACAAGCCGCTGGACAACCTGACGCTGCGCACTTTCCGGCGCGCCAAGTTCGACATCAGCCTTACCTACCACACCTCCTCCGAGCAAATGCGGGCCATCACCCGCGATATACAGGCCTTTATAGACAGCCATCCCCGCACCAATTCAGACGGCCGCGTGCGTTTCCTGAACCTTGCCTCCCACTCGAAGGATGTGATGGTGCTGTATTTTGTGGACACCATGGACTGGAACGAGTACATTGATGTGAAAGAGGAAATCAATTATAAGATTGTGGAAATTGTAGGACGCCACGGCGCAGCCTTTGCCATGCCGACACAGACGCTGTACCTAAAGCGCCCGTCGCAGAATCCACCCACCACAACGCTAGAAAGGCCTTCCTATACAAGGGAATCGGATATGGAGTAGCCTAACTATATATGAACAAAAAAGCCGGGGAAGCCCCGGCTTTTTTTTCACCCTTATATTATTAATTTTCTATTTTTATAATGGCGGCTGCAGAAGTGTAGCCTCCACTCATTATTTAGTTCTAAACCTCATTACCGCAAACCCTTGTTGCAGTTTTGATTTCTTTAACGCCCCGCTCCGACCTTAGTTACAGCGAAACCCGTAATACCATTGACACAGCTCCTTTTTTAACGTGAACGCATGAAACTGGCATGTGAACGGAGTATATAAATTACTCCATATATAACCACCTCTATTTACACTTTATATAGAGAAAGCTGCTACAGGGTGCTTTATAACACATCGCTATAGCAGCTTTCCCTGTTGGTTTTACCCTAATCGAAGTCGAAGTAGGTGTCCTCGGCCAGCTCCACTTCCTTTTCCTCTGTCTTCGGCTTTTTGCCGCGCAGCAGGTCTTTCAGCTCCCGTCCCTCCTCCTTCAGGTCCGTTTTCACCTTCTGGCGCACCCGCTCCTTGTCGTAAGCCAGCTTGAAATCCTGCTCATTCCCCTTCAGCGTCAGGAAGAGGCTGCTGTTACCGGCATCCGTGTCTTCGGCCACCACTCCAAAAGCCAGGTCTTTGTCAGGGCGGCGGCTCCCGAACAAGGGCAGCTTTATCTTGTAATCCATCTGCTGGTCGAAGGTGTGCGTGCCTGATATGGACACCGTGGGCGCTGCCGAAATATTGGACCGGATATCCATCTCCGGTATATAAATGGTGCGCTGCTGTATCCAGAAATTGTTGTGCAGCTCGGCAAAGCGCATGTTGGCCAGCTCTGAGCGTTTCACAAACGCCGACATCTTCTGCATGGGTGCAAAGTTGATGAGCTGCCCGTTGCGCACGGTGGCGTCTATCTCGGCCTGCAGCAGATTGGTTTTGGGGTCGAGCTGGCTGTTCAGGAACACATCCGACACGATGTTGGCAGTGAGTTGGCCGCGCAGGTGGCGCGCTTCTATAAAATTCTGGTGAAAGTTCTCAAACACGTAGAAAAGGCTGTCCACGCTCATGTTGGTGAGTTTCGCGGCTGTGCTCAGTTTGATATGGTCGCGGGTGCGGGCGTCGAGAGAGCCGCGCACCGCAAATTCGCCCCCTATGGCCTCAAAGGATATGTTCGGCGACGACAACACCTGATTGCGCAGCTTCACCTCCCCCTGCACCTGCTTGCCCCGGAAGCGCCTGAACCGGAGCCTGTCGATGGAGGCGCTCAGGTCGAAGGCGATGTTCGGCGATATCGCAAACTTGTAGCTGTCGCCGGTGCCGGTGCGGTCTGCCTCGGCGGTGTTCTGCTCCTCGCTCAGCAACTGGTCGAAGTTGAGGTAATTGCTTTTGAAGTCGGCCTCCACCAGCAGGCGCTGCCGAGGCAGCAGCAGCCAGGCCATCATGTTCCTGAACATGCCGTTTATCACAAAGTCAGAGTCACCCCACCTGCCCTTGAAATCCGACACCGCCACGTCGTTGCGCTTGAACATGAAGTTGCCGCTCAGGTTGCGCAGCGGCAAGGGCAGGTCCTGCATGGTGAGCGACACGTTGTGCAGCGTGACATCACCGGTAGTGCTGACGGTGCTGTTGCCGGGGCGGGCCTTGAACTCGTTCAGGTTGCCAGAGAACGCAATGCGCACGTCAGCCAGGCCGCTTCCCTTGCGCACCTCGTCCAGTTTGGCCAGCCCCAGCACATAGCCTACGTCCAGCATCCCCTGCACATCAAAGGCAATGTCAGGGTTGTTGAAGTTGCGGTACGTCAGGTTGCCCTTGAACGGCCTTCCGTTCAGCACGCCGCTCAGGTTCTCCAGCTTAAGCGTGGAGGTGCTGGCATTCTGTTTCTCCCCGTTGGTAAAGCTGCCTTTCAGGTTAATCTTCTCTACCCGCTGCTTCACATCGGGGTGGTAAAAGGAGGCATCGCGGGCCCCGAAGCTGACGCTGATAAGGGGTGTTTCCTTCGCGGACGCGTTGCCTTTCACGGTGCCGGAAAAGTATATATCCCCCTCGCTGCGGTACTGGCTGAACTCACGGGTTATATCCTGCGGCAGCAGCGACAGCATAGACTGTATGTTGGTGTTCTTCCCCTCCACCTTCAGGTCGAGGAACGTGGGGCCGGTATAGTCGATAGCGCCGGCCACCTCGTAGGCAGCGCCCTCTATCTTCACCAGCGACGGCTGCAGTTGTATCGCCTGCTCCTTCCGGGCTATGGTGAGGTCTGTTGCCAGATTAACCTTTTTGCCCTTGAAATATTCGCCGGTGCCCACCTTGATGTTATGGATGGTGGTGTTGCCGTTTGCCTCTATCACAATGGCTTCAGGGGTGATCGCCATGGCGGCCACCAGCTCTTGCGCGTTCACGTTATAGGTGTGCTGGAGTTGCTGGTCTATATAGTGCATGTCTACATTATGCAGGCTCATCTTCTCCAGGTCAAAAGAAAAGCCTTCGCTGCCGCCTGAAGAAGTTGTATCGGCGGCAAACACCTCGTAGTTCACTGTCCCGTCCGGCAGCACTTTTACATACACCTCGCCCTTCTCCATATAAAACTCCTTCACGCTGTAGGTGCCGCGCAGCACGTCCAGCACACTGAAGGTGAAGTACAGCTTATCGGCCCGCGCCAGCGACTCCTCGCTCTCCGGCAGGCCCTCATGTACGTTCACCTGGTCCAGGCTCACGGCCACATGCGGGAACTTGTCGAACAGCGAAAGCGAAATCTGGCCCACCTCCACCTTGGTCCGGATGTGCTTGTTGGCCTCCGCCACAAAAAGCCCGATGATTTTATCCTGATAGGTGTACACCAACGCCACAGCTATGCCCACGGCAGCCACCATGACGGCAACTGCATAAAATAGCATTTTTTTAATAAACCTCATTTTCACCACCCGAAAGTTCAGATATATAGGGCCTTACCGAAGCTAAAGGTACAGCAGTTAAAACACGCGCACAAGCGGCTGTTTGCCCGGAAAAAAATTTTGACAATTTTTCTGCAAATGTTTTGCGGTTAAAAAAATATGCTTCATATTTGCATCATCAAACAGGGACAAAAGGTTCCTAACGGTATAGAATGGGGTGTTAGCTCAGCTGGTTCAGAGCACCTGCCTTACAAGCAGGGGGTCACTGGTTCGAATCCAGTACGCCCCACAAAAGGACAACTGCAAAGTTGTCCTTTTTTTATGTCCCTGCCTCTCGTTGTTTTGCCTATTCCTATATACCACAGCCGCTTTGCCTGTATGCCCTGCTAAAGCAACGCTACAGGTCGGGCTATCGTATCCGGCCACCCACTCTTCGCTGGCGACAGATTATATATAACAAGAAACAAAGTAAATAAGAAGAAGCTATGCGGTGATGGCGGAAAAATGCGCGTGCAGTTTCAGCACCTGCGGGATGAGCAATTGCCGGTCGTCGTTATATATAATATGGTCGGCGCGGGCCATGCGCTCTTCCTCACTCAGTTGCTTGGCCATAATAGCCTTTATGTCAGCCTCTGTGCGGTGCGGGTCGCGCTGGAGCAGCCGCCTGATGCGCACATCCGCCGGGGCATAGACCGTGATGATCTGGTCCATCTGTTTCCAGGCATCTGACTCATACATCAGAGCGGCCTCTTTCAGCACATAGGGTTTGTCGGCGTGCGTGGCTGCCCAATTGGCGAAGTCGTTGCCCACATGCGGGTGTACCAAGCTGTTGAGTTGCTCCAGCCGCTCCAGGTCGTTGAACACAATCGTGGAAAGGTAAGGGCGGTTTAAGTCGCCTGCCTTCGTGAAAGTCTGGGGCCCGTAGGCGGCTATGAGTTCCTGCCGGAGCGCCTCGTCGTGGCGCATCAGCCACTTGGCGCGTGCGTCAGAGTCATATATAGGTGCCCCAAGCAACGCGAACATGCGGCAGACGACTGTCTTCCCTACCCCTATTCCGCCGGTGATGCCTATTTTCAGCATGATGCTACTGTGGTTGCTGTGGCTGCACCTGTTGCTGCCTCACTACTTTAAACCTGTCCGGCCACATGACAATGTTGCGGACGCCCCGTGGCTTCTGCACCAGTTCGGGCACTATGGTGGAGTCCTGCGCATGGAGCTTGCTGTAATCCAAAACTACTTTAAAGCCGCGTTGGTCTAGCAAGGGCAGGGAGTCCTGCAGCACCTGGTAACGCACCATCGTGAGGGGTGGCCGTATGGCCAGCCTTACGCCTTCCGGCACATTGATCAGATCTGGGGGCACCTGCCGTTCGTCCTGGGCGAGGCTCTTCACGGTTACGGCTATCTGCGCCTCCTGCACATTGGCCTGTATCAGCGACTCATCGCCGTATTCTATCGGCACCGATATCTCAGCGGTCTCCGTCAGCGGCTCCTGCTGCTCGGGCAGGTGCAGCACAAAGGGGTTGGGCAGGCTGTCAATAAGCGACGCTGGCCCAGTAAAGGTGACGGAGTCCGGAGAAATGCGCACCGGCCCGAGCACCACGTGCTGGTTGTCGGTGAGGGGGCGCGAGGTGGCGAGGCGCAGCGGAAAGCGCTCGGTTACTTTTTCATCGAAGTGGAAGAAGATGGTGTCTGTCACCACAAAGTTCAGCTCCAGGCCATCCAGAGAATTGACCAGGGCCGGGCGCAGCGCCGAACCGAGCAGGTAGTTGTTGCGGGGCAGGTTGCGGATGTAGATTTCGGCCGGTTGCACCTCCAGGCGCAGGGTCTTGCGCAGCAGTTTCCAGCCTTTGCCGGTCACGTTGATGGCAACCTCCTCCGGCAGCGGCCTGATGGGAATGAGCGCGCGCTGGTCGTACACAAACCGGAGGGGGTAAGTGGTTTGCGTGGAGTAGCTTTTGTTGAGCGCGTTGAGAAGCCAGAAGGTGGAGGCCGCCACAAAGCAAAGCACCACTACCCGCCAGTAGTGCTTTGTGCGTGGCTGGAATGGCCTCACAAGCCACAGAACTATATCTTTTGCTTTCTCAACAGGCAATTTAAGCTGGCTTTTGCAACCTCATGGTGGCCTCCATTGATACGGAAGCCTTGTCAAACGTCAGGCGTACGCCTTTATCAACTTCTAACGTTATGGTATCGTCGTCTATTGCAATCAGTTTGCCGTGCAGGCCTCCGATGGTGATCACCATCATGCCCTTGGTGAGCTCTTCGCGGAATTTCTTCTGGTCACGCACCTTTTTCTGCTGCGGCCTGATCATGAAGAAGTAGAAGACGAGGATAATGGCGCCAAACATGAGTAGCTGGGGCAGCATACCCGCGTCTGGCGCCTGTAACAGGATATTTTTCATATAGCTGGGGTGTAGACTCTATAAACGGCGTGGCAGCTTAGTTGCGGCGCACCGGTCCGTCTGCTCCGGCAGTCGGGATGCTGTTGGCTTCCACATTGCCCTTCATGGACACTTTCACGATGTTAGGCTGCGTGTTGGCACGCACCGTAACCGTGGGGTACTGCTGCCCCATTTTACCGGCGCTGTTAAACTTCACGTCAATCTCCCCTGTCTCACCCGGGGCAATCGGCTCTGTGGGCGGCTGCGGCACGGTGCAGCCGCAGGAGGCCGTGGCGCTTTCGATAATCAGCGGCGACTTGCCCGTGTTCGTGAACTTGAACGTGTGGTCCACCACGTCACCCTGCTTAATGGTGCCGAAGTCATACTCGGTTTCTTCAAAGGTAATGACAGGAGCGTTGGCGTCTGTGGCACCGGCTTCGCCTTCAGCAGCGGCGGTTACCACGTTCGGGTTCTCGATTGGCTGTGCGGCGTTGCTTTCTGCCACGGAGGCTTCGCTTGCTACTGTATCGTTCCCTGCGTTGTTGTCGCAGCTAGCAGTGAAAACAGCTACAGCAAGGCTTGCTGCAAAAATCAGGCTCTTTCTCATATCAGTTACGTGTAAGGGTTCTATGCTACTTGGTTATATATGAATTATAATCTTGAGATGATGTGGCGGGCAAACTCCATGGTGCCGGCCTTTCCGCCCAGGTCGCCGGTACACTCCTCTTTGTGCGCCAGGGTTGCCTCCAGCGCCGCCTCAATATGTTTCGCCTCCTCTTTCAGATCGATGTGGTACAGCATCAGGATAGCCGAGCGGAGCAGCGCGGTCGGGTTCGCGATTCCCTTGCCAGCTATATCCGGGGCAGAGCCGTGTACGGCTTCAAATATGGCAATCTCGTCGCCGATGTTGGCACCGGCCACCACGCCGAGCCCGCCCACCAGGCCAGCACAAAGGTCAGACAGGATATCGCCGAACAGGTTCGTCGTCACAATGACATCGAACTTCTCCGGCTTCACCACCAGCTGCATGCACATGTTGTCGATGATGATGTTGTCGGCCTGCACGGCAGGATAGTCTTTGGCGATCTCGTCGAACACCCCCAGGAAAAGCGCCCCGGCATGTTTCAGGATATTGGCCTTGTGTACCGCTGTCACTCGTTTGCAGCCGTGTTTGGTGGCGTATTCGAAGGCGGCACGCACAATTTTCTCGCAGCCCTCGCGGGTCACGCGGGAAATAGAATCGGCAATCTGCAGGCGCTCGTCAAATATCTCCAGGCCCGAATAGAGCCCTTCAGTGTTCTCGCGGAAAAGCACGAGGTTTACGTTGTCGAAGCGGGTGTTCACGCCAGGGGTGGTTTTGGCGGGGCGCACGTTCGCGTACAGGTCAAACATCTGGCGCAGCTGCACGTTCACGCTCTTGAAGCCCTTGCCCACCGGCGTGGTGATGGGCCCTTTCAGGGCCACCTTGTTCTTGTTGATAGAGGCAATCAGCGTCTGGGGGATCAACTCGCCAACGGCATCAAAGGTGGTCTGGCCCGCGTTCTCTTCTTCCCACTCAACGGGCACGTGGGCAGCACTAAAGACCGCTTTAACAGCTTCTGTAATCTCAGGACCTATCCCGTCGCCGGGTATTAGGGTAACTTGTCTCATGCGCTATATCTCTTTCCTGCTATTGATCTCGTTGATGAGCGAGTCCACGTCACCCAGCAGCTTCTCTGCTTTGTCTTTGGCGTCCTGTATCACGCGCTGCCCTTCTGACTTGGCGCTGGATGGCAGATTGTCGGTTTTGGCGACCAGTTGCTGTGTCAGGTCGGCCAGCGTGTCACGGTATTTCTCCAAGCGGTAGCTGAGCCAACTGCGGGTCTCCCTCCCTTTTTCGGGGGCAAACAGGATGCCCGTGATGGCACCTACGGCAGCGCCGGACGTGAAGGCCAATAATACGGTTGTCGTTTTACTCATAGTTCGTATGCTTTTAAGTCGCGGGTCGTTCTTATACCTTACGGCATTTCTGCCGCACCGGCCGGCCCGGGGAAGAGCGCCTGCTACTTGTTGTCGATCAGGCCCCGCCCCGATTTGCGGATCTCCCCTTTGGTCGTCAAATCCTGTGCCATCTTGTCAAGCACGCCGTTAATAAACTGCTTGCTCTTGGGTGTGCTGTACAGTTTCGAGATCTCGATGTACTCGTTGATGGTCACCTTCACGGGGATGCTGCGGAAGATGTGCATCTCGCAGAGCGCCATCTTCAGGATAATCTTGTCGAGCATGGCCACCCGCTCCACGTCCCAGTTCTTCACGCTTTCGGCAATCATGGCCTCGTAGCGCTCCTCCTCCTGCACGGTCTGGAAGTACAGCTCCTCGAAAAAGGCTTTATCGTCCTCCCAGTTCGCCGAAAGGTCCAGCAGTTGCACCTCCTCCTCTTCGGGCTCCTCCCCGAAAATCTTGATGGTTTTGTTCACGAGGCTCCTGACAATGGCTTTGTTCTCGACCCAGTTCAAATCCTGCTCCTCAAACAAAGATTGTAAGTTTTTTTCTTTAAAGATAATGTTTTTAAAAATATGTTTCACCGCTTCCAGGTCGTCCTCCAGGGTCGGCTGGGGCAGCGCCAGGTAGTTCAGAAAGGCCTCGTCTTGCTTCAGGATACTTTTATATACCGCCCGGATTTCGCTGATGTCGGAGCCCCAACTGATGTTGCGCCGGATGATGTGCTGCTGGTAGGATTTGCTGCGGAGCAGGCGCTGCACCACGCGGTTCTGCAGAAAGCGCGTCACGTCGGGGCCGCTTGTGGCCGTAAACCGCTTTTCCTTTTTCTCCTCCTCTTCCTCTACCAGGCTCACCAGCACCTCCAGTATCTGCAGCGTGCCGAGATAGTGGTCATATATGCGCTCCACGGCGGCCAGCATCTGGTTGCCGTAGAAGGTGTAGTCCTTCTTGAGGAGGTTCTGGTAATACACGATCGCCCTGTTCACCGCGTCCACCGTCTCCTTGTCCGACTCCTCCGCATCGAACTGCCCGGTTTCGTGCCACTCTTTGAAGAGCAGCGTGGCGATTTGCTTTCTGCCCTCCAGCAGTTTCCTGTCCTGCACCTCCATCGAGTTCAGGTCCGGGGCAAAATCCTCGCTTATATGGTCCAAAGCCAGGAGGTAATCGGAACCCACGGCCTGCTTGTAAGCATAAATAGCCTGCATGGCCTTGATTCGTAGTGTTCTGCGGTTAAGCATATTTGAAAGAACGTAAGTTGGGTATATCGTAAAAAACAGGCGGCTGCGCCTGGTAAAGTATTTTGGGCGGCTCTCTCCTAAAGAGAAGAAAACGGGCTAAAGTTCCGCGCACCTGCCAGGCAGCCTGCGGCGCCCGGGTTATATAGGACTGTCTAAAAAGTGGCGCGCACTTTCCCGATGCGCTTGATGCGGTTCTCCGCCATTTTCACGGCCGCCTGCTGGGTGGACAGTCCCTCTTTCTCAGCAAGCTCGAAGACATCCAGCGTGATGCCATATATGCGCTCGGCCTTGGCGTAGGCGCTTTCGCGGTTATAGCCCCCCAACTCCGACGACACGTTTATCAACCCGCCCGCGCTCATCAGGAAGTCCGGCGCATATATAATGCCCTTCTCTGCCAGGGCCGGGCCCTGCACTTCCTCCTCGCGCAGCTGGTTGTTGGCGCAGCCCGCAATGATGCGGCACTTCAGGCGGTCGATGGTGGCGGCATTGATGGTGCCTCCGAGGCCGCAGGGGGCGTAGATATCCACTTCCAGGCCATATATATCCTCCATGGACGCCACCTGGGCTTTGTGTTTTTTGGCCACCTCGCGCAGGCGGTCCTCATATATATCAGCTATATAAATCTCGGCGCTCTCCTTGCTCAGCAGTTCCACCAGGTAGCCGCCCACATGGCCCACGCCCTGCACGGCTATTCTCTTCCCGGCCAGCGAGTCAGATCCGAAGGCTTTCTTGGCGGCGGCCTTCATGCCCATATAGGTGCCGTAGGCGGTGACGGGAGACGGGTCGCCGCTGCCGCCCATGCTCTCGGGCAGGCCGCACACGTGCTCGGTCTCCATCCGGATATACTCCATGTCCCTGGGGGTGGTGCCCACATCTTCGGCGGCGATGTAGCTGCCGTTGAGGTTTTTGACGAACCGGCCGAACCTGCGGAGCAGCGCCTCGTCTTTGCCCTGCTTGGCGTCGCCGATGATCACGGCCTTGCCGCCGCCCAGGTTCAGGCCCGACACGGCCGCCTTGTAGGTCATGCCCCTCGAAAGGCGCAGCACGTCGGCCAGCGCCTCTGCCTCCGAGGCGTAGGCCCACATGCGCACGCCGCCCAGCGCGGGGCCCAATACGGTGTTGTGGATAGCGATGATGGCCTTTAAACCCGTATCTTTGTCGTGGCAGAAAACAACTTTCTCGTGATCGTGTTCTGATAGCTGATGGAAGACCGACTTGTCCTTTCCCGCCCCGACTTCTTTTAACCTGGCCATTTATAATAGATATGATGCGTTGTTCTATCTTTGCAGCACTGGCGCCACCGGCACCCTCTCCCCCTACGCAACGCAAAATTAATTCTTTTTTTTAGTATTTCAATTTGTACTTTGTGAGACTACGTAAACGCCCTAAGGCAGCAAACTTATCCTGTGAAATCATTACGTTACATTAACAAATACCTGCTCCGATATAAATACAGGCTCCTGTTGGGCATCCTGTTCACTATTATCTCCAACTTCTTCCAGATACTGCCGGCGCAGATCGTGCGCCACGCCTTTAACTTAATCAAGGAGGGCATCAGCCTGTTCGGGCTGTACGAGGGGCTGGCGCAGCAGGAGCTGGTGTACGACATCTTTGCCAGCAGCATTCTGGTATATGGCGTGGTGATTCTGGTGATGGCCCTGCTGCGCGGCGTGTTTCTGTTTTTTGTGCGGCAGACCATTATCGTGATGAGCCGCCTGATCGAGAACGACCTGAAGAACGACATATACGCCCACTACCAGAGCCTGCCGCTGAGCTTCTACCGCCGCAACAACACCGGCGACCTGATGTCGCGCATCTCCGAGGATGTGAGCCGCGTGCGCATGTATGTGGGCCCGGCCATCATGTACGGCATCAACCTGGTGGTGCTGTTCCTGATGGTGATCCCCTATATGCTGTCGGTGAACGTGAAGCTGACCATCTACACCCTCATCCCGCTGCCGGTGCTGGCCATCAGCATCTATTACGTCAACAACATCATCCAGCGCAAGTCCGACGAGATACAGCGCAGCCTCTCGGGCATCACCACGTTTGTGCAGGAGGCTTTCTCCGGCATCCGGGTGCTCAAGTCGTTTGTGCGCGAGAGCGACTCGCACAACAACTTCACCACCGCCAGCAACGACTACCGCGACAAGTCGCTGGAGCTGAACTTCGTGAATGCGCTGTTCTTCCCGCTTATCCTGTTTCTGGTGGGCCTCAGCACCATCATCACGGTATATATAGGCGGCCAGGAGGTCATCAACGGCAGCATCACGACGGGCAACATCGCCGAGTTCATCATCTACGTGAACATGCTGACCTGGCCGGTCACCTCGCTCGGCTGGACGGCCAGCCTCGTGCAGCGGGCGGCGGCCTCGCAGGAGCGCATCAACGAGTTCCTCCAGACCAAAAACGACATCATATCCCGCCAGAACATCAGCAGGCCCATCAAAGGCGACATCGTGTTCGAGAACGTGGATCTTATATATCCTGACACCAACATCCAGGCGCTGAAAGGTGTGTCGTTCGACATCCGGCACGGCGAGACGCTGGCTATTGTCGGCAACACCGGCTCGGGCAAAAGCACCATCGCCAACCTGCTGCCGCGCATGTACGACGTGACCAACGGCCGCATCCTGATTGACGGCATAGACGTGCGCGACTACAATATCCGGAGCCTGCGCAGCCAGATCGGGTACGTGCCGCAGGACGTGTTCCTGTTCTCCGACACCATCAGCAACAACATCGGCTTCGGGCTGCCGGCTATCACCGAAGAGCAGATGGTGCAGTCCACGAAGGACGCGGACGTGTATGAGAACATCATGCGCTTCCCGGAGAAGTTCGAGACAAAGCTGGGCGAGCGGGGCATCACGCTTTCGGGCGGGCAGAAACAGCGGGTGTCTATTGCGCGGGCGCTGGTGCGGGAGCCCAGCATCCTCATCCTCGACGACTCGCTCTCGGCCGTGGACACCAAAACGGAGAACGCCATCCTTAACAGCCTGCGCCGCATCATGGACAACCGCACCAGCATCATCATCTCGCACCGGGTATCGTCGGTGAAACTGGCCGACCGCATCCTGGTGATGGAAGACGGCGAGATTGTGCAGCACGGCACGCACGAGGAGCTCATAAACCAGGACGGCCTGTACAAGGTGCTGTACGAGCGCCAGCTGCAGTCGGAGGACCTGGAGTAGGTTCACCGTTTCTTAAGCCCCGTTCACACCCTGCAGGCACTGTGTAGGCTACCGAAAACGCCTCAAGGGATTTATTTGGGGCAAATTCTGTTATAAGCACGTATAGTTATTCTGATAACCCTCAAAAAACACTTGCATATGGCCGTTGACTTACAACAAATCGGTAAAAGGTTCAGGTTTTACACTAACCTCAAGGAGCTGGAGGTGGAGCAGTTGAAAACCATGACCGGCAGCGACGAAACCACGCTCTCCAACATTATATGTGGCCAGAACTACGCGCTGGATGAGCTGGTGGCCATCGTAAAGCACTTCGAGGACTTGAACCCGCAGTGGCTTATATATGGCGAGGGCAGCATGTTTAAACCGATGAGTGAGGACGGCACCTGCAAAGACGGCCAGAAAGGCTGCCTGAAGAAAGACAAGGTTGCGTACCTGGGGCAGATGAAGGAGATGCTGCAGGAGCTGGACGCCGCTGAGTGCGCCAAAGGCCACCACGCCGACGTAGACGCCCTGAAAGCAAAGCTGGACGCGTTCAAGGCGATGCAATAAATGCTGGTCGCCGCGTGAATACCGCCGACACGCTGGTTGCATGGCTATTTTGAAGGCACAGCATGTGTGGAGTGCTATAACCGTGGGCACTGGGGCGCGTGCCATGCGAAGGCCTCGGCGCCAAGGGCTTTGCTCCACCTTATTTGTGTCATAGAAGTTCGCGATGCGGTGCGGGGCCCCGGTTTTATCGTGGATATGGGTGATTTCATGGGAAGCTCTTGGGCTTCCCTGCCGACGCGACTATCTCGAAAGCAACAAGTGCAGCAGCCAGCTCTGTATGCAAAAGCAACACAAACGGCGGCTTACCTGTACCGGGATATATGCGACAAAATATGCAGCAACCTTGGCTCCCCTCACTTCAGGGGCTAGGCGTTCCTGTTCTTAACAACTTCAGAAGGGAGGCCGGGCGCCTCCCTTTTTTCTTTGGTGGCAGCTCCCGATATTACTTGCCGGCCCTGCGAGGTGAACAAGCCCTTTGGCGAAGGCGCCGAAAGGCCCGTTGATAAAATGGCCATCGCGGAGCCGCCGCAACAGCCCCATGATGGCAAACCGAGAATCCAAACATGTCCTCATCGCTGCCTTACCCTGTCTATCTCAATGATGTTGAATATATTATTGAAGAATTACATTTGCTTGACAAGCTTTCTGTTTAATTTTAACATCGAAAGCCTGAGCCGGCATATGTAAAACCTGGCCCAGGCTATATGTCGGAAATAGCCGGATATTTTATAAATCCTTTTATGGCTGGATTAGCGCAGTTGGTAAGAATAACGAAAAGCCGGTTGAGCCAAAAACGGTCGGATTTTCCTCCGGCTTTATATATCGTGCGGTGGGGCATCCTGCTGGGGGCTTTTCTTCTGAATACCTCTTTTATCCCTGCCCAGCCGGAGAACATCATAAAGCAGTACGGTGTAGCAGATGGCTTGTCGCTAGGGATGGTTACCAGCATCACGCAGGATGACAAAGGACTGATGTGGTTTGCCACTGAAGACGGGCTAAACCGCTTTGACGGCTATTCTTTCAAAGTCTTTAAATATGTCCCGAACCAGGCATTCAGCCTGACAGGCAACTTCATCCAAAAAGTGTTCAAAGACTCCAAAGGAGTGATATGGGCTTCGTCCAGGTACGGGCTGAACCGCTTCGATGCCAAAACGGAAAGCTTTGTACACTACCAGCATGACCCCAACGACAAAAGCGCTATTGTAGGCAACGATATTACCGATATTACCGAAAGCGGCAATGGAGATTTGTGGGTGGCTTCCTACAACTCCGGCTTTTCATACTACAACAGGGCTAAGAACAGCTTTATCCCCTACAGCAAACAAACCCTCCACGAGCTTTCAAGCGACAAAGTCATCAGCCTATATGAAGACAGCAAGGGGTTGCTGTGGGTCGGCACGCAGGATGGCGGGGTAAATGTGTTCCGGGTGCGAAAAGGTGTTGTCCTGGGAAAAGACAGAAAACTCTCACAGCGCGTCTCCTTGTCATCCTCTAACATTAGAAGCATATACGAAGACCACCTGCATAACATCTGGATAGGCACGTCCCATGGGTTAGTCTTATACCAGAGAGAGAATGGGGAGGTTTTCCGTTTCGATGCGAAGGCGTATCCCATTAGTGGCAACACTATTTTGTCGATTCGGGAAGACAGCAAGGAGATGCTGTGGATAGGCGTGCAAGGCGGGGGAGCCTACAAGCTGGATTTACGTCAACTTGGCGGGCATTCCATAAAGAACATTGTCTTTACGGAGGTGAAGGGGAAAGACGGCGGCCCGATTACGCAGCGGTCTGTGCAAGCCATATATGAAGACAAGGACCAGAACATGTGGATAGGCACACACGGCGACGGCATTGCCATGGTCAGCAACCTGAAAGAAAGGTTTATTCACTTCCAGCACGGGAAAACTGCAGGGGGCGTGGAGGGCGATATCAGCTATTATGGCATTTGTGCAGACAATGAAGGAAATCTGTGGCTGGGAACCGACGCGGACGGTATATATAAGGATAAACTGAATAAAGACACGGACAAGCCCACTATTGCATTGGAGGGCAAGGCTATCCTGTGCGCCCTGCAGGATAAGAGTCAAAACCTGTGGTTCGGCTCTTATGCCCAAGGTTTGTTCCTATATAATAAGGAAACGGACTCCTTCGTGAACTTCAGGCATGCCCCCGCTGATAACACCTCCCTGGGAGGAAACGACGTCAGAGTTGTTTTTGAGGATTCGAAGCACAACATCTGGATTGGCACCAACGGCGGCGGCCTTAACCTCTTTGACAAAGAGACGCAAACCTTCAAAAACTTCAACCCTTCTAACAGCAGCCTGACCTCGAATGACGTGAGGGCAATTGCTGAGGATAAAAAAGGCACGCTCTGGATCGGAACGTACGGGGGAGGGCTGTACAGGTTCTCTCCCACCAGGCAATCTTTCACAAAATTCGACTACAAGCCGGAAGGGAAAGGTTATTTATCCAGCGATGTGGTGTTGGCGCTGCACCTGGACGCACAAGAGAACCTCTGGATTGGCACCGAAGAAGATGGCCTGATGATGTACAACAGCTCCAAAAACGAGCTTGTAAGGTACAGTGAGCAGACCGGCCTCGCAAACAACACCGTGTACGCCATCCTATCCGACTTGCTTGGCAGTATATGGATGAGCACTAACAAGGGCTTGTCCAAGCTGGATGTAAAGACAAAAAAGTTCTATAATTACGACGGGTCAGATGGCCTGCAAAGCGGGCAGTTCAATTCCGGTTCGGCCCTCTACAACAAGCGGGAGGGGTATATGGCATTCGGAGGCACGCAGGGGCTCACCATCTTTTATCCTGCCCAGGTAAAAGAAAGGCTAAGCGCGCCTAACGTCATGATTACGGGCTTACAGCTGTTTAACAAGCCTGCAAAATTGAATAAGAATACCGAAAGCTCCCAGAGTCAGGCCATAGGAGAGGGCGGGAATGTTGTACTTCAACCCAACCAGTCTGTTTTCACCGTTGAATTTGGAGCCCTGGATTATTCCAGCCCGGAGAAGAACAGCTATGCCTATAAGCTGGAGGGGTTAGACAGGGAGTGGAACTATGTCGGCAGCCAGCGCTCCGCCACCTATCGCTACCTGGAGCCGGGAGATTACACGTTCATGGTGAAAGCGTCGAACAGCGCCAGCGCCTGGGGCAACGACTTTACCTCTGTGCAAATCAGTGTGCTGCCCCCTCTCTGGCGGACTCCCCTGGCTTATTTATTCTATTTGCTTGTGTTAGCAGGAGCCGTCTACTGGGGCTATAGCATTCGTAACAGGCAAAAGAAGTTGAGGCGAAGGCTCCTGCTGGCCAAGGCCCAGAGCAGAAAGGAGCGCAAGCTCGCCAAAGACAGGCTAAGCTTTTTTACAGAAGTATCGCATGAGTTCAGAACGCCCCTCACGCTCATGCTCGGCCCTCTGGAGGAGATGATAGGGAAGGAGAGCCTGCCCACACCCTCCGGCAGGAAGTTGCGCCTGGTTTACCAGAATGCCCAAAAGCTCCTGCACCTGATTAACCAACTGCTGGACTACCGCAAGGCTGACGCCGGGAACATGGTTTTAAAGGTAAGAAGAGAGGATATAGCCGGATTCATAGAAGAGGTTTATACCACTTTCCGGGAGCTGGCCGAAAGAAAACGGATTGATTTCAGCCTCCATGCGCCGGATGCTCCCGTCCTGGTGTGGTACGACAGGGAAAAACTGGAAATGGTGCTCAACAACCTGCTCTCCAATTCCTTTAAATACATTGGCACGGGCAACGCCATCGCTGTGACGATAAGCACAGAAAGAGGAACCACACCTGAAAACCAGCCGGGCTTTGTTGTGGTGGAGGTGAAAGACAATGGCATCGGAATCCCGGCCGGCAAGCTAAAGCACATCTTCGAATGGTTTTATCAGGGAAACCCCGTGGCGCCGATGAGCTCCGGACTAGGGCTGGCGCTGGCAAAAAAACTGATTGAGCTGCACAAAGGGCAAATCTTCGCGGAGAGCACAGAAGGTGAAGGCTCTAGGTTCGGGTTTAAGCTGCTATTAGGCAAAGGCCATTTCGAGCCAGGCACTATTTCAGAAGGCGAGGCCCCTCCTGCCCTGCCTGAAAGGAGACCCGAGGCTGTTTTAGCGGCCTCGGAAAGCAAGGCTGGCAGGAATAGTGGCCATAGAAAAGGATTCAGGAAGATACTGATAGTAGAGGACGAGGAAGAAATCAGGGCTTTTCTCAAAGGCTGCTTAGAAGACACCTATCATCTGATAGAGGCTGCAAACGGCAAAGAAGGCTTGGAGCAGGCGCTCGCGCACCACCCGGACATTGTCATCAGTGATGTGAGGATGCCTGTTCTGGACGGTATTGTCATGTGCAGGGAGCTGAAATCCAATATCCGCACGAGCCATATCCCTGTTGTGCTGCTAACTGCCAGGACAGCGCTCACACATCACAAAGAGGGCCTTGAAACAGGAGCAGACGCCTACCTGACAAAACCATTTAGCCCGGAGCTGCTGCGGATAAAGCTACACAATCTCCTGCAGTCTCAGGAGAAGCTAAAAAGGTTTTACCTGAACCTCTTCCATAGCAGTCAGCCGCAACCCGAGAAGGAGGCAGATTCTATTGATGGGAAATTTCTGCAAAACATATATGAGATACTGAGGGCAAACCTGGATAACCCCGATTTTAACGTGAACGAGCTTTCCGCCGCGCTCCATCTGAGCCGGTCTCTCGTGTATAAAAAAATCAAGGCGCTGACAGGCTCCTCTCCCGTAGAGTACCTGCGCTCACTGAAAATGCAGGAGGCCGCGAGGCTGCTGAAGTCGGGCAGGCACAAAGTTTTTGAAGTGGCCTATATGGTTGGCTTCAACGACGAGAAGTACTTCAGGCAGTGCTTCTCAAAAGAGTTCGGATGTTCCCCGTCCACCTATATAAACGGGACTGAAATAGCCGTTTAGTGCCTTTCCTGTAAGTAAATCAACATATCCCCCCTATCAGATAACAGTTTCCCCCTGCCCGGTCAGCTAATATTGTTGCTTCTTGCTGCAGTGACTAATTACTCAGGCATATGGCTGAGTGTCATCAGGCAGGTCAGAATTTTCCACTTAATCAAAACTGTATATGCAACAAGTTCTATTTAAAAGGATGAGGTTCCTGCTCATCCTTCCTCTTGTACTTTTGTCCGTTGCCGGCGCGCTTGCGCAGGGCACCACTGTAAAGGGGAGAGTAACCGATGAAGGTGGAGCAGGGTTGCCCGGTGTGACCGTGCTGCTGAAGGGGACCTCTACCGCCGCCCCGACAGATGTGGAGGGGAATTATACACTCAGCGTTCCCGGACTGGAAGGCACCCTGGTTTTTTCATATATAGGCTACCTGCCTCAGGAGGTGCCTATTGATAACCGGACAGCGATAGATGTGAGTCTGCAGCCCGATGCAAAGGCATTGGAGGAAGTAGTGGTGGTAGGCTACGGCACTCAGAAGAAAGCAACTGTCACAGGCTCGGTTTCGGAAGTGGAGGGCGAAGCAGTGACCAAAAGCCCTCAGCCTAACCTGTCGAACGCCCTGGCTGGGCGCGTCTCAGGCGTTATCATCAACAACCGCGGCGGCGAGCCCGGATATGATGGCGCGGAGGTCCGCATTCGGGGCCTGGCCACCACGGGCAACAATGATGTGCTGGTGGTAGTGGACGGTGTGCCCGGTCAGATAGGTGGCCTGGACCGGCTGGACCCGAATGATATTGAAAGCATCACGGTGCTGAAGGATGCTTCGGCGGCTGTATATGGCAGCAGGGCGGCCAACGGGGTTATTCTGGTGACCACGAAGCGGGGAACTACCGGAAAACCGGTGGTGTCCTATAACTTCAACCAGGGTTTCTCGTCTCCGACGCGACTTCCTGAGTTTGCGGATGCCGCCACTTACGCCACCCTTCTGAATGAAATTGATTACTACAACAACACGGCCGGGGGATTAAACCAACGGTACACGCCGGAAGAGATCGAACTTTTCAGAAACGGCTCCGATCCCCTGAACTACCCGAACACCAATTGGCTGGATGAAGTTCTGAACCCGGTGGCGCTGCAGAACAGGCAGAACCTTTCGGTGAACGGCGGCACAGAAAAAGTCAACTACTTTGCTTCTTTGGGCACAGTATATCAGGACGGCCTCTACAAAAACGGCGCGACCGAGTACATGCAATATAATTTCAGGTCAAACCTGGATGCAAACGTAACAGAACGGTTCAGCGTGGGCTTGTCGCTTTCAGGAAGGTAGGAAAACAGGCAGTTCCCCCAGTTTGGCGCCGGCGGAATCTTCTGGAACACCTACCGGGCGTATCCTTTCATCCCGGCCAGGTATCCGAACGGTTTGCCTTCTGCAGGAGTTGAAGGCGGCATTAACCCGGTGATGATCGTGACGGATGCGGCAGGCCTGAACAAAAATCAGCGGCTTATCTTCAATGGCATCTTAAAGGCCAAATATGATTTTGCTTTCCTGGAAGGGCTTTCAGTAGACGGCTTCTTCTCTGTGGACAAAGGGCAGAACTTCTCCAAGTCTTTCACGAAGCCCTACCTGGTATATTCTTACGAAGGCGGAGACACCTACACACCGGTTACGGTGGGCGAACCCAACGCCGCCCTCTTTCAGGCGCAGGAAAACACGTCCCTGATCACCTCCAACATCAAGTTAAACTTCACACGCCAGTTTGGAGACCACGGCGTCAGCGCTTTTGTCGGTTACGAGCAGAGCGAGAACAGGGTGGAGTACTTTGATGCCAACAGAAGAAACTTCCCCACCTCCCTGACCCCTGAACTATCTCAGGGAGGCACCGGCCCCAACGACAGGAATATCAGCGGGTACAGTTTAAGGTTCGCCAGAAGAAGCTACTTAGGGAGGGCGACCTATAATTACAGGGAGAAATACCTGGCCGAGCTACAGTTGCGCGTGGATGGAAGCTCTAACTTCCCTGCCGACAGCCGGTACGGATATTTCCCCGGCATATCGGTTGGCTGGCGGATTTCAGAAGAAGACTGGTTCAGAAACAGCGTGAGCTTTGTTGACAACCTGAAAATCCGTGCCTCCTACGGGCGTTTAGGAAACGATAACGTGGGCGCCAACCAGTATATAAACAACTATGTGTTTGATAACAGGTATGTGCTGGGCGGGCAGGTGCATCCGGGTGTGGACCTGGTGAAGCTGGCCAACCCCTATATAACCTGGGAAGTTGCCGAGAAAACCGATATGGGTGTAGAGGGAGTGCTCTTCAAAAACATATCCTTTGAGTTCATCTATTTCCAGCAGAAACGAAAAGACATTCTTGCGAGCAGAAACGCCTCGGTGCCGAATGTTACCGGTATTGTGAACCCCTGGGGATCTGATCCGCTTGTGCCCTCCGAGAACATAGGTCAGGTGAACAACAACGGTATCGAAGCAACCCTGGGGTATGATAATACAGTTGGCGAGTTCAGCTACAATGTATCGGGCAACATCACCTACGCGAAGAATGAGATCGCTTTTATAGATGAAGCCCCCGGGGTGCTGGAGTATCAAAGGCAGACGGGTGGCCCCATGAACACCTATCTGCTGTATCAGACGATTGGCATTTTCCGCACACAGGAGGATTTAGACACTTATCCACAGGCCCCGGGCACCAGGTTAGGAGACCTGATATATGCGGATATAAATGAGGATGGCGAGATTACGGCCGATGACAGGGTAAGAACGGAACTGGGCAACATCCCACAGATCATGTACGGTGTAAATTTAGGGGCGACTTATAAAAACTTCAACCTGTCGGTGCTGCTTCAGGGGCAAGGCAGGGTGCGGCAGTATGTGCTGCCCGATGTCGGGACAAGCGGCAACTTCTTCAGCACCTGGGCCGATAACCGGTGGAGCCCCACAAACACAGACGGCAGTTACCCCCGTGTGGAGACAAGGTCAGGCTCAGCGGTGAGCGGAGGGCTTTATCAGAACGACTTCTGGCTATATAACACCGCCTTCCTGCGATTGAAGAATGCAGAAATTGGCTATTCTCTGCCTTCCGGGCTGCTCTCAAAAGTTAAAATAGAAAACGTGCGGGTATATGCCAATGGCTTCAACCTGCTGACCTTCACAAAGATAAAGGACTTCGACCCCGAGACAAGTTCCAGCAATGCCCAGTTCTATCCGCAGCAAAGGATCATCAACTTAGGGGTAAATGTTAAATTCTAATCTCAGCGCTATCATGAAATCCAAGATATTAATAGCATGTGCCATTGGTATGGCATCGATATTCACATCCTGTAAAGAAGACTTTCTGGATGTAACGCCCACCGACCGCCTGACTGATGCCGCTATCATTGGGGACTCCGTTCTTTTTGAGGCCTTTGTAGTGAACCGTTATTTAGGGGTAAGGCAGGCTAACAAGGAGGCTGACGGCAACATGCCTGGTTTCGGAAGAGGCTGGGAGTACGCGCTCTGGAGTTCCCTTACCGACGAGTCCATCTACAGGAGCGACGATGAAACCTGGCTGATCCAGCGCGGGCAGCTGTCGCCTGAGAACACGGGTATAGCGGGCTCTCTGTGGGGCAGAAGCTACCGCAGCATACGCGAGGTAAACTATGCCCTGGCGAACATCGATAAGGTAGAGATGAGCCAGTCCCACAAGGATCTGCTCATCGCGGAGCTTAAGTTTATCAGGGCTTTCCGTTACCATGACCTTATCCGCAATTATGGCGGGGTGGTGCTGATTGGCGATAGAGTAGCCGAACTGGGAGAGGACTTCACGGAGCCTGCTCTCTTTGAGCGGGCCAGCATTGCCGAAAGCATGGATTACGCCGTGCAGCAATTGAATGAGGCGGCGGAAGGGCTGCCGCTGGAGCACAGCGGAAACTGGGAAAAAGGCAGGGCAACAAAAGGTGCGGCACTCGCCCTGAAGTCAAGGTTACTGTTGTATGCCGCCAGCCCCCTGTACAGTGCCGGCACTTGGGAGGCAGCTGCAGACGCAGCCCAGGACGTCATGGATATGGACATGTACCGTCTACACCCCGATTACGCTAACCTGTTTGTAGCGGAGGAAGGAAATAGCGATGAAATCATCTTTGCGCGCTATTATAACCTGAACTCCCGCCATACGGCACTGGAGATAGCAAACGGCCCGAATGGGTATGATGGCTGGGGAGGGAACACCCCGCTCCAGAACCTGGTGGATGTTTATATGCTCGACAACGGCAAGACGATTGAAGACCCAACCTCGGGTTATGATCCCCAGAACCCCTATGCTAACAGAGACCCCCGTTTCTATGCGACTATCCTGTATAATGGCGCGGAGTACCGCGGCAGACCTGTGGAAACGTTCGTGCCGGGCGGTAAAGACAGCAAAGACGGTCCATCCAGCTGGAACACCTCCCAGACAGGGTATTACCTGCGTAAATTCATGGACGACACCAACCCCATCCAAAACCCATGGAACATAGCAGGAAGGCAACCCTGGATCTACTTCCGCTACGCAGAGATACTCCTGAATTACGCGGAGGCCCGGAATGAGGCCGCAGGCCCGGATGCCTCTGTCTACGAGGCAATAAACACAATCCGTAGCAGACCAGGAGTCAATATGCCGGATGTGCCAACCGGGCTCTCACAGGCTGAAATGCGTGAGGCCATACGCAGGGAGCGGCAGGTGGAACTGGCTTTTGAGGAGCACCGCTTCTACGATGTGCGGCGCTGGAAAATTGCGGACATCACAGAGAACGCCCCCGCATACGGTGTTGAGATAACCAAGAATGGTGACACCTTTATATATGACCGCAAAGTGGCGCTGGAAGGACGCCGCTTCGAAGAGAAGCACTACTGGTTGCCCATTCCAAGGGCAGAGATACAGGCCTCAGGCGGTAAATTAGAGCAGAACCCGGGATATTAACCTCCCAACACATGGTGCCTCTTTCTTAGATGGCACCATGTGTTTTTTATGTTTTCTTTACGGAATGCTTATATATTCAATAATGATAAAAATATTGCGCTCCATCAGAAAAAGCCGAGCAGCCATGTCATGGTCCATACCTGCGATAGCTTTCTGTTTCATCGGCTGTTCCGACAACCTCCCGAAGGAGGATGACCAGACGTCCCCTTCCCTTCAGACAGATGCGGTTACCCTGAGCATAGACGCTTCAGAGAGATTCCAGCGGATAGATAATTTCGGGGCCTCCGACGCCTGGGCCTGTCAGTTCGTGGGAAGCTGGCCTGATGAGAAAAGAAACGCCATCGCGGATTTGCTCTTCAGCACAGACACGGTGTCGAGTGGCCAGCCGGAAGGTATCGGCTTATCCCTGTGGCGCTTTAACATTGGGGCCGGAAGCGCGCAGCAAGGGGAGCAAAGCGGCATCAGGGATGAGTGGCGCCGGGCCGAATCTTTTCTGGAGGAGGACGGAAGTTACAACTGGCAGCGGCAAGCCGGGCAGGTCTGGTTTTTGAAGGCTGCGCAGGAACGCGGCGTGAACAAGTTCCTGGCCTTTCCAAACAGCCCGCCCGTCCACTTAACGAAGAACGGCAAAGCGTTCGCTTCCGATGCGAAGCCTAACCTGGCACCGGACAGGTATAACGCATATGCTGATTTTCTGGCAGATGTGATACAGGGAGTGGAGCGGACGCAGGGCATCAGTTTCGGTTACATCAGCCCGGTAAACGAGCCGCAGTGGGACTGGAGCGACGGAGGGCAGGAAGGGACTCCCTTCATGAACGAAGACATTGCCGGTATCGTCAAAGCGCTCAATACATCCCTTGAAAGAAGAAGCCTCAAGACCAAAATCGATATAGCCGAGGCCGGGAAAATAAATTACCTCTATGAAGCGGCCGATAAACCAAACAGAGGCAACCAGATAAAGGCTTTTTTTGACAGCAGCTCGTCCTATTATGTCGGCGACCTTTCCCATATGGGCAAAGCCGTTTCTGCCCACAGCTACTTTACAACCTCTCCCTTCGACCAGGCAGTTGCCGAGCGGAAAAAGCTGGCCGCGAAAGTAGCCTCTGTGCCGGGGCTGGAGTTCTGGATGTCGGAGTACTGTATCCTGGGCGACAATGCCGGAGAAATGGACGGCAACAAACGAAACCTGGGAATTGACCCGGCTATTTACCTGGCGCGTGTCATCCACAACGACCTGGCCATAGCGAATGCGACGGCCTGGCAGTGGTGGCTGGCCGTTTCCCCATATGACTACAAGGATGGGCTGGTATATATCGATAAAGACAAAGCAGACGGTGCGTACTATGAAAGCAAAATGCTGTGGGCTTTGGGCAATTACAGCCGCTTTATCCGTCCTGGCGCTGTGCGCGTCGACGCAAAGCTGGCAGGGAGCAAAGCGGAGGCTAACACGCTGCTGGCCTCTTCTTACATCGATACCGAAAGAAATCAACTGATAACCGTAGCCGTGAATGCGGGGATAGAGCCCGTGAAAATAAAGTTAGCCGCTACAGGGGCTACCATCACCAGCATCAGGCCCTATGTAACAGCAGCGGAAGAGGATTTGAAACCCGGTGACATCGTAAGCAGCGACAGTGACATCATACTGTCTCCGCGTTCCGTCACCACGCTGGTGGCCACTTTGCAGTAGCCATATATACGTTGCATTCAGCTATATATAATGTATCAAAGCAGGTGCAACCATACATTCATAACCACCAAAAGCAAAGAAGGATGAATAAAGGACTTTTTCTGCTGCTGGCTTTGCTGTCTGTTGGCCTGCCTCAAACGCTACAGGCACAGCAAGTACGGAAAGAAGTACTGTTCAATGATGGCTGGAAGTTCATGAAGGGCGATGTGGCCAATGCCGAAGTGGCCTGCTGAACTTCTTGTGCTTGAGAGCGGAAGCCTGGTGAGCCACGAAGATTATAAAGCCAACAAGCGCAAGGCATTACACGGAAAGCTACTCGCTTATCTCCAGACAGCACAAAAGAAGGGCGAGGTAAAGGTAAAACGCTTCAATCGCCGGGGCTAAAGCCGCAGACAGTCGTGTTGACTGTACAGTAGCAGAGGGCGCTTGCTTGGTTAGCCGGATGCTTAAGCGGAGCATTTGCTTTATAGGGGAATGCACTATTAAATTGGGCATGCTCCTATATATGTAGGGTTTCCCTATATATATATAGGAATTGGTTGTATTCCCCTGCATCACTACAAGAAGTTCATATATACAGAAAGACATGAAAGGACGTTTATATATCCTTGCAGCTGTTTTAGGCCTGTTGGCCACCGCCTGCGGCAAGCAGATTTCAGGTAGTGCCTCAGAAAGCACCACAGCCAAGCGTTCAGCAGCTAATACGTCCGAGCAGCAGTACGAGGCGTATTTATTTACGTATTTTACCGGAAACCAAAAGAGCGAAGAGGCCATCCGCTTTGCCATCAGCCTTGACGGGTATACCTACAGGGCGCTGAACGGGAACATGCCTGTCATTCCTTCGGAAAAAATCAGCTCTACCGGGGGCGTGCGCGACCCGCACATACTGCGCGGGGCCGATGGCAAAACGTTCTACATGGTTGTCACGGATATGGTGTCCGCCAACGGGTGGAGCTCTAACCGGGCTATGGTGCTGCTCAAGTCCACTGACCTGGTCAATTGGACATCCAGTGTGGTGAACATACAGAAGCAGTTTCCGGGGCAGGAAGACTTGCTTCGGGTATGGGCACCGCAGACCATATATGACCCGGAGGCTAGGAAGTATATGATTTACTTTTCGATGAAGCACGGAGACGACCCCGACAAGATTTACTACGCCTATGCCACCGCGGATTTTACCGCACTGGATACCGCCCCGAAACAACTTTTCTTCAGCCCGACCAACGGGGCCAGCATCGATGGCGACATCATATATAAGGACGGGAAATATCATTTGTTCTTCAAAACAGAGGGAGACGGCGCGGGTATAAAAGTGGCCACGTCCGACAAACTGACCGAAGGATACGTGCTGCGGGACGAGTATGTGCAGCAGACGAAGGACCAGGTGGAGGGCTCGGGAGTCTTTAAGCTGAACAACAGCGAAGACTATATCCTGATGTACGATGTGTACACCAAAGGCAAGTACCAGTTCACCAAAAGCAAAGACCTGCAAAACTTTACGGTGATAGACGAGGAAGTTAGTATGAACTTCCATCCCCGCCACGGCACCGTGCTACCCATTACGGCAGAAGAGGCAGCCAGGCTGATGCGCCAATGGGGAACCACCGATGACGTGGTGGGCTCTGCCAGCGCAAAAGAGATCAAAAGCATGAATGTTGCTTTAGACACCGCCACCCGCAAGCTTTACCTGCCCCTGAAGCCGGGCACAGACCTGCAGGCATTCGACCCTCGGTTCCTTAAATACCCCGGTACGAGCGTTACACCCCAGGGGCCGCAGGATTTTGCCTCCGGGCCTGTGGCCTATATGGTTGCCGTGGAAGGGCAGCAGCCTGAAACGTATGAGGTTACTGCAAAAGTAGCCCGCAACCCGGTGCTGCAAGGCTACTTTGCCGACCCGGATGTGATGTATTCTGAAAAGACAGGCAAGTATTATATATACCCCACGAGCGACGGCTTTACGGGCTGGTCGGGCACGTACTTCAAAACTTTCTCTTCTGAGGACCTGGTGAACTGGAAGGATGAAGGCGTGATTCTGGACCTGAACAAGGATGTGCGTTGGGCCGACCGGAATGCCTGGGCCCCCTGTATCATCGAGAAAAAGATAGACGGGCAGTACAAGTACTTCTATTATTTCACAGCCGCACAGAAGATAGGCGTTGCCGTGGCTGATAATCCGACAGGCCCCTTTGTAGACTCCGGAAGCCCGCTGATTGACAAGCTCCCGGAAGGCGTAACGGGAGGGCAGCAGATTGATCCGGAAGTATTTACCGATTCGAAAACAGGGAAAAGCTACCTGTACTGGGGCAACGGCTATATGGCCGGCGCTGAGCTGAACGAAGACATGGTGTCTCTGAGGCCAGGCACTACGAAAGGGATGACGCCGGACGCCACCTACCGGGAGGGCACCACCGTGTTTTACAGGAACGGCACTTACTACTTCCTGTGGTCTGAGGACGACACGCGAAGCGAGAACTACCGCGTGCGCTACGGCACATCCAAAACGCCGCTCGGTAAAATCACAGCCCCGGAGAACAACCTGGTGATCGCCAAGGACCCGGCGGCTGGCATCTATGCCACGGGCCACAACTCCGTGCTGCAGCTCCCGGGCAGAGACGAGTGGTATATCGTGTACCATCGCTTCAATTATCCCAATGGAATCGATATGGGAGAAGCTGCCGGGTATAACCGGGAAGTAAGTATCGACAAGCTGGAGTTTAACCCGGACGGCAGCATCAGGCAAACAAAGCCGACGCATGAGGGGGTGCAGGCGATCAGCAAAATGCAGAACCCATAAGCAGTCGCAGGCCCTGAATTCTTACGAATAGCATTACTTTTAGGCAGGCACTGTATACTGTCTTTGCCTTTTCTGTAATGCTCTAAAGCATATATAAAAAGGGCTGATATCCAGAGTTCAGCCCCTCCTCCCCTACGGCCTGAAACAGTCAGGATTGCTTCGGACCTGCTGTTTCAGAGACAGAGTCCAACGCCGGCTTCTTGACTGAAGTCCTGAGGAATTAGAACTGGTAATATGTGGTGAAATATATACCCACGCTTGTTAGCGTTTCACAAACAACGGCAAAAAGACAGCAGAGAGGCTTGAAGATTTACTTGGAATTGATCGAATTAGAAAACCCATGAAACAGGTGAGGTGCAGGAAGAAGTAACCGGGAGGAGAAGTTTTCGCTAAGAAGTGAATATATAAATTCTACGGTACTGCCTCAGTTCCTTTCGCGAATAGGCCTGAGGGTTGTTCAGATAGTTATGCATAGACTGGTGCGTGTAATCTTTGGCCGTTTGTGACATGACCCGGTAGAGCCTAAAGTCAGAGAGGGATTTCCCTTTCAGGGTTGTAGCGCTGAGCTTTTCGATGAAGCCCTCCATGTTAAAGGTGGTCTCCTCCGGGGAAAGAAAAACCTGCCAATCCGCATTGAGGTTGGCGGTCCTGGACGTCCAGAACAAATCATAAGTGCTGGGTTTGTCTTCCGCAAATTTCACCTGGAAATCGTTGAACAGAGACTTGGTGACGGTAAAATCAGACTTTGGCAGAAGGGGCATCTCCTCAGGGACAGTTGAGTCGACATGCCAGTATTGATGTATATAGCCTCCAAACTCCATATAAGATAGCATCAGCTCAAACTCCTCAACAACGGTCTGTGGGAACTGCAGGTCATATTCTTCAGGGTTACGGCTCGATAGGTAAAGCGTGACCGGGTTACTGTAGTCGCCAGCCTTCGTGTATCCGAAAAGCACCGAAGTAAGAGGGGGTACACCATCAGGCCTTTTATACTTGCGTTTGATGGCGGTGCCTGCGTTCGAAAAGTCAACATGTGTTTCCGGTGATGTCACTTCGGCAAAGATGTACTTGCCCTGGTCTGCCAGCAGCAGGTAAGATAAGTCGTTTTTAAACTTTCTGTCATACTCCACCATAAGGATAAGGGGATCATCTATGGAACTTCCAAGAGGGAAAAACCTGAACAATTCAACCCTAATGGCGCCGAACTCAATTCTACTCGAGCCGTAATTTTTATGGTTTATAGCATTGCTGTAGTAGACCTTAGAAGGCACCGTCTCGGCTTCTTCCCTGGTGTTAATGCCATCATCGATGTGCCAGCCGTCCGGGTTCACCTGCACGTACGTCCTCATTGAGTACTTTTTAGTGGACGGGTTCGAGTAAATGGTGGTGACGTTAAACTTAGTGTCTTCCGAGTTTACTTTAAGCTCGTGTTCCCTCCTGCCTGCAAGCATAGTGTCAAGCAGCACCTCTCCATCTTTCTGCGATATGATCAGCTCAAAATCCTTTGTTTCCTCTGGCAGGGGGTCAAGCCTGAAGTTAAATGAAACTGCCTTTGCATCAGGCTGGGGTGAAGGATTCTCCTTCTCATCTTCGCATGAGGTTAAGGTAACAAAGAGCAGGAAGGGCAAGAGGTAGCGCTTTTTCATGGGACGAGTTTGTTTTCTGTGGTCGCAGGTCTGAATATAAGGATGTTTATATATAAAGAAAAATAATTAGAGCCACTCCATTCCGAAAAAAAGCCATTTGTTAAAAAGTGGCTTGATATACATGAGAGGGGTTGAACGGTAAGGTCTTTTATCTCAATCCAGCAGATGAGACGCATATATGGGTTGAGTTCACTTTAAGTCATTGCATTTGTGCAGTGGTGATTGACCTAATTTATATATGACTTACTATATATGATTTGGTGCGGTAGGAGTTTTGAGTGCGGTATAGATCAGGGACAAATAATTGCTGCACCAGCAGGCTATATAGGCAGAGGGAAGAGCATAGAAACAAAATCAGCCACTTACAAGTTTTACCTGTAAGTGGCTGATTATCAAGCTCCCCCTCCTGGGCTCGAACCAGGGACCCCATGATTAACAGTCATGTGCTCTAACCAACTGAGCTAAGGAGGAATTTATCGCGTCAGCAGCTGTTGCGCTGATTGATGGTGCAATATTACGGCAGTTTTGCTTATGACGCAAGCACGCGCCGCGAAAATTTTGCGGGAAGTTTTAATCTGTCAAAAATCAACCCAAACCTACTGATTCGTGATATACAGCACGGAGCCCATCAGGGCCGTCTGGTACTGCCGCAGGCCATACACGGCCGGGCCGCCTGTTACCTCCCCCTGCAGGTTGAACTGGGAGCCGCAGCAGTCGTCCACGATAAACAGGTTCGAAGGGTCCACCTCTACCTTTGAGCAGGCGGCGGTGGGGTCGTAGGGGCAGGCACGCTCGAAGGCGTAGTACTGGCCGGCGTTCTGGCGCACCACCAGGATGCCTTTGTAGCCGCCGGGGATATAGGCGTAGCCACCGTCCTGGCGCAGCGTCGGGAACAGCTGGCTGTTCACGTTCAGCTGCTCGTCCACAATCACGTCGGGTATATGCGGGCCCACCCGGTTGCCGTCGCTGCAGGCGGTGGCAAGCAGGAGCAGGAGCACGAACAGCGCCCAGGGCTTACTCATATATATAAAACCCTTTGCCCGACTTGCGGCCGTGGTGCCCGGCGTCCACTTTCTGCTGCTGCAGGCGGCTCGGTCTGAATTTTGCGTCATAATGAAAGGCCTCGAACATGGAGGCGGTTACGGCATAATTAGTATCAACACCAATCAGGTCCATGAGTTCAAACGGGCCCATTTTGAAGCCGCTGGCCCGCATCAGTCTATCAATCGTCTCTACGTCGGCCACGCCTTCCTCCAGCAGTTTCAGCCCTTCCACATAAAAGTGGCGCGCCACACGGTTCACGATAAAGCCCGGCGAATCCATCGCCATCACGGCCGTCTTGCCTAATTTCCCGGCCAGCTCCTTTATGGTCTGGGCGATAGCGGGCGAGGTAGCGGCCCCGGAAATTACCTCTACCAGTTTCATGATATGGGCAGGGTTGAAGAAGTGCATGCCCACCACGCGCTCCGGGTTTGGGATGGTGGCGGCAATCTGCGTGATGGGAATAGAGGAGGTGTTGGAGGCCAGTATGGTGCCGGGCGGGTTCATGCTGGCCAGTTCCCTGAAGATGCTTTGTTTCACCTCCAGCCGCTCCACCACGGCCTCTATTATCACGTCGCAGCTTAATTGCAGGGTGTCGCCGGTGTAAGAGAGGTTGCCCAGGGCAGCGTCTTTATCGCTTTCCGTCAGTTTGCCCCGTGCAATGCCCTCGTCCAGGTTCTTCAGGGTCGTCTGCTTCGCCTTCTCCAGCACCTGCGCGCTGATGTCAAACAGGATGGTTTTGTAGCCCGCCTGCGCGCAGACCTGCGCAATGCCCTGGCCCATGGTGCCGGCGCCTACTACCCCGATTGTCCTGATTTCCTCCAGCTGCATGGTTTTGGTTGGTGATTGTTTGATTGGTGGTTGCTGGTTGTTGATTGTTAAATGGCTATATGGCTTAATGGTTGATACAGCTTTTGTTTGCCTTCCTCCTAAGTTGATAACGCTTATATACCACCTGAAGTGTTCAACTGAAAAGAAAATGGCTATATGGCTGAGCTGCCAACTATCTGCGAAGTCAGCTATCTAACCATTAAGCAATTTAACAATCAACAACCAGCAATCAACCATCAAATAACCCCCTCAAACTGGCGCAGGAAGCGCACGTCGTTCTCGGTGAAGAGGCGGAGGTCTTTTATCTGGTATTTCAGCATGGTGATGCGCTCAATGCCCATCCCGAAGGCAAAGCCGGAGTAAATTCCCGGGTCGATGCCGGAGCTCTGGAGCACGGCGGGGTCCACCATGCCGGAGCCGCCAATCTCGACCCAGCCGCTGCCCTTGCAGATGTTGCAGCCCGCGCCCTTACAGATAAAGCAGGTAATGTCAATCTCGGCGCTCGGCTCCGTGAACGGGAAAAACGACGGCCGGAAGCGGATTTGCGTATCCTGCCCGAACATCTCCTTTGCAAAGTAATAGAGTGTCTCTTTCAGGTCTTTGAAGCTCACGCCCTTGTTCACGTACAGGCCCTCCACCTGGTGAAACACCATGTGCGCCCGCGCCGAGATGGCCTCGTTGCGGTACACGCGGCCCGGCATGATGCTGCGCAGCGGCGGGTGGTTGTTCTCCATCAGGCGCACCTGCACCGTGGACGTGTGCGTGCGAAGCAGCTTGTCTTTGTTCTCACTCAAAAAGAAGGTGTCCTGCATTTCGCGGGCAGGGTGATTCTCCGGGAAGTTCAGGGCCGAGAAGTTGTGCCAGTCGTCCTCCATCTCCGGGCCTTCGGCCACGTTAAAGCCGATGCGCTCAAAAATGCGCACAATCTCCTGGCGCACCAGCGAGAGCGGGTGGCGCGTGCCCAGCGTGTTGGGCACGGGGGGCAGCGTGAAATCAAAGCCGGTGTCTCCCGCCGTGCCGGCGGCACTGGCGAGCTGCTCCTGCGCCTGGTCGAAGCGCTCCTGGGCGCGGTTCTTTAATGCGTTCAGTTGCTGGCCCACCTCGCGGCGCTGCTCCGGCGCCACCTGCTTCAGGTTATCGAACAGGTCGGCGATGCGGCCCTTGCGGCCTATATAGGAAATCCGGAACTGCTCCAGTTCGGCAGCGTTCGTGAGCGCCGCCACCTCTATCTCGTGTGCTACGTGTTGTATGTTCTCCACCATCATGTGCAAAGATAATCATTTGGCGCTTTAGTCGCTATGCCGGCTGTTCTGAGTTGGGGCGAAGAGGGTTATGAAAAAGGATGAAGGATGAATGACAAGTGACAACGCTCCGGGAGTTTATCAGGGTATATGGCGCGGGATTCGTGATTCCGGGTTAAACCCTTCGCGTAAAACCATTAACTTTACAGATGGTTACAAGAGGGCGGCAGGAAGCAGATTCCTTGCCGTGCCATATAGCGATTCTACTACTTTGGAAGACAAACCTAAAAACAGCGGGATAGTACTTGACTCTGACGTGCTGAAGCGGCTCTTCACATTCGTAAGGCCCTACATCCGGACGTTTTACTTTATCGTGTTCCTGACGTTTGCCCTGGCCATTCTGGGTGCGGTGCGCCCGTTCCTGATTCAGTACACCGTGGACAACGACATACTGAACAACGACTGGGAGGGCCTGACGCGCATGTTCGTGATACTGAGCGTGCTGCTGGTGGCCAACGCCATTGTGCAGTACCTGCACACCTACTACGCCGGGTGGCTGGGCCAGAACGTGGTGCGCGACATCCGCATCAAGCTGTACCGCCACATCCTGAACCTGCGCCTGAAGTTCTTCGACCGCACCCCCATCGGCACGCTGGTGACGCGCAACGTGTCGGATGTGGAGACGCTGTCAGATGTGTTCAGCGAGGGCCTGGCCGCCATGATCGGCGACGTGCTGCAGTTGGTGTTCATCGTGGGCTTCATGTTTTATATAGACTGGGAGCTGACGCTGGTAAGCCTCTCCACGTTCCCGATCATGATCATAAGCACCTACATCTTCAAAGAGAAGATAAAAGGCACTTTTCAGGAGGTGCGCACGGCGGTGGCGAAACTCAACTCTTTTGTGCAGGAGCATATAACGGGCATGAGCATCGTGCAGATCTTCAACAACGAGGACCGGGAGATGGAAAAGTTCAAGGCCATCAACAAGGAGCATACCCGCGCCAACATCCGCTCGGTGCTCTACTACTCCATCTACTTCCCGGTGGCGGAGATCATCGGGGCGGCCGGGCTGGGCCTGCTGGTGTGGTACGGGGCCCATGGCGTGATCGAGGACGAAACCTCGCTGGGCACGCTGATGGCATTCATTTTATATATCCAGATGTTCTTCCGCCCCATCCGGATGATTGCCGACCGCTTTAACACGCTGCAACTGGGGGTGGTGAGCACCGAGCGCCTCATGCGCCTGCTCGACAGCAAGGAGATGATCCCTGACAACGGGAGCTATGCGCCGGAGAAGATAAGGGGCAACGTGAGCTTCCGGAACGTGTGGTTTGCCTACCAGGACGAAGACTGGGTGCTGCGCGATTTGTCGTTTGAGGTGAAAGCCGGGGAGTCAGTGGCTTTCGTGGGGGCCACGGGGGCCGGTAAAACCTCGGTCATCAACCTGCTGAACCGCTTCTATGAGATCAACAAAGGCGAGATCATCATCGACGGGCACAACCTGCAGGAGTACGACCTGAGCGTGTTGCGCCACCACATCGGGGTGGTGCTGCAGGATGTGTTCCTGTTCTCCGGCTCCATTGCCGACAACATCACGCTGGGCAACAAGGCCATCACCGAAAAGCAGATATGGGAGGCCGCCGATCTGGTGGGCGCGCGCAGGTTCATCGAGCGGCTGCCGGGCGGCCTGCATTACCAGGTGATGGAGCGGGGCGCCACCCTCTCCGGGGGGCAGCGGCAGCTGATCTCGTTCGTGCGCGCGATGGTCTATAACCCCGAGATCATCATCCTCGATGAGGCCACCTCCAGCGTTGACTCCGAAACCGAGGAACTGATCCAGTACGCCATCGACCAGCTGATGCACGGCCGCACCTCCATCGTGATTGCGCACCGCCTGTCCACCATCCAGAAGGCGGACAAGATTATTGTGCTGGACCGCGGCGAGCTGAAGGAGATGGGCAACCACGAGGAGTTGCTGGAGCACAACGGCTACTACGCGCAGCTGTACAGGATGCAGTACAAGAACATGATCGACTTATGAAAAAATTCTTTTACGTAATGGCTGGCCTGGCCATTGTGCTGCTGGTGCTGTACACCTACCTCGGCGGCTTCACGGAGCCGGAGGTTGCCGTTACCACTTCCAAAACTATCTATGTGGCGGGTATCCCATTTGAAGGTTCCTTAAAAGATGAAGATTTACAGGGCGCTTTTAGAATATCCGCCAGATTAATGAAGAGCGGCGAACTGATTGGCACCTTAGGCAACATCTACTACAACAACCCTGATAAAAGCGCTGATAGTATTCGTGCTTTTATCGGCGTCATCATACCGGACACAAGCGTAACCCTTCCGGAAGGCTACGAACTGCGCGTGGTGCCGGGTGGCCGCAAAGTAGTTCATGCAGAGGCAAACGCTGATTTAGCCCTGTTGCCACGAAAACTCTACGCCGCCGTTTTCGAATATGCCGACCAAGAGAACCTGAAGCTGGAGGACTTTTACGTGGAGTGGTTCCCGGCGAGTGACCGGGGCGTGGTGGAGGTGCCCGTGAAGAAGTGAGGATATATAAAGTGAGCGGTTTCTGCGCTGCTCCGACAACACACATGCTTCAGGTTGTAGACTCGGAGCATGGATGGGAAAACCTATTGCCCCGCCTCCTGCCCCCTTATACAGGTTTGCAGACACAGCATACACCATATAGGTGCGATTGAAGCCTGGTTCCCGTACCGCACAATAAGCCCCGCTGTTCCAGCTTTCTATACCATATAGGTGCGATTGAAACTCCTCCAGGTCCGCCATGTGATTGATGGAGAAGGCGCCTTTCTATACCATATAGGTGACAAAGGATAGCTGATCCTTCTAAAAACCGAATGATCAGTTATATATAGGTTGCTTAATATATAATATACTATATATTTGTGGCGTACTTAACCGGAGACAATTACCAGTAAACACGCGCATCCTCAGCCTTTACCTTTACATGAAAACCTGCTTACTTTACCTGCTTGCGCTGCTGCTGGCTACAACAGCCGCTGCGCAAGAGAAATTCGGAAACATCACGGCCTCGCTCGGGGCGGCGGAGGAGACTGCCACGGAAGCATATGTTGCGGATGTCCGGGAGAGCCACGCCATCCTCCGCTTTGTCCGCCCTGTTACGGTAGCCTACAAAAAGTCGCCCTGGTTTCTGCTGGTGGTGGACGTGCCGGATGAGAAGCAGGTGGTGCATTTCACACAGGGGCAGTTGGCGGAAATCAGTGCCCTGGTGGCTGCCAGAGACGGCAAGACGCACTACCTGCAGGTCACGAACTTTTTTGAGGTGTACACTGGCCGGGGAAGCACCGTGCTCGACCACTATTTTGTGAACAGCGTGCGGTTCGCCATCCGCAAAAGGCACTGGTACCGAAACAACGCCCTGTTTATGGTCAGTTCCCGCCTGGTAGACGGCGAGCATGTCGTCCGGTTTAAGCTGCCCTTTGCCCATGAGGGGAAGGTTTGCAGGCACCTGATGGCGGCGCATAACCTGGAGGAGGACTATTTTGAGGCCGCGCCCACCGAGTTTTTGCGCCTCTTCGCCCCCGGCGCAGGCCCCCACCTGACAACCAGGGGCACCGACTGAACCGCGCAAGTCCGACTTTCTCCCTTTTTGCTGCTTTATATATAGCGGCACTTTATTGAAGGACTCGAGCGACTGATGTCAGGATCAAGAGCTGTATATGTTTCGAACCACCCCTGCCCCTCCTTGCCCTTGTAGAGGGCTTCTACCCCAGGAGGGGAGTCTGCTCCTGCTTCTTCAAACGATGGTACCTATAGTTGGTGAGATACCTGTAAATGAAGCCCAGCCTATATACCCATGCATTGCCAGTTGCCTGCAAGGAGAAGAAGCAAGAGGAACCTCCCTGCTTGTCTAAGGAGGGGCAGTTGGATATATAGCCCCAGCGAGTGTGTGCGAGGCGTAGTTAATAAGGGTATTTATCCGATTTCTACAGCCTGAGTTGGTGTAGAAGCAGGAAGCCCCTCCGGCGTGGCAGCATGTGATGTCATCTGACCGCACCGGAGGGGCTCTGCTATATATAACTTATCGTAGCTTAGTGTAGCTGCTCAATGTTTTTCAGGCCGAGCACCTCGCTGGTGTGCTCCCTGACCTCCTCCAGCAGCCGGGCGTCGTCTCCGAGCGGCTCTCCGTAAGAAGGAATCATCTGCTTCAGCTTTGCCTGCCATTCCGCGGAGTTCAGCTTGTTTTTGAAGCAGCGCCCCAGCAGGTCCAGCATGATGGACACGGCCGTGGAGGCCCCCGGCGAGGCGCCCAGCAGCGCGGCAATGGAACCGTCGGCGGCGCTCACCACCTCGGTGCCGAACTCCAGCACGCCGCCGTGCCTGGGATCTTTTTTGATTACCTGCACCCGCTGTCCGGCCATCTCCAGTTTCCAGTCCTCGCTCCTGGCGTTCGGGAAGTACTGCCGCAGGGCCGCCATCCTGTCCTCCGGCGACTGGCGCACCTGGTCGATGAGGTAGCGGGTGAGCGGGATGTTCTTGATGCCGGCCGCCATCATGGGCCGCAGGTTGTTCACTTTGATGGAACGCGCCAGGTCGAAGTAAGACCCGCTCTTTAGGAACTTCGTGGAGAAGCCCGCATAGGGCCCGAAGAGCAGCTCCCGCTTCCCGTTGATCATCCTGGTGTCGAGGTGCGGCACCGACATGGGCGGCGAGCCCACGGCAGCCTTGCCATATACCTTCGCCTGGTGCTTTTTGATCACGGCCGGGTTTGTACACTTCAGCCACTGGCCGCTCACCGGGAAGCCGCCATAGCCCTTGCCCTCCGGTATATCCGATTTCTCGAGCAGGTGCAGCGAGCCGCCGCCCGCCCCTATAAAGATGAACTTCGCCTTTACTTTCCGCTTGCCGCCTGAGGCCCTGTCTTTTACCTTTATCTGCCATCTGCTGTCCGGCTGCCGCTTCAGTTTCCGCACCTCGTGGTTAAAGTGCAGCGTAACGCCGTCCAGCTCCTTCAGGTAATCGAACATGCGGCGGGTCAGCTCCCCAAAGTTCACGTCGGTGCCTATCTCCATGCGGGTGGCGGCCACTTTCTGCGATTTGTCGCGGCCCTCCATGATCAGCGGCATCCACTCGGCCAGCTGCTTCGGGTCCTCGGAGTACTCCATGCCTTTAAAGAGGTGGCATTCCGTGAGCGCCCTGTAGCGCTTGTCGAGGAAGCGGACGTTGGCATCGCCCCAGACAAAGCTCATGTGCGGGATGCTCCGGATGAAGTTGCCGGGTATCTTGATGAGGTCGCCCTCGATGAGGTAGGCCCAGAACTGCTTCGACACCTCGAACGACTCCGCAATCTTAACAGCTTTGGACGTCTCGATGGACCCGTCGGCGAGCACCGGTGTGTAGTTCAGTTCGCAGAAGGCGGAGTGGCCTGTACCGGCGTTGTTCCAGGCATCGGAGCTTTCAGCCGCCGCCATATCCAGCCGCTCGTAAATCTCGATGGTTATGTCAGGTTGCAGCTCCTTTAACAGCACGCCCAGCGTGGCGCTCATGATACCAGCGCCGATCAGCACTACATCAGGATCTGCGGAATTGTTGCTATGGTTCATCCTATATATAAATTATGAAAGACAATGAAGTCGGTAAAACATTTCAAACTTTAGAAAGCGTACGTTTTTATGCGCCGACGAGCCATAAAACCTCTCAATTATATGCCGCGACCTGGCGCATTTCCGGGCCGCTCCCTTGTTTGCTCTTATAGCGGCAAACTTACAGCACACCGGCTAAAAAAGCTGCGTCTGGCCCGGAGATTTTGTGCCACATATAACTGTCCCGCCTGCCGGAACTCAGCTTACTGTCAGAATAAACAGCCGGTGACGCGGTATGTTCGGTGCCGGGGCACAACGCGTGGCCATCTCCCCCGCCCGGTGCGGCTGGCGGCCTCCTTACAGAGCGGCTGTTCCGGGGAAAGTGAAATTCTGAACGCGCCCGGCCTTGTCCGCGAAAGCCTTGGCCGCCTTTTGCCGGTGCGTCCGGGAGGCCTGGCGCCGGCGGCTTTTTCCGCGTTCTGCGCTTACCGGAGTTGCGCGGAAGCGCCGTATGCTCAACCTTTTTCGGCCAGTGCCAGTAAACAGCTAACATGGCAATATTATCATATAAGCGACTGATGATGCCTTGCCAGCCATATTCAAAATCAGTCCGGACTTTTTAACATCTAAGAAAATGAAAAATATACGCGTTTACCTCATGACCCTGCTCGTGCTGCTCACACTGACGCTGAGCAGTTGCGAACTTGTTGGAGATATATTTGAGGCTGGCATGTGGACGGCTGTCATCATCATCGTGCTAGTGGTGCTGCTGGTTGGCTGGCTGGTGCGCAAGTTCAGAGGCTGAGGGGGCCGGGAGTATAGAACCATATATAAATCAGAAAGGGAGCCTCAAAGGCTCCCTTTCTGATTTATATATGGTTGCGGGTGTGGTATACAGGGTGCTTACCTCGACCGCCTGGGCATAGTGCCCAGCACATAATCCCAGAGCGGCGACGAAACACCATAGGCCACGTTCGGGTCTTTGTAATGATGGATGCTGTGGTGTATCCAGAGCGTCTTCAGGAAGTTCTTGGGCGGCGCATAGGCATGCACGGCGTAATGCACGAACAGGTACATGGCGTAGCCAAACAGCAAGCCCGCCAATATGCCAAACACGAGCGGCCCGAATACAAGCTTGAACACGAAAAACAGCAGCGATGCCACGAGCACGCTCACGATGGGCGGCATGGCCAGGCGCTCCTTGTCTTTGGGGTACTCGTGGTGGTTGCCGTGAAACGTGTACTGTATCCTCGCTTTGGCAGGCGTGTCGGTGCTCATGTGGAAAAGGAAGCGGTGCGCCACATACTCGAGCAGCGAGAAAAGAAGCCAGCCAATCAAGAACAGGCCGACAGCCTCTATCACCCCGATAAAGCTGTGCGTGATGCCATAATAAACCAGGCCTGCGGCAAAGGCAACGAAAATGGTGATGGGCAGGGAAATGTGCGTTCGGGTCAGTCTCTCAAGTACGGGGTTCTCGAAAATCTGGGCGCGTCCTTTGTGGTTAGGTTTCATAGGGATATTTTGCTTTACTTATGATGCTGCAAAACTACTTAATTTGGTGGGTGCGTCGCGTGGAGTGTCCTTATATCTTTCATTTAACGCACCTCCTTAGTTATTGTTGAGCAACTGCTGCAACAACACAGCGCTTATATCTCCACCTTGCAGCGTGGTGCCGGCGCGCTCATAAAACTGCCTGCGGTGGCTTAATGTTTTAAGCAGAAAAGATTTAATCTCCTCTTGCGTTTTACCAGCCAACAGGGGCCGCACCTGCAGGTCAGAGGCCAGGAGCCTTCTGGAAATCTCTTCGACAGGCACATCCAGGAAAAAAGTTCTGCCGTGGTGGTTCATAAATCCGATGTTGTCGAAGAAGCAGGGGGCGCCGCCGCCCGTGGAGATGACGGCATGGCCATATTCCTGCACCACGGCCTCCAGCGCCTCCCGCTCCATCTCCCGGAACCGCTCCTGCCCCTCCTGTTCAAAAAGTTGGGCGATGCTGCGGCCCTCCCGCTGCTCCAGGTATGCGTCCAGGTCCACGAAGGGGCAGTGCAGATCCGCCGCCAGTTGCCTGCCCAGCGTGGTTTTCCCGCTGCCCATCATGCCTATCAGGAAAATTCTCATTTTCTTCAATTAGAAATTATGAATTAGAAATGAGCACCATGCTTGAAGGAATTATGGCGAAGGTTTGTGCTTAGCTATATATCCTCATTTTGCAGGCGCGCCTACCACGAGAAACGAATAACGAAACACGAACAACGCCTACAGCAGCGCCGTTACCTCTTCTATATCCGGGGTGTCGTTGTGGTGCCACTTGCCTTTTACGGTGCCGTCCTGCAGCAGCAGGATACCGGGGTTGGAGCGGATGATGGTCTTCAGCACGGTGCCGTCGCCGTAATAGTAGGGGGCGGCCAGGTTCAGTTCGTGGCGGAACACCTCAAAATCAGCGCCGCTGCTGCTGGTTATCACCATCGGCGTAATGCCCTGCTGCTCTGCCGCCTTCACCAGTTTGTTTATATCCTCGAAGTTCGCCCTTTCGGCCTTGTCCACGCTCTGCACCAGTATCAGCAGTTTCTTGCCCGTCAGCACCTCCTGCGTAAAGTCAGCGGTGTCGTTCCACACGTTAAAGTCCGTAATTTTGGGCCCATCCTCGGGGTTGATGGCCACCATCTCTTTAAACGCATAGGCCGGGTCGGTGGGATATGTTTCGAACTCCTCCTGCTGCCCGCCCTTCGTCATGATGTACTTGTACCGCAGCGGGGCCGAGGGCTGCATGAGCGTCGGGATGTTGTTGCCTATCTTGTAAGCCCGGAAATCGATATAGGGCAGGTGCTCGTAGGCGTACCAGCCCACCATAATGGAGATAGCCGCCGTGATGATGGTGATCACCGCCCCCGATGCCTGCCGCATGATGGGCCGCAGGTGCTCCTGCGTGAACAGCAGCACCAGGATCATGGCCAGCAGCACCACGTCTTTTATAAACGACTCCCAGGGCGTCAGTTTGATGGCGTCGCCGAAGCAGCCGCAGTCCGTCACTTTGTTGAAATAGGCCGAGTAAAAGGTGAGGAAAGTGAAGAACACGATCATGAGCAGCAGCGCCCATATCACCACCTTCAGTTGCCAGCGCACCAGCAGCGCCACTCCCAGCACGATCTCCGCCGCGCTCAGAAAAATAGACAGGAACAGCGAGTACGGCTCGAATAATTTAAAAATCGGGGATATGTCCGTGGAGAAAACCTCAAAATACTCCTCCAGCTTGATGGCGGTGCCCACCGGGTCGTTTATTTTAATCAGCCCCGAAAAGATGAACAGGACTCCTACAAACAGCCAGCAGAACGTGCTTATATATTTCATTGGTTATTTCATGTGTTGTATCGTGTCAGAGTTCCGGGTCTAACTACCCCTGCCCCTCCTTGTCTAAGGAGGGGAGATTCCCCTACTACCTTAGCCTCTGATGCATTTTGTTAAACTTTTACTTCTTGCGATTAAAAACTATAGCTACAGAGCTTTTACGCTGCTTTACTATAGGCCGACTCCCCTCCTTAGACAAGGAGGGGTTAGGGGTGGTTGGAAGTCTCTCACCCCGCAAACCCCAGCTTTATCAAAGCGAACACAGCGTAATTGATCATGTCGCGGTAGTTGGCCTCCACCCCCTCCGAGATCAGCGTCTGCCCCGCGTTGTCTTCGATCTGCTTGGTGCGGTAGAGCTTCATCAGGATGATGTCGGTGATGGAACTCACGCGCATGTCGCGCCACGCCTCGCCGTAATCGTGGTTTTTGGCGTTCAGCAGCTTGATGTTCTCTTCGATGTGGTGCATGTACTGCCGCTCCACTTCCTGGGCCGACAGGTTCATGTCTGCGTCGGGGGGCAGGTGCAATTGCATCAGCGCAATGATGCAATAATTAATGATGCCCACAAACTCCCCGTTTATATCGTCCTCCACCAACTGCTTCCCTTTCTCCTGGATGGAGCGGATGCGCTGCGCCTTGATAAAGATCTGGTCGGTGATGGAGGGAAGCCGCAATATGCGCCAGGCAGTGCCATAATCCTGCGTTTTCTTCACAAAGGTGTCCTTGCAACGCTGCACGACCTGATCATATTCCTGAAGTGTTTGATTAATCAAGTTTTTAGCTTTAATTTTAAAATCAACAGACGTACATGCCAACTTTGGAAGCGAAAGATACGCTTTTTAGCACAAAATCCACACTCAACTGCCGCGGAAAGCTCCTGCTCCTGGACGCCCCGCTGGTCATGGGCATCCTGAACGTCACCCCCGATTCTTTCTACGCCGGCAGCCGCCTCCGCTCCACAGAAGAGGTGCTGCAGCGGGCCGAAGCCATGCTGGCCGACGGCGCAGACATGCTGGACATTGGCGGTTATTCCTCGCGGCCCGGCGCCACCGATATACCTGTGCAGGAGGAGATTGACCGAGTAGCGCCAGCCATCGAAGCCATTGCCGGCAACTTCCCGGAGGCGGTGATTTCTGTAGACACATTCAGGGCGGCGGTGGCCGAAGCGGCGGTGCAGGCAGGTGCGGCCATCATCAACGACATTGCGGGCGGGCATTTGGACGAGGCCATGTTCCCGACGGTGGCCCGGCTGCAGGTGCCCTATATACTCATGCACATGCGTGGAACGCCGCAGACCATGACGACGTTGGCTAAGTACGGGGATGTGGCAGTAGAAGTGGTGGACGAACTGCAGGAACAGGTAGCGCGGCTAACACAACTGGGCGTGAAAGACATCATCCTGGACCCCGGCTTCGGCTTCGCCAAAACCGTAAGCCACAACTTTGAACTGCTGCGCCGCCTCGACGAGCTCCGTGTGTTCGGGCTGCCGGTTCTGGCCGGGCTCTCGCGCAAGTCGATGGTCTATAAAACGCTGGGCATCGGGCAGGCTGACGCGCTCACCGGCACAATAGCCCTGAACATGGTGGCGTTGATGAAGGGTGCAGCCATTCTGCGGGTACACGACGTAAAAGAAGCGAAGCAAACAGTGGAACTCTATAAGAAAACAATACTTTGATCTTTTTATTCAGCATAGGCTTTTTAGAGATAGAGCTGCTCGATATCATCGATATCCTGCTGGTGACGGTGCTGCTGTACCAGTTGTACAAACTCCTGACGGGCAGCGTGGCGCTGAAGATTTTCCTGGGCCTGCTCTCTATCTACCTGCTGTACCTGGTGGTGCGCGCCGCCGGCATGGAGTTGCTCAGCATTATCCTGGGCCAGTTTATGGGTGTGGGCGTGCTGGCGGCCATCATTCTGTTCCAGCCGGAGATACGGCGTTTCCTGCTGATGATCGGCAAGACCACTGCCTTCAACAACGACCGCTTTTTCCGGGGCTTCCCGTGGCGCCGCGAGCAGGCCGAGAAGCTCAGCCTGACGCCTTTTATAGAGGCGGCCAAATCGCTGGCGGGCAAAAACACCGGCGCCCTGATTGTTTTCTCCAAAAGCTCCGAGCTGAAGTATTACGCCGAGTCGGGTGATTTGATTGACGCCGTGATCTCGAAGCGCCTGCTCATGTCCATCTTCAACAAGAACAGCCCCCTGCACGATGGCGCGGTCATCATCTCCAACAACCGCATCAAAGCGGCCCGCTGCATTCTGCCCGTTTCAGAGAACCAGGAAATCCCGGCTTCCATGGGCTTGCGCCACCGTGCGGCCATCGGTTTGACGGAGATCACGGACAGCATCGTGCTGGTGGTGTCGGAGGAGACGGGGCAGATCGCGCTGGTGCGCAACGGGCAGGCCTACCGCAACCTCTCTTCCGCCGACCTGCGCCTCAAACTGAACCAGTTCCTCTTCGATACAGACCAGCGGGCAACAACCGCCCCGGCCTCCGAGAAGTCAGCAAGCGCGGCCTAACCGCTATATATGGCACCGCAGCGGGATTATGAGCGATGGCATGCACCGGCTATATATAGCTGTTAGGCATGCCGTTGTTTCTGCGAACTTTTTTGAAAGGCTTTGCTAATTCCGCCGGAGCCAGAAGAGCCAGTAGGCCGCTGGCCCCAGCACTGGCAGCACCCACAGCACCACCACCCAGGTAAGCCGCTGCCCCACCGTGTAGTGTGTCCGGAAAATGAGGTGTACCAGCGATACGGCCACCAAAGAATAGTTAAGGGCAATCAGTAACGTAATGAGAGGGGCGTTCTTCAACAGGTCCATGGGTTGCAGGCTGCTTGCGGGTTAAAACAGCTTCTCGCTCACGAACCACATCAGGTAAAGCAGCGCGGGCGCGCAGAGCAGCAGCACCATGCCGAAGTTCACACGCGTCCACTGCGGGTTCAGCAGCATGCTGATATAGGCCTCCGCCGACAGCAGCACAGAAAAGTAGAACGCGATTTGCAGCAGCGTGCCCGTTAGGTGCTCCTCGCCCCGTAAGCCCGCCGTGGTATATGCCAGGAAAGAAATCACCAGCCACGACAGCACAGTGCCCAATAAGAGCTGCCCCGGTTTTATTTTTATGTTGTTCATCGCTGTGTCGTTACTGTCATTGCCTGTTCAAGATAGGAAATAGCAAAGCCACTCCCAAATCCGGGGGTGGCTTTGCCGCTGCAAAAGGCCTGTTGCGCCTATTTCAGGACACCAAGCTCTTTCCCTGTCTCCACAAACGCGCTGATGCACTTGTCTATATGCTCCCGGTCGTGTACGGCCGAGAGTTGCACCCGGATGCGCGCCTGCCCCTTCGGCACCACCGGGTAGTAAAAACCGATGACGTAGATGCCTTTGTCCAGCATGCGGGCGGCAAACTCCTGCGCCAGCGGGGCGTCGTACAGCATCACCGGCACAATCGGGTGGTCGCCGGGCTTGATATCGAAGCCCGCCTGCGTAATCTTTTCGCGGAAGTATTTGGTGTTCCACTCCAGCTTGTCACGCAGCTCGGTAGTGGAGCTCAGCAGGTCCAGCACGGCGATGGAAGCGCCGACGATAGACGGGGCCAGCGAGTTGGAGAACAGGTAGGGCCGCGAGCGCTGCCGCAGCATGTCGATAATCTCCTTGTGGCCGGAGGTGAAGCCCCCCATCGCGCCCCCGAGCGCTTTGCCCAGCGTACCAGTGATGATATCGACCTTGCCCATCACGTGATGGTACTCGTGCGTGCCGCGGCCCGTTTTGCCCATAAAGCCCGTGGCGTGCGAGTCGTCGACCAGCAGCACGGCGTTGTATTTCTCCGCCAGCTCCGAGATCACGTCCAGTTGCGCAATGGTGCCGTCCATCGAAAAGGCCCCGTCTGTCACAACCACCCGGTGCTTTGCCCCCTGCGCCTCCTGCAGCTTTGCCTCCAGGTCTGCCATGTTGTTGTGCTCGTAGCGGAAGCGCTGCGCCTTGCACAAACGGATGCCGTCGATGATGGACGCATGGTTCAGGGCATCTGATATAATGGCCGACTCGGCATCGAACAGCGGCTCGAACACGCCGCCGTTGGCGTCGAAGGCGGCGGCATACAGAATGGTGTCTTCTGTGCCGAGAAACTCCGACAGTTTCCGCTCCAGTTCCTTGTGGATGTCCTGTGTGCCACAGATAAAGCGCACCGAGCTCATGCCGTAGCCGTGCGTGTCGATGGTTTCTTTCGCTGCCGCTATTACGCGCGGGTGCGCCGAGAGGCCCAGGTAGTTGTTGGCGCAGAAGTTGAGCACGTGCGTCTGCGCCGTGGTGTTGATGTCGGCGCCCTGCGGCGTGGTGATGATGCGCTCCTTTTTATAGAGTCCCGCCTCCTGGATTTCGGCCAGTTGCTGCTCCAGGTCTGCTTTTAAGGTTTCGTACATATTTTCGTTGTCCGTTATTCGTTTCTCGTTGTTCGTGATGCTATATACCGCTACGTGAAAGGACACCAGTATCAGGTATCGAGACACAAGACTTTATATATAATTGACGACTATGAATTTATAGTATATACCGCTTTTATATATACCGCAGGTAATTCTCGATCAAACACTCATATGCCTGCCGCATCGCCTTCCTCCGGTTTTGGTGGCGGTCGCCGCATGATGGGCCTCGGACGCGGCGGCTTTGGCTGCAGCGCCTCCTCAGGAGCCTCCGGTGCCGGAGGCGGCGGCGTAGTCGGCACCTCCTTCTCTCCTGCAGCTTGTGCCGGGGGCGCGGGGCGCTTGATGACCGGCCGCGGCCTCGGCGGTTTTGGCTGCTGCTCCGGTGCTGCCGCATTTTCCGTCGCGGCGGCAGGTGTATCTTCCGGTATAGGCATTTCGGCAGGTGGTTTTTGAAGTGCCGTTGGCCGCTTCATCACCGGGCGTGGCCGCGGCGGCTTGGGAGCTTCTTCCGCTGCAGCAGGCGCCTCTTCTGTGGTTGTTTCCTGCGGTGGTTCCTGTTTTTCCTCCGAAGGTTGCTGCAACGCTGCTGGCCGCTTTATCACTGCCCTTGGCCGCACAGGTTTGGCGGAAGGCACCTCTGCTGTAACAGGCTGTTCTGCGTCAGGGGCTTTATCCTCTCCTTTTTCCTGTCCTGGCTGCAGCGCCGCAGGCCTTTTTATTACCGGTCTTGGCCTTGAAACTGGCATGTCGCCTGCTACAGGCGGCATGGCATCACTCTCTGCTGCAGGCGCCTCTTCTGTGGCTGGCCTGGATATAACAGGCCGTTTGATGACTGGCTTTGGCCGGGCAGTTGGTGCCGCGGCCTGTTCTCCTGCCGGCTTTTCTGTCGTGGCGCTCTCTTCCGTTGGTTTTTGCATGGCGGCGGGGCGGCGCACTACGGGCCTGGGTGCAGGCGCAGCTCCTTTCTCTTCTGATGTTTCCTGCGGGGCATCCGTTATGATGGGAGCCTCCGTTGCCGCGGCGGCAACCGGACGGGCGGGCACCGCTCTCCGGGCAGCGGGGCGCGGGGCTTCCGCGGCTGCGGCTGGCGCGGGCTTGGGTATATCCTCCTCTGCCAGGTGATAGCGCAGGCGCACGCTGTTCAGCTGCATTTTCACGGCTACATAAAAACTGTTCTGGTGCATCTGGGCGTACATGTCCTGCCACGCCGAATAGCGGGCAGGTTCACCGGCCGCAAACGCCGCCTGATTCACGCGTTTCTTTATCAGGTATTCTTCAAATGTCATGCTGTAGTGGCTTTGCCTTCCTGCTGCTGCGCTGCAATTTACGGGCTTCGGGCGTATGGGCAGCGCGGAGGCACCAAAGCGCCGTATCCTTTACAAATATAGTATAAAATCTGCTTGCCCCCGCAGTCTGCGCCAGGCGGCTATATATAGCCAATGCCTCTGCCTATACCTGTACGGCCTGCCGCACCTTTGGGATAGGATGCCCAAGTTTTAGCAGCTGCGCCCCGTAGGGCAAAGCGCCACATCATTCTTGCGGCCCCTACTTTCAGGATTGCCCCGAAATAAGTTACTTTGCGCAAAGTTTTAGCAGGAACAATGGCAAACGCATCCGAAACGGTATTAGTGATAGGCGCCTGCGGGCAGTTGGGCTCCGAGCTTACGCTCGCGCTCCGCGACCTATATGGCCCCGCCAACGTGGTGGCGGCCGACGTTGCGGCACCCAGGCAAGCCGACCTGCGCGATTCCGGCCCGTTTGAGCAGGTGGATGTGCTGGACAAAAAGGTGCTCGCTGATCTAGCCACCAGGTACAGGTTCAGCCAGATATACCACCTGGCCGCCGTGCTGTCGGCCTCCGGCGAGAAGAACCCGAAGTTTGCCTGGCACCTGAACATGGAGGGCCTTTTCAATGTGCTGGACCTGGCGCTGGAGCAGCAGGTGGGCAAAGTGTTCTGGCCAAGCTCCATCGCCGTGTTCGGCCCGCATACGCCCCGCCAGCACACGCCGCAGCATACCGTCATGGACCCGAACACCGTGTACGGCATCAGCAAGCAGGCTGGCGAGCGCTGGTGCGAGTACTATTTCCGGAAACTTGGCCTGGACGTGCGCAGTCTCCGCTACCCTGGCCTCATCGGGTACAAATCGCTGCCCGGCGGCGGCACCACCGACTACGCGGTGGATATATACCACAAGGCGCTGAACGGCCAAACCTTTGAGTGCTTCCTGAACCAGGACACGTACCTGCCCATGATGTATATGCCCGATGCCCTGAAAGCCACCCTGGACCTGATGCACGCGCCGGCAGCACAGATCAGCGTGCGCGACTCCTACAACGTGGGCGCCATGAGTTTCTCCCCGGAAGAAATCGCCGGATCCATCAAAAAGCATCTCCCCGGTTTCGACATCGTCTATAAACCAGACGCCCGCCAGCAAATTGCGGCCTCCTGGCCGAAAAGCGTCGACGACAGCGTTGCCCGGCAGGACTGGGGCTGGCAGCCCGCCTATAACCTCGACACCATGACCGAGGACATGATCGCTAACCTGAAAAGGCTGAAGGCGGCGCAGGCGGTTTAAGTTATATATGCGTTTTTACATCACTGGTGGTGCTTTATGCGGCTTATTTCAAACCGCCCCTGCCCCCTTGTCCAAGGAGGGGAGTTTCCTGTGTTCTATTCTTTCAGATCGAGAAATCAGAAGGGACAATGTTACTCCTTAACCTTCGCCCCGAAAACCAGTTTATATAGCCGGAACAGCGCATTTGTTTTTATGATTGTGAACACGGTGCCGCAAGGCTGGGAAATCATCTATCAGCAGGCGCACGGGGTGCTGGCGGCACAACTGGCGTATCACCTGAAGCCGGACCTGCAGTCTCCGCACTGGGTGGAGACCATCATCGCCATCGCCAACCACGACAACCGGCAGAAAACCTGGCGCGGGAAAGACGGCCTCACACCGGCTGGCGCCCCAGCCGACTTCACGCTGCTGCCCACCACCCTGGAGCAGGCGCGGGCCCTGATGCACGCGGTGCGCTTCCAGAGCCGCTGGGTCGCGCTGCTCACCTCCATGCACATGAGCTTCCTGTATGAGGGCCAGCGCGGGAAACACAAAAGCGCCACTGCCTTTCTGGATGAGCAAAAGGCGCTGCAACGCACGTGCCGCCAGCACCTGGGCATCAGCCGGAAAGAGGCGGAGCGGGCCTACGCCATCATGCAGTGGTGCGACCGCCTCTCCCTGATTTTGTGCCGCAACGAGCTGCCCGCCGATGCGCGCGCCCTGGAGATAACGGCTGGGCCGGATGGGAAAGCATACTTTGTGAGGCAACTGCAAAACAGCGAACTGCGCGTGGAGCCGTGGCCCTTTGCCCCGGAACAGTTGCGGGTGCAGGTGGAGTACCGGGTGCTGGCGCAACTGCAGTTCAGAAACGACCTGGAACTGGCGCAGGCGCTGCACGGGGCCAGGCCGCAGTATAGGGAGTGGACGCTGGGCGCTTCCTGAGCAGCCGACCTGAAATGAGGCACGCCACATTGAACCAATCTTCCCCGCTGCCCGTCTGTATATAAAACATTCACACACCCTGTTTCCTACGCGCATGTCCATTGCAGAATCCAACGACGAAGACCTGAGGCAGCTGATATTTGAGCGAGAGAAAGTAATCGTGAAGTTCGTGGATGAGGCCTGTGCGGTCTGCAAACAACTGGCCCCCTCCTACGCCCGATTTGCTGCAAGCCCCGCCTATAGCGACATTGCCTTTGTGCGCATGCACGCCTCTGAGAACCCTGTCTCCAGCCAGGAGGTAAAACTGTCGGGCACGCCTTTCTTTGCCTCCTACCGCAACGGCACCCTGCGTGAGTGCGGCCTGGTATCGAACGAAGCAGAGATGAAGATTCTGCTTGACAAACTGAAGTAGCTGGCAGCTAAAAATCTCCGCCCTATATATGGCCCTGTATAGCTGCAATCAAAAAGCTGTGGTAACTTGCGCCACTTTTCTAAATCCAGCGAACCAGTGCAGAAATCATACCTTCGAATAGTTTATTTCCTGTTGCTTATCCTCGCCTTTGGCCAAGCGCTCCAAGGCTGCTCCAGCACAAGCAAACTCCACACAGAGGCCCCTGCGGCAACCGCTTCGGCGGCACCCATATATAAGCCGCGGCTTTCGTCCATCACGGTGCCCGTTTCCGTCTCTATTGCCGCCCTCGAAAACCGACTGAACCAGGAGGTGGCCAGCGTACTATATAAAGACACGGACCTGAGCGACGACAACGTGGCCGTCACGGTCACGAAGAAGGGCCGGATGGCTGTGCGGGCCGAGCAGGACAAAATCTACGTCAGTGTGCCGCTGCATATATACGCCAAGGGCCGCTGGAAGTGGGACCCCTGCAAGCTTTGCCCTGCCATCGACAAGACTGAGGACACCCGCTTCGACATGGTCATCAAAACGGAAAGCAGCATCAGGCTGACGGAGGATTACCGCATCTCCACCACCACGAGCGGCGACTTTGAGTGGGGCGACACCAAACCCGTGCTCGAATTGGGCCCGCTGAAGATTGGCCTGGCCCGCTTTGTGGAGCCGGCGCTGCGCCAGCAGCTAAGCTCCCTTTCCAAACAGCTCGACAAGGAGTTGCAGCAGCACCTCGACATGAAGAAATATGTGGCCGACGCCTGGCTGCTGCTGCAGGAGCCCGTCAAGCTGGACAATGCCCTGAACGCCTGGCTCACGGTGCAGCCGCAGGAAGTGCGCATGGCGCCGCTTTCCGCCCGGAGCGGCAACCTGCACTCCCGCCTCGGCATCACGTCCTATATAGCCGTCGCCACCGGCGGGAAGCCCCAGGTGCAGCTGAACAGGAACCTGCCCAAACTGATAGTGGACAACCGCCTGACGGACGACATACAAATCGGCCTGACGGCCACCGTCCCGTATGCGCAGGCCAGCCAGCTGCTGCAAAAACAGGTCGCCAACCAGACTTATAAATTTGACGGCGGGAAAAGCCAGGTAACGGTGAAGGACGCGTCCATGACGCCAAACGGGGAGCAACTGGTGCTGATGCTGGACATTGACGGCAGGACCAAGGCAGGCCTCTTCACCAAAAAGCTGGCGGGCAAAATATACCTGCGCGGCACGCCTTACTACGATGCCGCCTCCGCCTCCATCCGGGTGCGCGACGTGGAGTATGACCTGGATACGAAAGACAAGCTGCTGAACGCCGCCGACTGGCTCGCCAGGAACAAATTCACTGAGATGATTCAGCAGCAGGTGAGCATACCCGTGCAGCAGCAACTGCACGACACCAAACAGCTGCTGCAGGCCACGCTCGACAGGCAGGGGCGCGTACACGAGTCGCTGCTGTTGCGCGGCAGCATCCAGGACATCACCCCCGAAAACATCTACCTGACCCCGGAGGGCATCAAAGCCGTGGTAAACGCCACCGGCAGCCTCACGGCCACCGTCGACAAGCTGTAGTTTACCCATCCCTATATAATCTGTCCAAAAACCTGCCCCTCCCAGAAGGGGAATAAGTTCCTTTTGCAGGAATTCCTCTCCCTGGGGGGGTTGGCGCGGGTCATGCTTAGCCAAGTAAGCAGCTGGCAGCTCAGGTTTTATGGTTGAAGTGCTTCACAACTTCGGATATACAAAACCCCGGCTCGGGGTTCGGGAATGCTGCAGGGATACAGGACTTGCTCCCATCACTGAAAAATTAAATTGCTGTAGTTGGAGCATATATGACCCGCCTTCTATATGCCCGCCCTCTTGCCCCTATATAGCCGGAAAGCCCGCTTCTACTGCTTCCCGCTTGCCGAAATGCGCCATGTTACTGGTTTTTTTGCCGAAGTTGTGCATTAACCTATATAAAAAGGCCGCCGTATCAGAAGGTGTGCCTGCAAAAAGAACAAAACAACAGGCTTGGTATGGCTGAAATAAATGCAAAAAGTATATTCTCCCTGATAAAGACCTCTGCTTCCGAGTTCATGGACAACAACTCGTTCCGGCTGGCGGGGGCCCTGGCGTTCAATGCCATCTTCTCAATTCCGCCGCTCCTGATCATCATCATCCGGTCCGCTGGCTATATATGGGGCGAGGCGGCAGTGTCAGGGGAGTTGTCGAAGCAGATAGGGAGCGCTATTGGAGCCGGAGCCGCCAAGGAGGTCGAGAATATCGTGCAGAACGCGGCCACGAACGAGTCGGGCGGCATCGCCTTCTGGATAAGCATCGGGGTGCTGATTTTCGCCTCCACCACCTTTTTCGCCACCCTGCAGGAGTCGCTGAACAGTGTCTGGAACCTGAAGCCGAAGCCGAACAACAGTTTTGTGAAGATGCTGAAGGTGCGCCTGTTCTCGTTTGGCATCGTGCTGAGCATCGCGCTCCTGATGCTGGTGTCGCTGGTGCTGAGCACGGCCATTTCGGTGCTCAGCGGCTACCTCTCCAAGATATTCCCCGATATAGCCGTCTTCTTTATCCGGCTGGTCGATTTTGTGCTTTCCGCCGGCATCATCAGCGTGCTGTTTGCCCTGATCTATAAATACCTGCCCGACGCCAACATCCGCTGGAAAGACGTCTGGGTTGGGGCCATCGTCACGGCGCTGCTTTTCGCGCTGGGCAAGTTCCTGATCAGTTTCTACATCAGCACCAGCGACCCGGGCTCGGCCTACGGCGCGGCAGGCTCCATCATCGTCATCCTGGTCTGGATTTATTATTCGTCCCTGATCATCTTCTTCGGCTCGGAACTGGCACAGCAGTACGCCGACAAGTTTGGCCAGCACATCCGCCCGAAATCGCATGCCGTGTTTGTGGAGCTGCGGGAGGTACGGGACGAGCCGCACGACACCAAAAGCGGCAGGCCAAGGCCGCAGGGACGCTACGAACCGAAGTAGTGGAATCATAACCCCCGACTCGGCTGGCCCTATATAAAGAAGCCCCTGCTGTAGCTACAGCAGGGGCTTCTTTATATAGGGCGACAGGTTTTAAACGGCCTGCTTCTCTTTCACGGCCAGCTGGCCGCAGGCGGCGTCGATGTCTTTGCCACGGCTGCGGCGCACGTTCACCTGCACCCCGCGGTCGGCGAGGTAGTAGATAAAGTCCTGCCAGCGGGCCTCGTCGGTGTTCTCGTAATCCGCATTCTCTATCGGGTTGTACTCGATGAGGTTGATTTTGCAGGGGATGATCCGGGAGAAGCGCAGCAGTTCCTCCGCGTCCTGCAGGGTGTCGTTGAAGTTGTTGAACACGATGTACTCGTAGGTCACCTTGCGTCCCGTTACCTCGTGGTAGTGCTTCAGCGCGTCGGTCAGGGCCTCCAGCGAGTTGGTTTCGTTAATGGGCATGATCTGGTTGCGCTTCTCGTCGTTGGCCGCGTGCAGCGACAGCGCGAGGTTGGCCTTCACGTCATCGTCCGCCATCTTCCGGATCATCTTGGCGATGCCAGCCGTGCTCACCGTGATGCGGCGGGCGGCCATGCCCAGCCCGTCGTGCGCCGTGATGCGCTCGATGCTCTTCATCACGTTGGCGTAGTTCAGCAGCGGCTCGCCCATGCCCATATACACAATGTTGCTAAGCGGCTCACCGTACTGCTTCAGGCTTTGCTCGTTGATGCGCACCACCTGGTCGTATATCTCGGCGGCATCCAGGTTGCGGATGCGGTCCATGTAGCCGGTGGCGCAGAACTTGCAGGTAAGCGAACAGCCTACCTGGCTGCTCACGCAGGCCGTCTTGCGCTCGTTGTGCGGAATCAGCACGCCCTCCACAATGTTATTGTCATATAGCCTGAAGGCCGATTTGATGGTGCCGTCTTTGCTCAGCTGCTGCGTGGCCACCTGCACGCCGTTGATGGAAAAGTGCTGCTCCAGTTTCTCGCGCAGCGCCAGGCTCACGTTGTTCATCTCCGCAAACGACTGCGCCGAATGCTTCCAGAGCCACTCGTACACCTGCTTGGCACGGAAAGGCTTCTCCCCCTGCTCCACCAGCCACGCCTTCAGGTCGTCGAGCGTCAGTTTCCGGATGTCTTTCTTATTTAAAATATCTATGTCTGCAATCAATGTCATGCTGCAAAGGTACGGTTCTGTTTCTATAACTGATTATCCAAAAGGAGGAAAGCCTATACATGGCCGGACTCCGGTAAGCGGCAGTAAAGTTTCCTGTAAACGGCGCGCCTGCTGGCTTTTACCCCCACAAAGGTAAACATAATTCAAGGGCTTTCGTTCACGGCTGGCCCGCCTTCTCCCAGGAGAAACACCAGGCTGCCATTTTATATCCCCCACCCTATAGCCTGTATATGCACCGTTACGATACCCGCACCCGCGAGGCCGCCACTTTAAAGATGATATATAAAGCGGCGAAGATGCCCATTGCCACCAGGGCCCACACCTTTTTCCGGTTTTTTTCCTCGTAGTAGTCACGCTCTGCCTTTGTAGTTTTCAGGCGCTGCTTCGTCTCCCGGTGCGCGCTGCGCTCCACCGCCAGCGCTGCGCGCGCAGCCTCCGCCTTCGCCAGGCTTTCCTGCAGCAGTTGTTCCTTTTCTTTGATGGTCTTCTGAAAGAAAGAGACATCCGGGCTTTCCACCGCAGCCTGAGGCATCCGCACTCTGCGCGGGGCTGGTGTCTCAGGCTGGGGAATGGGCTCGCCTTTGATGAAGAGGGGCACGAGCACTGGCTCTTTTTTGATGACGATGCTGTCCTTGGCCGGGAAATCTTTGGCGGCTTTTGCGGCGTACCACTCCCGGTTCTGCTCCAGCCAGTCCGAGACGATGGCCTCGGCGACTGGCTGGTTTTCGGCCTTCTCCAGGTAATCCTCCACCTTCCGGGAGGTGACGCAGGAGCACAGGAGCAGGGGTGTCAGCAGCAGCAGGTGTCTTATGAGTGGCTTCATGCTTTGGCAAATCACTGGGTTTTGTTACTCCCTTGCGTCAGAGGCCGGGCACATCCTGTGTACGTTCGGGAAATTGTGTTGGCCCATTTTTATATATAACGAAAGCGCACTTTCAATTTTTCTCTTTGAGGAGACGGAACGACAAAATCATCTTCCATACGGTCAGGTGTTTCCTTCCTAACGCAGGAACTGAAATTTCAGGCGCCTGCCGCTAGCCTCGCTTTCACGCCAGCGGGCAGCGGCATCAGTTTCCGGGCCTTGTAATCAAAGCACAACATGCCGGTTTTGGCGCGCGCCACCTCCCTGCCGTGCTGGTTCAGGACGTGGTAGGTCACATCGAAGCCATATTTGTTCAGGTCATCAAAAGCCATTTTTATATATAAGGTGTCGCCGTAGAAAGCTTCGCCTTTGTAGCTGATGGCCACATCGGCCATTATCAGGCCAGCACCGCCCATGTCCAGCTCTCCGTAGCCGAAGTGCTGCAGCAGTTGCATCCGCGCCTCGTGCAGCAGGGAGAGCAGCGCGTCGTTGCCCAGGTGCGCGCCGTAGTTCAGGTCAGTGATGCGGATAGGAATCCTGGCCTCGAAGTGTACGTGTCCGGGTATGTCTACCTTTACTCTGCCCATAGGTTGCTGGTTTGATGAATGAATAGTTTGATTGCTAAATGGTTGAATTGCCTACTGGTTGAATTGTTAAACTGTTGAATGGCTCATAACCGGGTATGTAGCTTTATCCGACAACAACCATTTAACCATATAGCCATTTAACCATTTATCCATGCGGCAATGTAGCCATATAACAATTGATGTTTATCAAGAAATTAGTAGCATATTCGGCTTCCATATATTGCAGGCAGGCCCGTACAATGCGTATCTTTGTAAGGTAACATAAAAAAGATGCACCTCGAAATTCGACAGACCAAGGACGGCTCTAACACCCTTTACGTGGCAGACCTGAACGAGCATTATCATTCCGTGCACGGGGCCCTGCAGGAGTCGCAGCATGTGTTTATAAAGCACGGGCTGGAGCATGTGCTGGAGAGTAAAAAGGATATAAAAGTGCTGGAGGTCGGTTTCGGCACGGGCCTCAATGCCATCCTCACGTTTCCGGTGGCGCTGGCGCAGAAGGCCTTTATCCAGTACGACACGCTGGAGAAGCACCCGCTCAGCGCTGAGGTGGTGCAGCAACTGCAGTATGGGCAGTTTATCCTGAACCCCGAGCTGCTCGATTACTTCCGCCAGCTGCACGACAGCCCCTGGAACGAGCCGGTGGACATTATCCCGTACTTTACGCTGCAGAAGATACACGAAACGCTGGAGGAGTTCGTCCCGCCGCGCTCTTATTACGATGTCATTTACTTCGACGCCTTCGCCCCCGAGAAGCAGCCGGAACTCTGGACGGACGCCGTGTTCGAGAAACTGTACAAGGCCACCCGCCCCGGCGGTGTGCTGGTGACGTACTGCGCCAAGGGCTCTTTCAAGCGCAGCCTCAAAGCCGCCGGCTTCGAGGTGGAGGCGCTGCCCGGCCCTCCGGGCAAGCGCGAGATGACGCGCGGTGTGAAGCCGGTGGTGCTGTAGCCCGTCTCTGCCTTACGTACTTGCCTTTCCTGCCGCTGCATATATGGCCGCAGGCCGGGCATATAACCTTGCCCCTACACGTTCCGTCTAAGGTAACACAACATACACCACACGCATGGCATCAGGATTTTACGACTTATCGGCCACGTCGCTGCAGGGCAGGGAGGTGCCGATGGAGGCATATAAGGGCAAGGTGGTGCTGGTGGTGAACACGGCCAGCAAGTGCGGCTTCACGCCGCAGTACGAAGGCCTGGAAACGCTTTACCGCAGGCACAAAGACGAGGGGCTGGTGGTGCTGGGTTTCCCCTGCAACCAGTTCGGCAACCAGGAGCCGGGCGGCAAGGAGGAAATCGAGGAAGGCTGCCTGATCAACTATGGCGTCAGTTTCCCGATGTTCGACAAGGTGGACGTGAACGGCCCCCACGCGCACCCGGTGTTCAGGTACCTCAAGTCGGAGCTCGGCGGCATCCTGGGCAGCCGCATCAAGTGGAACTTCACCAAGTTCCTGATCGATGCCAGCGGCAAGCCTGTGAAACGCTTTGCCCCCATCACCAAACCAGAGAAGCTTGAGCCATATATAGCGAAGCTGCTGGCAAAGACGCAAAGCTAAACCTCGGGCTCCGCTGTCCCCCCCTTCCCGGAAAACCTGCCGCCACCTCGCCTGCGTACATATAACGTTGCTTTCAGGGTTCCTGCCCTTGTGCTTAGCCCCTGAAGCAGCGAAGCGTTTACCCTATTGCCATGCGTTTCAGGAGGTCTACTTACATGATGGCGGCCGTTATGCTCCTGCTGCTCGCTGTGCGGGTGGCCCTGCCCTATCTCGTGAAAGATTACGAGAACAAAACGCTGGATGCGCTGCCCGGCGACACCGGCCATGTGGCCGACATTGACCTGCACCTCTACAGGGGCGCCTATACCATCGACAACCTGGTGCTGGCAGAGGAAAACGGAAACCCGGAGTACCCCTTTCTGCAAATCCCCCGAACCGATCTGTCTATTGAGTGGAAATCCCTTTTTAAAGGAAAGCTTGTGGCGGAAGTGGTGATGGAGCAGCCCCGCATGAACCTTGTGGCGGCGACAGACACCGCGCAGCAGGCCACGCAGGACGACTGGACCAAGGTGATGAAAGACCTGATGCCCATCACCATCAACCGTTTTGTAATCAACAACGGGCGGGTGGCGTACCTGGACTTCAGCGCCAGCCCGGACGTAAGCATGCATGTTGAAAACCTGCAACTAGTGGCCCTGAACCTGGCCAACGTGGCCGATTCGACCACGGCGCTTCCCTCTGCGGTCACGGCTTCCGGGCGCTCGGTTGGCGGCGGCCTGCTGCGGGTCTACATGCAAGGCAATTTCCTGAAGAAAATCCCCGACCTCGACATGCGCCTGAAACTGACCGGGGTGGACCTGACCAGCCTGAACGACTTCATCAGGGCCAGCGCGAAGTTTGACGTGGAAAGGGGCCGGCTGGATATATACAGCAGGGTAAAGCTGACGGATGGCCAGCTGGACGGGTTCGTGAAGCCTTTCCTGGAAGAGGTAAAAATACTGAACTGGGAAAAAGACAAAAAAGAAGATGGTTTTCTTCACGCCGCCAAAGAGGCTGTTATTGGATTGTTCGCGGAGGCAGCCGAAAATCAGAAAAGAGATCAGATCGCCACGCAGGTGCCCATCTCTGGCAGCATCAACAACCCCGGCACCAGCACCTGGCGCACGTTCGTGAACATCCTGCGGCACGCCTTTATCGACGCTTTCCACAAAAGCCTTGAGAATGAGGCAGGAAAAGCAAGAGACAGAGAGGAAGACGAAAATTAACATCTCCCTTCATAAATTGAGTTTTGCCTGCAGCAACCCTCCTCATACGGCCTCAGAAATTACCCATATATAACGTAACCCATAAAACTTTATATGTAGAAAAGAATATTGCACAGCAGCCATATTTAGGAACAAAAATATTAGCAAACTTCAAAATAAGCATGTTCTTTTGAAGAGACAGAGCATCTATAACTTAATTAATCCTATATGAAGACGCTGCTTAAAAAAGTTGTCAAAGCGTGCCAGCCCCGGTATGAGGTAGTCTTTACTTCCTACCAGATCATTCCGGGCCTGCCTGTGAACAAGAATGAGTCGAAGCATGCTTTTGGCAGGGGCGAGTCGAAGGAGGCGAAGGAATTTTACACGAAGGTGGTTTCTTCTGACTTCACCAAAAACCTGTCGCCGGCCGAGGTACACCTGCGCAGAATTTACCTGCGGGGCAAAACCATCGAGCAAACCCAGTTTGGCCCCGTGGCCGACCTGAACAAGTTTAAAATCGTCTATAACAAAGCCAAATAACCAGCGCCGCTACTGCTGTGCAAGCCTCTCCCGGCAAAACTGGGAGGGGCTTATTTTTTGCCTTCCCCTGCCGGCCCATATATACCCTCACCAAATTCAGCACCAACTTAAGCCACTGCAGCACAGCCTTTTACCCATTATCCGCACCGCCGCCGCTAAACCTATTGCCCGCGCTGGCGTTGTTAGCCTTATCCCGCTCTTCCGAAGTGGAGCCTATAGAGAACCTATCACACAAAGCAGACATGGAATACAGAAAGATTGCAGACTCCGACCTCCGCGTATCCGTCGTTACGTTCGGCGCCTGGGCAGCCGGCGGCTGGATGTGGGGCGGCACAGAAAGAAAAGACGCCGTTCAGGCCATCAGGGCCTCTTACGACCTCGGCGTCACCTCCATCGACACGGCCCCCATATATGGCCAGGGCATCAGCGAGGAAATCGTGGGCGAAGCCATCAAGGACCTGCCCCGCGACAAGGTGCAGATCCTGACCAAGTACGGCATGCGCTGGGACCTGAAAAAGGGCGAGCTCGCTTTTAAAAGCAAAGACAACAGTGGCCGCGACATTGACATACACCGGTATGCCGGGCGCGAGAGCATCATCAAAGAGTGCGAGGACAGCCTGCGCCGCCTCCGAACCGACTATATCGACCTGTACCAGATCCACTGGCCCGATGTGACTACGCCTATCGGGGAGACGATGGAGACGGTGGCCCAGCTGATAAAGGAAGGCAAGGTGCGCCACGCCGGTGTCTGCAACTACAACGTGGCGCAGATGCAGGAGGCGGAGAAGTACGTGAACTTGGTATCGAACCAGGTGCCCTACAGCATGGTGAAGCGCGACATTGAGGCCGAAGTAGTGCCTTACTGCCTGGAAAAAGGCAAGTCTATACTGGCTTACAGCCCGCTGGAGCGCGGCCTGCTGACGGGCAAGATGAAGCCCGGCCACCGGTTCGGCGAAGGCGACCACCGTGCCAACCTCTACTTCTTCCAGGACGAGAACCTGAAGCGCACCAACGCGTTCCTGCAAAAGATAAAGCCACTGGCCGACGAAAAGGGTGCCTCACTGTCCCAGCTCGTTATCCGCTGGACGGTGGAGCAGCCGGGTATCACCATCGCGCTGGTCGGTGCCCGCAACGCAGATCAGGCCACACAAAACGCCAAGGCACTTAACGTGAAACTGAGCCCGGACGAGATCAGTTTTATAACCGAAGAGCTGAACAAGCTGGAACTGGTGAAGCCCGCAAAGGTATAATCTCAGATTTTTATATATGGAAAAGGCAGCTGCTATATATGGTGGCTGCCTTTTTTTCTTAGCATACCCAATCATAAACCCATCTGCTTTTTGATTGCAAGCCAATCACGCGTATGCCACGCATTGCGCTGGACCTGCTACTCCGCACCCATCCATGTGCGTACATTACGGCAGAAAATGCTACCTTCACCAATATTTACCTCCACTGAAGCTGAAGCACATACTCCCGTCCATATATATGAAGAGAGCAGCCATCGTTGTTGTACAAGCCTTAGGGACCTTCTCTATACTTGCTACTGCGCTGCCCCTGCTTGACATTGAGGAATGGTATGTGCGTGTATTTGATTACCCTCGCCTGCAACTTGCCGCTTTAGCTTTGCTCTGCCTGCTGCTTTACCTTTGGCTGGGCAGCAGGCGCCGCAAGCGCGACAAGCTGCTCCTTGCCGGTCTGGGCGTTGCTATCATATACCAGGCTGTCAAAATTTATTCCTATACCCTGATGGCCCCTGAGCAGGTGAGACAGGCACAGCAGCAGGACAGCACACAAGCAGACGAGTTGAGCATCCTGGTATCAAACGTGCTCATGAGCAACGAGGACCATAGCAAGCTAATGGCGCTCGTCCGGCAAAAGACCCCGGATATTTTGCTGCTGCTGGAGTCTGACGCGGCATGGCAGAAAGCCCTCAAACCAGTTACAAGGAAGTACCCTTACCGGGTAGAGATACCGCTCCACAACACGTACGGCATGCACCTGTACAGCCAGCTGCCTTTGCGCCAGAAAAGGGTCGACTACCTGCTGGAGGAGGACATCCCGTCTATCAAAACCTATGTAAAGCTGCGGAGCGGCATATGGGTAGAACTGCACGCAGTACATCCCAAGCCCCCGGTGCCCACCGAAGCGCCTAACTCCAAGAAACGTGATGCCGAGATTGTGCTGGTGGCCCGGGACATAGCGGACTCAAAGTATCCGGTGGTGGTGGCCGGTGATTTCAACGACGTGGCCTGGTCGCGCACCACGGAGCTTTTCCAGGAAGTGAGTAGCCTGTTGGACCCGCGCGTGGGCAGAGGGCTTTACAGCACCTTTAACGCGAATTACCCGCTGCTGCGCTGGCCCCTCGACCACATCTTCCACTCCGATCATTTCAAGCTGTTGCAGATCGAACGGCTGCCCGACATCGGCTCAGACCACTTCCCGATGTACATCAAGCTGAGCTTCGCCCCAGAAAACAAGTACGAGCAGGAAGAGCCGGAGGCCGATGAAGACACCTTAGAGGAAGCCTCTGAAACGATACAGGAAGGATTTGAAGAGGTCCGGGAGGAGAAGTAGCTACTGCTTTGCAGGCCACACCCCCTCCGGCATCACCACCGCGTCCAGCGGCACGTCAAAGGCATCTGCATCGGCTATATGTTCCACAGGCGGCTCCAGCGACAAACCTATCTTCAGCACATCCGGGCGGCAGTCGGCGAGGAAGCGGTCATAAAAGCCTTTGCCGTAGCCTACGCGGTGACCTGTTTTATCGAAGGCTAACAAAGGGATCAGCACCATATCCACAGCGTCGGCATATATAACCTGCGCCTGCTGCGGCTCGGGTATTCCCCAGGTATTTTCCACCAGCACGGCCTCGTCTGTCAGGTGGTGGTGCGTCAGCATGTTTTGGGCAGCGTCTGTTACCGGCACAGCCACACGCACCTCGGGGTGCTCCCGCCGCAGCCGCTCGATGATGGGCCAGGTGTTGACTTCGTTGTTTCTGAGGATGGGCAGGAATATATGCACCGTTTGGCCCGCCTGCAGCGGGAAGTAGCGGAAAAACGTATCGGCGATGCGCTGGCTGCGCTGCTGCACCTCCTCCGGCGGCAGGGCCCGCCGTTGCTGCAGCATCCGTTTGCGTAGCTCCGCCTTCTGCATCACGCCTCCTCCAGTACCGTGAATTTGAACTCCAGCGGGTCGAAGGCCTCTACGAGGGCAGGGATGAAATCAGGGTTGTTGGTTTGGTAGGTGAGCAGGTTGTCGTGCCGCTCCTGCAGGCTGCCGCCCGGGAACAGCTTTTCCTTCAGGTTCTCCAGTTGCTTAAAGGTCTGCTCATGTTTGCTGTCGCGGGCTTTGGCTATCTTCTTCTCCAGCATCTGCAGCGAGTTATAAGCTTTCTGCGCCTCGGCGCCCACGGCTTTCACCAGCGTCGGGTCCACCTCGCCCGCCAGCTTCTCTACCCCGGCGAAGGCGGCGGCCACGGCTTCGCGCTGTGCCTCCAGGTTTATTTCGTCTTCGTGCAGTTGGTCCGACAGGTGCTTTTTCAGTTCGGGGTAGTCCATGAACATGTCCTCTGGCTTCAGGCCTAATTTATGCATGCGGCTGGCGTTGCCCCGGTTTATATATAGCCCGGAGTTGCGGAGCATCAGCACCGGGAAAGCCACCTCGTAGGCCTCAAACAATTTCTTTAACTGGAACCAGTAGGCCACCTCTGCCCCGCCGCCTATATAGGCCAGGTTCGGCAAAATCAGCTCTTCGTACAGCGGCCGCAGAATCACATTCGGGCTGAAACGCTCCGGGTGCTCCTGCGCCTCCTGCAGTACCTCCTCGCGGCTAAAGCGGATGTCGGTGTTCAGCACTTTATATAGGCCGTCCTCCTGCACCATCCGCTCCCGCAGCCCGTCCTGCAGGTAAAACAGGTTGATTTCGCGGGAGTACACCTGCTGCTTGTAGCTCAGCTGCTCCAACTGCGCGTTCACCTCCTCCACCAGCCTGTTCGACAGTTGCTCGGTCAGTTCTTTCTCCACCACCGGTGTCAGCGCCTTCTTCAGCTCCGCGTGGTCGCCGTCCACGCTCACCAGGCCATATTCCCCGAACAGGGCATGCGTGATGGCACGGGTGGCGTCTGCCAAGTTTTTGCTGTGGCGGTAAGCGTCTTCAAAAATGGGGTAAGCCTCCGGCAACTCGTCCAGCACCTTCTCCAAACCCTCCGTCGTGAAGCGGCCCACGGCGCCCGCCTGCTCCGTCTCCCACACATACTTTTTCCCGAACAGGCTGAAGTGGTTGATCTCGGCGAAGTCATGGTCTTCGGTGGCCATCCAGTACACCGGCACGAAGTTATAGTCCGGGTATTTCTCCTGCAGTTGGGTGCAGGTGTTGATGGCGGTGATGATTTTATATATAAAGTACAGCGGGCCGGTGAAGATGTTGAGTTGGTGGCCGGTGGTGATGGTGTAGGTGTTCGGTTGCCGCAGCAGGTCGATGTTCTGCTGCACTTTTGGGTTGATGTCGGCGATGGATCTGTACTGCTCCTGCAGCGCCCGGTGCAGCGTCTGCCGCTGCGTGTCGCTGAAGCTTTTCTCTTTCAGCTGCGCCTCAAACGCCTCTACGGTCGGGAAGCGGTTGTAGAAGGGCCGCAGCCGCTCGTCGCGACAAAGGTAATCGGCTATGGTTTGGGAGAAGGCGCCGGTCGCGGCGTAGTCAAGCTTTGTTATCTTCATGGTGGATACTTCCATCTACGTGTTTGCCTGGGGTATAGCCTCTTTAACAGCTAACCCGGAAATGTGTTGCAGCCCTCTGTGATTTTCCGGCTACGGCACAAAGTAACGGCTTTATTTCTTTGTCTGAATCAGGATTTTCAGGATTTTTAGGATGCACAGGATGAGGGGAAAACATAAGGCCTCACAGCGTCTTCCAGACCTGTGAGTGTCCTGGTCGCTACGCCGCAAGCGCTTGCGGCATCAGACGCTCGCGGGTCTGAAAGACACCGCGAGGTCAGGAGGAGCATATGCAGTTGCTTTGTGCCAGTAGATTTCTCAATATATACATCCTGAAAATCCTGATTCAGACAACCACCACCAACCTATCCGCCCCCACACGTACATAAGTATTCACAACCAACATATATAAAACCATGGGATTATTAAGCGGCATGATGGGACACGCCTCGGAGGTGTCTATCGAAAAACTGGCGAAAGAATTCGAGCCGATCCTAATCGACGAGGAGCGCATCGAACGGGCGTACCGCCTGATCCGGGACATGCTGGTGTTCACCAACAAGCGTCTGATTCTGGTGAACAAGCAGGGCCTCACCGGCTCCAAAATCGACTACCAGAGCATTCCCTACGGCAGCATCAAAACGTTCTCGAAAGAGAGCGCCGGCATGATGGACTTTGACGCGGAACTGAAGATATGGCTGACCGGAGAGACCACGCCCACCATCAAGCAGGACTTCCGCAAAGGCGACAACATCAACGAGGCGTACCGGGTGCTGAGCAAGTATGTGCTGAAGTAGGCTACCGTCTCCACCTACTCACTTTTATGAGGCTTAAAGCCCCAGGTCCTACTCCTGCGTCCTTTATGCCAGCAGGCCCTCCGGGTACTCCACTTTGGCCAGGGAAAGGCCTTCTGCGGGGGCTGCCCCGCTGGACTTGCGTCGGTCCTGGCTGGTGATGATTTGCCCGAACTGCTGCACCGTCAGTTTGCCGCGCCCCACGTCCACGAGCGTGCCGACGAGGAGCCGCACCATGCCGCGCAGAAAACGGTTGGCCCTGATGGTGAAGACCAACTCCTCCCCCTGCTTCCGCCATATAGCTTCATATATATGGCAGCGGTAGTGCGTGGTGTCGCCTTTCACTTTGCTGAAGGTGGTGAAGTCTTCATGCTGCAGCAGGAGCGCGGCAGCCATGTTCATCTGCTTTATATCCAACGGGCGGCTGTGGTAGTAGGCGTGGTAGCGCCGGAAGGGATTCTTGGCGAAAGTGATATGATAGTGATAGGTGCGGGCGTGGGCATCGAAGCGGGCATGGGCATCGTCCGGGACTTCATATAGGCTGATGGCGGCGATGTCGGTTGGCAGGATGCGGTTGAGGCGGTATACCACCTGCTGCGCGTCGAGCGGCTGCGCCACATCGAAGTGCGCAAACTGCTGGCTGGCGTGTACGCCGGTGTCGGTGCGGCCGCTGCCGGTGGAACTGACGGGCTGGCGCAGCACCTTGCTCAGGCAGTCGTCCAGCACCTCCTGCACCGACAGGGCGTTGGGCTGCACCTGCCACCCGTGGAAGCGCGTGCCGTCGTAGGCTATCTCCAGAAAGTAACGCATAGGTGGCAAAGGTATAAAAATAACCCGCAAGCCCTATATGCCTGCGCGTTGCCCCATGCTTTTGTAGCCGCGGTTACTCTATACCTCCGGAACTTCTGCCTTGCGCCGCAGGTAGCGCTTCTCTATCTCCTCCATCACCATCGACGCCAGGTGCTTCAGCATTCTCTGGTCGCTTTCCACAAACTCGCGGGGTTGTTTATCCACCAGGCAGAAGGTGCCGATGTTCAGGCCGTCTGCCGTTGTGAGCGGGGCACCCGCGTAAAACCGGAGGCCAAAGTTGCCGGAAACCAGCGGGTTGGCCAGCAGGCAGGGTTCGGTGGCGGCATTGGGGAAGATGGTGAGTCCCTCGTTCAGCACCGCCAGCGAGCACAGGCTCTCGCCCCGGCGCGCACTCGCCACGCCTTCCATGCCCACATTCGCCTTAAACCACACCCTGTCCGCATCCACCAGCGAAACGAGCGCAATCGGCACATTGAACATGTGCGTGGCCATGGCCGCTATATGGTTGAAGGCTCCCTCCTCGGGCGTGTCCAGTATGTCGTACTCCTTCAGTTTCTGCAATCTATCTTCTTCGTTATCAGGAATGATGCTTACCCCGATAAACGTGTTATGAATTTCCCGTTCCGTCACGCGCTTTGACCTATTTTGATGGAGGCAGCCGATGCTCCCCTGGATTTATATATGGAATTGTTGCTATGGAGACTTGTTTGTGCGGCAGCCACGTTTTGGTGCTATCCACTAACAAGGCATACGTAGACCGGCTTGTGTGTAGTTCTGAAAAAGTGAAAAAAAGTATAAAAATAAGTAATAGGCGACTCCGCAAATGGAGGCAGCCGCTTTTGCTTTGAAGCCTCCCCAGGAGCTCGCAGGAGCTCCCGAAATGCTTCGGGGAAAGTGTGCACGCTGGGAGGCCTGGGCTTTACACTTTCTCATATATCACCGCGACACCCTGGCCTACGCCCACGCACATGGTGGCCAGCCCGTATTTCACGTTGTCGCGGCGCTTCATTTCGTGCAGCAGCGTGGCAGAGATGCGGGTGCCGCTGGCCCCGAGCGGGTGGCCTATGGCGATGGAACCGCCGTTTACGTTTACTTTTTCCTGGTCCAGGTTGAGTTCACGCATGCAGGCCACGGCCTGCGCGGCAAAGGCCTCGTTCAACTCTACCAGGTCGAGGTCGTGGAGCTGCAGGCCAGCGCGCTTCAGGGCTTTGTGCGTGGCAGGCACCGGCCCGATGCCCATATATGCCGGGTCTACGCCAGCCACGGCGGCAGCCACCACGCGCGCCATTGGGGTGAGGTTGTAGCGCTTCAGCACGTCCCCGCACACCACGATGGCCGCCGCGGCCCCGTCGTTGATGCCTGATGCGTTGCCCGCCGTCACAGTGCCGCCCTTTTTAAAAGCAGGGGCCAGCGTGCTCAGTTTCTCCACCGACGTCAGGCGCGGGTGCTCGTCGGTATCGAATGCTATATCCCCGCCTTTGCGCTGGGGTATATATAGAGGCACTATCTCGCCTTTGAACTTACCGGCCCCGGCGGCGGCCTGGTATTTCACCTGTGAGAGATGGGCAAACTCGTCCTGGGTTTCACGTGAAATGCCGTAGCGCGCTGCCACGTTCTCTGCCGTTTCGCCCATGCCGTACGGGTAGTGGAGCTTGGAGAGTTTTTCGTTGACGAAGCGCCAGCCGATGGTGGTGTCATATACCTCGGCGGTGCGCCCGAAAGCCGTCTCTGACTTGCCCATCACAAAGGGCGCGCGCGTCATGCTCTCCACGCCGCCGGCTATATATGCCTCGCCGTCGCCGCAGGAGATGGCCCGCGCGGCGTCGATGATGGATTGCAGCCCGGAGGCGCACAGCCGGTTCACGGTCACGCCGCCGATTTCCTTGGGGAGCCCTGCCAGCAGCACCGCCATGCGCGCCACGTTGCGGTTGTCCTCGCCAGCCTGGTTGGCGGCCCCCAGCACGACGTCCTCAATCAGTTCGGGGTCCAGCATGGGGTTGCGCGCCATTATTTCCCTTAATACGTGCGCCGCCATATCATCGGGGCGGACGGTGCTGAGGGCGCCCCCGAACTTGCCGACCGGGGTCCGGATGATATCCACTATATAGGCCGCGCGCATCTTATTTTTGTTTTACAGGTCTTTGTCTAATTTTGCATCTCATGGCAAGTTAATCAACCCCCTTATGATACAAAGAATTCAATCCGTGTTTCTGTTCCTGCTGGTGGTGGCGATGGTGGCGATGCTGTTTCTGCCGCTCTGGTCTAAAACTGATACCATCACCCGCGAAACGGTCGTGCTTACGGCCTGGAACCTTAAGTCTACCGTCCTGAACGCGGAGGGTGAGCCTGCCGGGGCCGGCACGCTTCCGGAGCGCGGCACCTTTGCCATCGGCCTGCTGGCGATTGCCGCCGCCGCGATCGCCGCCTACGAGATTTTCCAGTTCAAAAGCCGCCTGACCCAGATGAAACTGGGCCTGCTGAACACGCTGGTGCTGGCCGCCCTTGTTGGCACCACACTCTATTACGCGCTGTACGTGGGCGCGGACATGGTGGAGGCAGACGGCAACGGCTCGTACCACTCCGGTTTTTATATGTCGCTGCTCGCGCTGCTGCTGAACGCCCTCTCCAACCGCTTCATCAAACGCGACGAAGACCTGGTGCGGTCTGTAGACAGGCTAAGGTAATTTTGAATAACTGAGTTTTGAATAACTGAATTAGAGCGGAGAACGCTTTAAAAAGAAAAGCCGCTTCCGGATTAACTTCCGGGAGCGGCTTTTATATATAACTCTCTAAAGTTGCGACAGGGACCCGGCAAATAAGTCTGTCGTAGATTCCCCTCCTCGGAGGGGTTAGGGGTGGGTATTTACACCTTCCGGTGTTCCTTAACCCATTCTTCAATCTCCTTGGTAACATTGGAAAGGTTATGCTTTATTTCGGCATCATCAAACCGAAGGAATCTGACACACCTAAGCTTTCGAGCGTCGCTTGCCTTGCTACGTCTTCCGTATGCTTATAGTCGTGAATGTCTCCATCCACTTCAATGGCTAACACCAATTCTTTGCAATAGAAGTCAACGATGAAATTGCCTAACGGCTTCTGCCTGTCGAAATCAAGCCCGGGCAGTTGCCTGTTCTTTAGCTCATTCCAAAGTAGCGCCTCCGAAAGCGTGCTATTATGGCGGAGTTACTTTGCCAATTCTTTCAAATAAGGCTTATATGATATAATTCTGCGCTTCATGTTGCAAAGATTACCCACCCCTAACCCCTCCAGGGAGGGAAATTTTCTGATTTAACTTCTAAACTTTCTAACTCCACCCTATCTCCTGCCATTGCTGTACCGCTCCAGTTCCTCTACGCTGCTGTCGAAGCTGAACGCGTCGTATATGTAGTAGAAGTGCTCACGGTCGCAGAGGTAGTCGTAGGCGTATTTGGCGAATTCCACACGGGCGTTTTCGAACTCAAACTCCTGCAGCACGCGCTTCAGGTCCTCTGCCGCGATGCTGCCGTTGCGCACGGCCTCCCGGGCGATGCTCATTTTGGTGCTCTCGGAGTCGCGGCTGCGCATGGTCTGCACCAGGTGGTCCATTTCCTCGGCTGTCAGCAGGTTGCGGCAGGCATCGTCGTCGTAGTCTTCGTAGCGGGGAGGCGTGCGGTCATTGCGGTCGTCATGCCTTGGTTCCTCATAGCGGCCGTCATGCCTGCGGTCTTCATACCGGTCAGGGTAGCGCGGCACCGGCACCACGACAACGGGCGGCGCTACCCGTACTTCGCGGAGCAGGCGCAGGTAGGCCTTCCCGCTTCTGCCCACAGTGCGCACGCCATAGTTGGACTCCACCCCGTTCCGTACAAGCACGCGCTGCCCCAGATTATATACGCCATGCCGGCTCCTGACCTTGAACTCGAGGTAATGCCTGCCCGGCCGCAGGTTGTTCAGGCGCACGAACGTGGAGGGCGTATGGTTGATGGTCTGCCCGTCCAGCCTTACCTGGAACAGCTCGCCCCGCTCGGCTTTGAAGGTGAGGACGGAGGCTTGTGCCCATACCGGCAGCGCCAGCAGCACAAGCAGGATCGGAAGTAGAAGCTTTTTCATCAGGAGTATAGGTTTTAGCTTATACTCCTGAGAAGCCAATTATTATGCCAGAAAAGGCTACTTCAGCCTGTAGTTGACGCCAAGCGCCAGAGACCAGTAAATCTGCTCTGACTTTGTCGCAAACTGATTCCAGTCGTGGTGATATGAATTCTTCCCGGTCAGGTTCGTCTTGAAGAAGAGGTATTCCAGGTACCCTGTAAACCGGTTGCTGATTTTGTAGTTAAAGCCGAGGCCAGCCGTGGCAAACACATTCATGCCCCTGTCTTTCGCCTCGGTGGATGTGATAACACCGTGGCGAGTTTCCGTACTCTTTGCTTGGGTAGAGCCAAACGCAGGCATCAGGGTGGCGGTGCCATATACAGGAAATCGCCTGAAAGCCTTGAAGAGCACAAACTGAGCGGAAAGAGGAACTGCTACGGCGCGCGTTCGGGAGTAGTCTTGATACAATAAAGTATCCGCAGAACCAGGAGACCATTCCCCACTGTCTTTACTCCACCCGTAAGCAAGCCCGGCCTGCACCCTGATTCTCTCATTCACTTTGTATCCAATATTTAATGAGATAGGATGGAAGTAGCCCGACCTTATAGACCCCGAGCTTTTTGGCTCGTCGTAGTAAATGTGGTACCCAAGATTTGTTAGGCCAGCGCTTATATATAGCTTGCCCTCATCTGCGCTATCTTTTGCAGGCTGCTGCGCTATTGCCGTAAAGGAGAAAAGCAGGAAAAGGGATGGCAGTAAATATTTCATAAAGTGCCTTTTATAGCTCTCCTGTTTCGACTATAGCTTGTAGTTAATGCCTATCCCAAAAGTCTTTGGACCATATTCCGCATATGGGCTATACTTTTGTAGGTCTTTGTATATTAAGTTACCCTCCAAGTATGCATCTATGCGGCGGTTAATTCTGTACTTCAGGAGCAGTCCGCCAATAAAGAAAGTATTGAAGCCAGAACCTTCATCCGTTGCCAGAACCGTCGTGATACCCTCACGTCTTCTTATACTCTGGAATTCGGAGGCGCCGTATGTAGGCACAAGTTTGGCGGTGGTATAAAGCTGTAGTCGCTTGTTTGTGTTAAAAGGAGTGAATTCAAGCATAATTGGTACAGCCCAGCCCCAAGTGGTATTGTAGCTATCATCGTAAGTTAGTATTCCCTTATCCTCGTCCTCCTCATTCTCAAAGTATGTTCCACCAAAAGCCTCTCTGTCTTTGTCATAACCTATGCTTAACTGAACATTGAGCCTTCGATTCAGTCTGTAACCTATGTGTGGCGTTACCAAAGGCTCTATGCTCCCTCCCAGCATGCTGTTAAAAGAAAGCATATAGGATACAGTGCTTACCCCTACTCCTACATAGAACCTTTTTTCAACTTCAGCGGAAAGTTTAGCCGTATCTTGCTGCTGTGCGGCTGCCGCAAAGGAGGAAAGAAGCAGCAGGACAGCTAATAGAGATTTTTTCATCAGCATTAACTTGCTAATTGGAAGGCCTTTAGAGAATGGGGGGGTGAAAATAGTTTCTTCATATAATTAACTATATATAGATTTATTACACTAATAATATACTGTTTTACTGCCAATAACAAGGTGTTTTGTAGCTGCTTTGTAACATCGCAAATTCAACTTTTCTTTGACTCCCCTCCTTTAAAACCCCTTTCAATGCATACTCCGCCCCTTTCTGAAAGAGCTACAAGCGCAATATTGTAACATCATAAAACGAAAAAAGCCACAGGCGCTTGGCCCGTGGCTTATATATAAAGTTACGCTTTATATAGTATTTGATGGCTGGCTATCCCTCGTAGTAAAACTCGCCGTGTCTGCTGCGAATGGTCAGCTCGTTCTTGCTGCTCTTCTTCACGCGGCCAATCACCTGCGCCTCCACGCCGAATGCTTTGGAGATGGCAATCAGGTCCTGCGCGTAGGCTTCGGGCAGGTAAATCTCGAGGCGGTGGCCCATGTTGAAGACCTTGTACATCTCTTTCCAGTCGGTGTGGCTCTGCTCCTGAATCACGCGGAACAGCGGCGGCACCGGGAACAGGTTGTCTTTAACGATGTGTACTTTCTCCGTGAAGTGCAGCACCTTGGTCTGCGCGCCGCCGCTGCAGTGTACCATGCCGTGGATGTGCGGGCGGTGCTCCTTCAGTATCTCCATCACAATGGGCGCATACGTGCGCGTCGGCGACAGCACCAGTTTGCCCATCTCCAGGCCGGTTTCCTTGTTGATGTCGGTGAGGCGGTAGTTGCCGCTGTATACCAGGTCCACGGGCAGTTCCGGATCGTAGCTCTCCGGGTAAGAAGCCGAGAGGTATTTGTGGAACACATCGTGGCGGGCCGAGGTGAGGCCGTTGCTGCCCATGCCGCCGTTGTACTCGTCTTCGTAGGTGGCCTGCCCGTAGGAGGCGAAACCCACAATCACATCGCCGGGCTGTATGGTGTGGTTCGAGATCACCTCGTCGCGGCGCATGCGGGCCGTCACGGTGCTGTCCACAATGATGGTGCGCACCAGGTCGCCCACATCAGCCGTCTCGCCGCCGGTGCTATAGATGCCCACGCCGTTGTCGCGGAGCATCTGCAGCACCTCTTCGGTGCCGTTGATAATGGCCGCAATCACCTCGCCCGGAATCAGGTGCTTGTTGCGCCCGATGGTGGAGGACAGCAGGATGTTGTCGGTCGCGCCCACGCACAGCAGATCGTCAGTGTTCATTACCACGGCATCCTGGGCGATGCCTTTCCACACGCTCAGGTCGCCGGTCTCTTTCCAGTACATATAGGCCAGCGACGACTTGGTGCCGGCCCCGTCGGCGTGCATGATAGCGCAGTACTCCGGGTCGTTGGTGAGGATGTCGGGGATGATCTTGCAGAATGCTTTCGGGAAAAGCCCTTTGTCTATGTTCTTGATGGCGTTGTGTACGTCTTCTTTAGAGGCAGAGACGCCGCGGCGCAGGTATCTATTTTCCATAAATAAGTATGGTTTGCCAGCAAATTTACGAAGCATGTGGGAATAAGAGCGATAAAAAGCCAGAAAGATGGGAATGGGAAAACCTAGAGAAACTAAAAGTGCACTTACTTATCATGGAACAGCCCTGCTGCCGGGACTGAATAACGAGCATAGCACTTGGCTCCTTACTTATCAGCCTTATGATTAAGATCGAATGTATACTGCACGCTAAGCCTTGCCAGTCCTGCCAGCCCTACGGATTGCCTTTCCACTTCGGTTGTTACGATTTCTTCTCCTAAAAAGTACTCTGTGCGAGTTTCTTTGGCCGCTACCTTGAAAAGAGGCCAGGAAAAGCCTAACTGTCCATTGAACTTAAAGCTGCGCCATAGGTAACTGTAGCTCAGCGCAGGGTCAATGTGCATTCCCCATAGCCCCTCGGTTACACTTGGCTTGTACATCCCTCCCTGATCTTTATGATACAAATCATCATAATTTGAATATGAAATCCTGACCGCAGCGGCCATTTCAGATTTTTTTACTTTTCTCCCGGAGCTAAGCTGCCAGAACAGGCTCCAGTAACCGGTCTGTACGCTGGAAATAAAATAACCGGTTCCCTTCTCGGATTCACGATAAACATCCACGTAAAACTTACCTGCTCCGACATATGTCTCAAACCTTTTAGACGAATTAGCATCCGGTCTCCAAAAATACCCTAAACCACCTGCAAGCGCCTGGTTGTCTTTTTTGTAATAAGATGGGTGCCCCCCTAACATTCCCGCTAAAAGACTCCTGTTTCTCGACCATCCGTTATGAAGCGTTCCAGTGGCAAACACTGCCAGATGGTCGCTAAGGGCATAAGAAAGGTTAATATCCACTCCCCGGCCTATTCCCAATGAAGTATGTAGCTGATTCCTTTGAGCGTGCAGCGGCATTACTAAAGCAGGCGGTGTATAGTGCTTTCTTTGCGCGTGAAGGTTACCAGAGGCAAGTGCCACAAGGCATATAGCAGGCCCTGTTAAAATGATGCTCTTAGCAATCGATTTCTTTAAAATGCACCTGACATTCATCACATTAAGTTTGATTACAGCACCCCTGATACATTAACCTGTTGCGATATAACAAGAAGGACGGAAACAACAGCCGCCTTTTTACAACTATAATCTGAGATGAATGTGGAGTCTTTCCAAGAAGATACTTCGGGACAGGCCGACCTTCTGGGCCAGAGGCCCGGCATCATAATCCGGCGCAAAGGCTCTCGGGGTATATATACGTCCTATATAACAAAACGGGCAGCAGGAGAAGACCTCCTGCTGCCCGTTTACTTTGTAGCGCTACACTGATTACTCCTGTATACGCACCACCTTGAACTCGGTACGGCGGTTGCGCTGATGTTCTTCTTCGGTGTCGGCGTTGCGCACCACCGGGCGGCTCTCGCCGTAGCCTTTGGCCGTGATGCGGGAGCGGTCGATGCCCTTCGAGATGATGTACTCCACGGCAGACTCGGCGCGGCGCTGCGACAAATCTTCGTTATACACATCGCTGCCGCGCGCGTCGGTATGGGAACTGAGTTCTATCGAGATTCCGGGGTTGTCTTCCAGCACCTGCACCAGTTTGTCCAGTTCCAGGGCGGCATCCGGGCGTATATCAGCCTTGTCGAAGTCGTAGAAGATGTTTTCGAGCACAATGGCCTTCTCCTTCACAATCTCGTTCAGCACCAGTTCTGCCGTCAGCCGCACCTCGTTCACATCTTTCGTCAGTTCCTGCTGCGACGGCATTTTGCCTACCGTCGTGATGCGCTCGCGCGCCGTGAAAAAGCCGGGCTTCTCCGAAACCAGCGAGTAGGTGGAGGCCGAGTCGAGGGCGAAGGTGAACTGGCCGTTCGCGTCCGTGCTTGCCATCGTCAGCACCTTGCCGTTCGCATCCTGCAGCAGCACAGTGTTGTCAGGCACTACCGTGCGCTGCTGCCCTGCGCCATCCCGCTGCTGGTACAATATGCCGTCCACGAAGAAGTTAACCAGTTTGCGGTCCGTTCTCACGAAGCGGTAAATGTCGTCGCCGCCCTTGCCGCCTTCGCGGTTGGAGGAGAAATAGCCGATGTTGCCTTCCCCTATATATATCCCGAAGTCATCGCCGGGCGAGTTGATGGGCTGGCCCATGTTCACGGGCTTCCCATTCTCGATGCGGAACAAATCCAGGCTGCCTAAACCGGGCAAACCATCGGAGGCTATATATACCGTGCCGTCCGGCCCCACCGACACGAAGCTCTCGTTGCCGGGTGTGTTAATATCCGGCCCCAGGTTCTCCGGCGTGGAGAAGCGGCCCTTGTCGTCGAGGGTGGTTTTGTAGATGTCGTTGCCGCCCAGGCCGCCTTTGCGGTTGGAGGAGAAGTACAGCGTTTTGCCGTCCGGCGAGAAAGCCGGGGAAGAGTCCCAGGCCTCGCGGTCGCTGATGCTGAGGATTTGCGGCGTGGTCCAGGCGCCGGAGCGGAGGTTGGACAGGAAGAGATCCACGTTCCGGCGGCCTTTCTTGGTGCCCTGATTGCCCCGGGCAAAAATCATGGTGGTTCCCTCGTTGGTGAAGGTGGCCAGCGCGTCGTGGATATTTTCTGCGTTGATGTTCTCATATGGCCGCACGGCCCCTCCCATCGCTGCGGCAGAGTCGGTGAGCGTGGCGGTATATAAATCGAGGAAGCCTTCGCCGTTGCCCATATACTCCTTGCCCGGCCCGCGGGTGGAGGAGAACACCAGTTCGTTCTCGCGCACATATGGCGCAAACTCCGAGGCCTCAGAGTTCAGCGCCTCCAGGTTCTCTATCTCGTAAGGAGTGCTTTTTTTGAGGATGGTGCTGATGGTGCTGAGGTTCTCTACCTCGCGTGCGGCCTGTGCCTTCAGCTGCGGGCTGGTGCCTACGCGCACATAATCCTGCAGTTGCCGGAGGGCCTCCTCGTACTGGCCGTTGGCTTTCAGGGCAATGCCATAGTAATAATAGGCGTCTTCTTTGCGGAAGTTGGCGTCAAGCGCGGCTTTGTAGAACGGCGCAGCCTCTGCGATGCGGTTAGACAGGCGGTAGGCTTCGGCGATTTTGTAGTTTACCTCCCCCGCATTGCCGGCGCTGCCAAGGCCCTGCTTATAAAACTCGATGGCGCGCTCGTACTGCTCCTCCCCAAAGCGCTTGTCGCCTTTGCTGATGTACTGGCCCGCACAGCCGCCCAACAGCAGCAGGAGCAGCAGGAATGCACTTATCGTTTTGAGTTGTTGCGCAATGGTCTTAAGTGGCAGCGTTGCATGCATGAACACGTGTGGTTAGGTTTCGCCGAATCAGAAGTAACGGGAAAGCCAGCTGTTGCCGGCAGGCTTCGGCCATGCCTCCTGCAGCTCCCCGTAATTATTCACCAAGGTATCAAAGTAAAGGGTATTCTCATCTATCTCGCCCGCCGAAACTTTGCTTTTCAGCTCCTGCATCGGCACCATCTCTACCGCTCCGGCCTTCAGGAAAGCCAGTCGGGTGCGGTCGAAGAAAGTGACCTGCAGCAGTTGCTCCAGTTCCCGCACAAACCCTACCGACTTGTCGATGGAGCAACCGCTGGCGGCGACGGCCGTCTCGTTATTGGCCAGTACCAGAAACTGGTGGTGCAGCAGTTCAGCCGAGGCCTGAAGGCCAGCGCCGTGGCTGCTCCACTCTTCTGCAAAACGTTGCAGCAGCGGTTTTATTTTAGCCTGCTCCGCCTCCGTTAAAGGCCTGTTAGCCTGGTATATCCAAAGCCGCGCATGTGGCGGCAGTTCGTTAAAAGGGATGTACATTTTGGTTGGGTTGATTGTTTGTTGGTTGTTGTTGGTTGCTGATTGCTGATTGTTAAATGGTTGAATTATATATGAAATGGATTTTCAGCAATTCAACCATTTAACAATATAGCCATTTAACAATCAACAATTAACAACCAACAATTACTTGCTAAGCCCTTCGGCCTGCGCGACGAGCTCGGCGATGTCGAAAACTTGTACGTTTTCTTCCTGGTCCTTGTTCTTCACGCCGTCGTTCATCATCACCATGCAAAACGGGCAGGCCGTGGCAATCACGCTGTTTCCGGCAGTGCCCAGCGTAGCGAGTGCCTCTTCTGTGCGCTCGATGTTGATATCCTTCCGGCCCGGCTCCGGCTCCTTGAACATCTGGGCACCGCCGGCGCCGCAGCAAAGGCCGTTGGCGCGGCTGCGCTTCATCTCCACCAGGTCGGCATCTAGAGCGGCCAGCACCTCGCGCGGCGCCTCATATATGTTGTTGGCACGGCCCAGGTAGCAGGAGTCGTGGTACGTAATGCGGCGGCCCTGGAAGGCCTCGCCTCCCTTTACATGCACCTTGCCTTCGTTAATCAGTTGCTGCAGAAAGGTAGAGTGGTGTATTACCTTATAGTTTCCGCCCAGGTCCGGGTACTCGTTTTTGATGGTGTTGAAGCAGTGTGGACAGGCCGTCACGATTTTCTTCACGTTGTAGGCGTTCATCACCTCGATGTTGGTGATGGCCTGCATCTGGAACAGGAACTCGTTGCCCGCACGCTTGGCGGGATCGCCGGTGCAGCTTTCCTCGGTGCCCAGCACAGCATACTTCACGCCCACGTGCTCCAGAATCTGCACAAAGGCCCGCGTCACGCGCTTGTAGCGGTCATCGAACGCGCCCGCACAACCCACCCAGAACAGGATTTCCGGCTCTTCGCCGCTGGCAGCCATCTCCGCCATAGTAGGCACTTTCACTAGTCTTCTATTTTCTTTCATCTGGGTTTTTGAAATGGACGAAGGACTGTTTGACAAAAGATAAAGGACTTAAAACTCAGGTCCTGTATCATGTAGTCTTTTATCCTTTATCTAAAAATTCTTTTGTCTAATTTTTACTCGGCATATATAGCTCCTCCGCCCAGTTAAAGCGGTCGGCTGGGGAAAAGGCCCAAGGGGCGCCGTTGTTCTCGATGTTGGTGAACATGGCGTTCAGCGAAGCCGGTGCGGCAGACTCTTCCAGCACCAGGTATCGGCGCAGGTCCATGATGGTGGAAAGCTGGTCGATGTTCACCGGGCAGGACTCCACGCAGGCGTTGCAGGTGGTGCAGGCCCAGAGTTCCTCCGGCGTGATATAACCGCGCAGCAGGGTGTTCTCCTCCGTCACATGCACGCGCTCCACCCCTAACTCCTTGTAGTGGTTCGGGGCGAAAATAGCCGGGTGCTCGCCTTTCTCCTCCATCCTGTCGCGGGTGTCCATCACGATTTTGCGCGGAGAAAGCAGTTTCCCGGTGATGTTGGCCGGGCAAACCGATGTGCAGCGGCCGCACTCGGTGCAGGTGTAGGCGTCCATCAGTTGCTTCCATGCCAGGTCTTCCACGTCTTTGGCACCGAAGCGCTGGATAACCATATTGCCTTCCGCATCCACCTCCGGGGCAGGCGGCTGGTAGCTCGGGTCCAGCATGGCCTTTATCTCATGCGTTATCGCCGGGTTTGTCGTGAACTTCCCCTTGGGCAGCAGCTTGGAGTAATACACGTTGGGGAAAGCCATGATGATGTGGAAGTGCTTCGAGCTCGGCAGGTAATTCATAAACGCCAAAATACCCAGGATGTGGAACCACCAGCCGATGCGGCCCGCCATATATAAGGTTTCCGGGTCGCTGCCCAGCGCATTCACAAACAGGGAGCTGATGGGGTAAGCCCCGGCTATATGGGTGCCCCGCAACTGCGCCAGTTTCAGGTCCGAAATGTTGAACACGAAGAGCGCCAGCATCAGCACAATCTCCACCACCAGAATGATGTTGGCGTCCAGCTTCGGCCAGGCACGCATCTCTACCCCGTTAGCCAGGCGCGGCACCTTCGTAACGTTGCGCCGCCACAGGAAAACAGCGCAGGCCACAATGACCAGGGCTGCCAGTATCTCGTTGATAAACATCAACCCGCTGTACAGCACTCCGGCGAAGCCCAGGATGCGGTGCGTGCCAAAGACGCCGTCAATCAGAATCTCGATTACTTCGATGTTGATGACCAGAAAGCCGACATACACGAACAGGTGCAGCACGGCAGGCAGCATGCGCTTGAACATTTTCTGCTGCCCGAACGCCACCAGCAGCACCTTGCTGAGGCGCTCCGACGGGTTATCGGCCAGCACTGTGTCCCGACCCATCAGCACGTTTTTGCGGATCTTGCGGATCTGCCAAACAAACAGCCCGATGCCGACGGCAGCCACTACCAAAAAGATGATATTCTCTATTCCTATCACGGCAAACTATTCGTTATACATACTAATTTATAGTTAAAGATAGCAGAATACGCAGAATAATATACGTTGCAGGCGCTTTATAAAATATTTTACCGGATTCTGTTTGCTACTTAAAAATTGGTTGCTACTTTTGCATACCCTTCGGAATTAGGGCAACAACAGAGCTGGTGATGTAGCTCAGTTGGTAGAGCAAAGGACTGAAAATCCTTGTGTCGGTGGTTCGATTCCACTCATCACCACAGAAACCCTTGCCAGAAACGGCGAGGGTTTTTTGTTTATATGCTTCTATATTGAAGAAAACGTGAGACAAGGCCAGTGTATCACCTACGGATTAAAAGCCACAGGCTCGCCTTTCCACCGACATGCTTATTACCTTCTAATAGCCTCTACCACGATGAATCTTCCTCAACGGGACAAGCTTGCTCTAGTTAGCAGATCGAGCACCTTACCTCCTGGCATAATACTGATAGAAGCATGCCGATGCGCCAGAGCAACAGGCACAATTGCATTATCGTAAAGGTCGAGTTCAAAATGTCGTATTAGATCGCAGGCTCTCTCTACAAGGGATCCATATTGGGCAATATCGGCTTTCATTTGAGCAAACTCTGCGGAGTTGTAACCAATGCCTTTATTTTCGAACGGGTAAGGCAAAGCAAAGTTAAATATGCGACCTCGTTCTGTCTTAAACAGGAAGTCCTGTCCATAATAGGTTTCATGCCCAAAGTTGGCAGATGGCGTGGAACTGCCAGTAATGTATTTGCTTCGGTAGTCATCATCTATTAACCGCAAGACGCCTTTACCCTTCGGAAGAAAGCGTTCGAGCAAAAGTGCATGGTCCATAACGGCGCCCGTTTTTTGTAGCCCCAGCACGAGCAAGGGCTCGAACCCAAGTCCTGCCAGTTTAAGATTAGCTCTGTAAAGCAAACTCATTATTCGCTTGTGTAACTTTGCAGGTTCTCCGAAAAGAGCCAATGGGCCATCAACCACAAAGGCAATCCTTGCAAGAACCTGTACATGCGCAGTATCCCTTAAGAGTTCAAGTATGAAAGCTGCTAGCAGCAGATGCTCTACTACATTCATCATGCGTGTCATTGCACTCGCATTGTTGCCAAAATCACTTATGCCCTCATGAAGGCGTAGCCAGTCTGTTGCATATATAGTTGTCCTGCAGGCTGGGCAGCTGTGGGTTTGGGCGCTTTGAGTAAATTCTAAATGTTCTATTGGCTCACTGCACTCTGCTGAAGGACAGGCTTTAATTGTGATGAGGTCATCATTCAATGTAAGGAGAGTTTCGGTAAGCACCATTCGATTAGCACCCTCACGTCTGTTAGCTGTAAGCTGATCATATACTGCCCGGCGGAAACCATCACGCACATTAGCAGAACCGCGATATAAAATATTGCTACCGGGCAACACATATGTAATTGGCTGCGCGTTACGGTGCATTTCAGCCACTTTAAATGGATCTACAAAGCGTGAACGCGGATCAATCAGCTCAGCATATTTGTCCATAGCAATTAGCACATGGCTGACTTTTATAAACCCGAGCTGTGTACTTGGCAATTTATCATTAATGGGATTGTCGCTCTTGCTGGCATCTGATGCTACAACGAAGTTTGGCAATCGTGGTGGATGCCCAGCAGGAGCATTTATAAAAGTCGAAATAATCGCTTCTGCTTCAGCATCTGAGGGTGGCTTCATATAGTCACAATCAGATAAGAAACGTTGCACATCCGGATTACGCACAAAGTCGGCGTGCCCTCCCTTTCCAGCAGTTTCTCGGTTGTATGGCATTGGTTCATTAATGCAAACTAAAAGTCTGCTGCGCTTTGGTGATACGTTCGATTTCAGCTTTGATCTCACTCGGTGTGAAGCGATTGATCTGCGTTGGGATGACAAACGGTGAAGACAGAGTTTTGATGCGTGCAAAACCCACATCCTGGGCAGCCTTCAGTGATTTAACGAAATGACTAAAGTCGTAGAACTTCCCAAGAGTCTTAAGCTCATCATCGTTGTTCAGGTGCGTCACAAACCAGTTTTCTGTGTTAGCCAGTATGTTCGGATGGACCGAAGACGGCTCCTGTGTCGCGTACACAAAGGCAATGCGTGCTTTAGCTCCCTCCTTAGCAAGGCGTGGCCATGTATCGGTTAGCTCGGCATTTTTACCGATCAGGTTGTGAGCTTCTTCAACGTAAATAACCATGTTTTGAGGCATCTTTCCCTCATTCATTATGGTTGTTTGACGGTCAAAAATGCGACTGGCTATACGCTTTGATAAAACTTTCCGAATCTCAACTGGACCAGCCGAAAGATCCAGAATAACGATTTTGCCAGCATCTAAATGTCCTAATATTTCGTCCGTCACATCAGCAGAGCGGCGAGGAGAATGGTAAGGAGTATACTTCTGAATAGCACGCCAACCACCGAAACTCTGCCTTCTACTATTTTCACGTGCAAGGATATTTAAAAACGCCTCAAGAGTAGGGTCAACCCAAGAGTTCCCAGGCGTCGATGATACCAAGCCAATTGTAGGCTGCTGTTGTTGGGCCTGAGCCTGCTTTATTGCCAAATTAATTTGCCGCAGTTGTTCAAACCATGCACTTGCTTCATCAAGAGCCACATATTCCGATGCTGGAACTCTTACAGTTACCGGTGGAGTTTGGGCATTAGCCCAAGCATTTAGCTGACGAGTGAGCGCAGCAGCAACTGGGACTCTAACCTGAAATCCTGCCGGAGCAGGGTATCCAGCTCTGTGTAAAATGCACTGAAAAACTGCTTTATGTCTCTCCCAGCGCGTGTGCTCTGATCTTGCAGAAATATTAGGTTCCTCAAGCGTAGATGACATGAACGCGTCAAGATCCTGTCCTGAGAATGGTGATTTATCATTCTTGAAGAGGGATTGTATTAAGTTTAATGCCTGATCAGACTCTTGATAGAAGTTCGTCCGTAGATCCTCAAATCCATGCGTTTCGATTGCACGGTATCGAACTGTCGATGTAGGAAATACATCTGCAATAGAACTACCGTCGTCTTGGTGGTTAGCATTAGCATACTCTCCGTTGATGTCAAAAATAAGTTGACCAACTTTGATCCCATCTTTCAATGCAGCAAGAGCAACGGCCGACACTGTAGTTTTTACAGTGTTAGATTTACCAGTGCGCGTCATACCAAACATCGCTGTTCTCCTAGCCAAAAAGTCTGTTGGCTGAATCATAACGTCAACAAGCTTCTCCTTAGCCCTATGCATCCGTGCTGTGGAAGTGAAACGCACAGTACCAATTTTGATTGGTGATGGAACGCTTTTGAATCCAGCTTTTTGAGCATCTTCAGCTGCACTTTTACGCACCTCAGGATTGACATGATTAACAATCATTGCTAAGGCTTCACCAGTAGGTTTGTACGCCCGTAGGCGGGACAGCGTCATGAAGTTCTCTATATCACTCCCTAAGCGGAGCTGCCCATCTTCTACATAGAAGGTCCCGAGAATACTACATCGTAATCCTCCTGCCTGTAGCTCTGAGACTGTCATTGGATCCATTCCATCGTTGACGTCCCCAGGCAGCTTTTCGCTTGAAGTACGACGCTGATGGTGCTCGATGCGGGTGCGAACAAAGTCACTGTCTTGTGGCAGACTCACAGGCTCAAGTATTCGCAGCAAAACTACCTCTTGATCAATTACATCGGCATCAGCCATTTTATAAGGATTGAAGCCAGCAGCCACTAAAAAAGAGTTGTGGGGCAGCCCGTTAACTGCATGCTTCCAATCATCGTTTGTCAGCACGAACACCTCATCGTAGCGCATGCTGTAGACATAACCTACAAACGATTTGTTGAAATCTCCTAAAAGCTTAACTAGCTCACTACCAGCTGTTACGATTTGGTTGTAGATGTCTTTCATAGCGTATTGAATTTTAATGATAAGTGCAGCTCCGACTTATTTTCATTCGATACCTGATTAGCAATAGTGAGTATCGGTGCCTGTTGAGCAGTTGGAGTTCGCAAGGGGCCAATTGCATGCGGTGCAATGTTTTTGAGAGCGCCAAGCACAGTTATGCCAGTGTGTGGTCTTTGCCCCTCCCGTAGATCCAGACTTGGGAGTGCGCGATTACTGAAGAAAAGCTCACGCCCGACAAAACTAGCGCCACCCATAGGGTGAGCTGAATAAGTCTGATCAACTACGCGACCATCGATCCCATCGAGATTACCGTAGAGTGAACGCACCTCAGGCACATCGTCATAAGACAGCATCCAAGGAGTAGATAAATTGACCAGATACTTGCGCATTGACAGATGTGTCTTTTTATCAAAAAAGTAGCCGTACAGCTGGTCAGCCTTGTGGTAGTAAGGCGGGTCTAGGTAAAGATAAACCCCTCTTGTATGCTGGTAGCGCATGCAATACCTTTTCCAACTTACACAATCTACACGCTCTACCTGATCACGTAAGGCATACAAACTCTGCACCTGCTCAATGAGTCTCTCTGGATTGAATCGTACATCAAGCGTTCGGTTCTTTTGTTCCCAACCTCCAATAGGCCCAGCTTTGTGTAAAATACCATTAAAACTCGTGCGGTTAAGGTAAAGGCATTTCCATGCAGCAGTCCTCACATCAAGAGGATTAAGCGTTTTTTGCCTGCGCCATTCAGCAATAGATAACTTTGCAGACTCAATCTGTCTAATTAACCAATCAACATCATTTGTATTCTTGCGGCTCTTCCCAAAAACCACCTGCCAAAAGCTAGCAACAAGAGGATCTTTATCATTAAGAGCAATTCTTTCTACCCTACCTGATTCAAGCAGCCTTATTGCGGCACCAGCTCCACCGCAAAAGGGCTCTACGAAAACTTCAGCTTTCTCACCTGACGCAGCAAGCGCTTTCCAGATAAAGTCGGTAAAACGTGATTTTCCTCCAGGATAACGAAGCGGAGAGGTTAATGCCATATAGTAATATACATCTGAAATATATAAGTTCAAAGTTGCATTTGAATCTGTGTCTCGCAACCCTCCAAAACTTCAATCTAAGTTATCATCTTTATACATGCTATATATGCTTTCAAGGAAAATCCACCCTCCCCTACTCCTGGCACCTGGCCCGCAACTCCAGCAGCGCCGCCGAGTAGCCCAACTGGTGCGCCCGCGAGAAATATTCACAGGCCTCCTCTGACCGTTGCTGCGCCGCCACCACGCGCCCCAGCAGGTAGTATACCCGGCCGTTCTCCCTGTCCAGAGCCAATGCCGCCTGGTAGTCCTGCTCCGACTGCACGTAATCGCCGATCTTAAAGTAGCCGAAGCCCCGGTACGTCAGCGCCGACACCCGGTTGGGGCCCCTGCCGCTGTTGGCTAGGAAAACTGACAGGTCCTCTATCGCCTGCTCATAGTCCTTCAGGTAAAAGAGCCGCACCGCCCCCCGCGCCAGGTGGGCGCCCCACAATTGGCTGTTCAGTCGTAAGGCCCGTGTCAGGTCCTGCTCGGCTTCCTGGTACTGCTCCAGTTGCCGGTAGGTGCGCCCGCGCATGTAGTAGGCCTGCGCCGAGGGCTGCTCGCGCAGCGCTATCGCCTGGTTCAGGTCGCGCAGGGCGGCAGCGTAGTTCTCGAATACGTCTAACTCTATCTTGGCCCGCGCCTCGTAGGGCGCCACGCGCTCCGGCATAAAGCGGATAGCGTCTGACAGCAGGCGGTGCGCGCTGCTGTATTTCCCGTCTTCCATATATGCCAAAGCCGTTTTGTATTTATCCTCGCCGGTGATGCGGTCCATGCCCAGTTTCAGCAGCAGGCTGAAAAACAGCAGGCCCGCCACAAAACCGAGGGTGATGTACCAGTCTTTGCGCGAAAAGCGGTTGTCGTCGCGCTTTATGTTGCGGTAGTGGCGCTCCGACACCCCCGCCGGCTGGCGCGTGTGCGCGTAACGGGTCTCCCCGTTTGCCGGCTGGTGAACCGCCACGGCCCGCTGCTGCTGGCGCTGCATCTGCAGCCGCATGTCGTAGCGGGCGCGCTTGGCCGGATTAGACAGGGTCTGGTAGGCGGCGTTCACGAGTTTAAAGAGCTCTTCGGCCCGTGCGTTCCCCGGGTTCCTGTCGGGGTGGTACCTGAGCGCGAGCTGCTTATAAGCTCCCTTCACCTCCTTGGCGGAGGCTGTCGGGCTTACTCCCAGAATGCTATAGAAATTGTAATTCAAACAGATGCAGAGTTGAAAAAGTCAACGCTAAATTTAGCTAAATCCGGACAATATACCTCAAATTCCGTACTACACTTCTAAGTTCTTAGACTTTACGTAAATTTTTGTTTACACCCTCGTATACAGGTAAAACGCTACAAAAGCTTAAACAAACTATGGCAATACAAGACAACGGTACACGCGAACGGAACCCCAACCTTATCGAGAACCTGATGGGGTACATCGACACACGGATTGACATCATACGGCTGGAGATACAGGAGAAACTCAAGGGAGCCTTTGTGAGCGCGATACACGTCGCCCTGCTGGGTTTTGCGGCGTTCATGAGCGTTATCTTCGTGAGCATCTTCCTGGGCCTGCTGCTGAATGAACTGCTGGACAGCTCTTTCTGGGGGTTCGGCATTATAGCGCTCTTCTATGTGATTATACTGGTGGTGCTGCTTGTGGGCCTGGATAAAAAAGTATTTCAGGGCATTGCCGACAAAACTTTTGATAACACAATTTACAAATCTGATAAACGGGAAAAAAGCATATGAGCGAGTTATCCAATCCTATTTTTGACAATGAGCGGGAGTTTTTGGAGCGGCAGAAAGAAGAATATAAGAATGCCCTGAAGGGCGATGTGGATCAAATAAAGACACAGGGGCAGGAGATTGGCAAAAAAGCGGCCGTGGCAGGCGGTGTACTGCTGGCGGGCTACCTGCTGAAGCGCATGTTCAGCGGCGGCAAAAAAAAAGATAAGGCCGAAAAAGCGGAGAAGAAACGTAAGAAGAAAAAGAACAGGCACAAGCAGTCTGTTGCCACGCCCCCGGTATCCACCCCCATGATAGACTACGACGCCATCATACAGGAGCAGGAAGAAAGCTATGCTCTTGCTTCTGAGCAGCTGCTGTCTGAGCAGATGCACCACGCAGACAGCAGCCACGCGCCTCAGCACGAAGAAACTACGGCAAAGGACGCGGCAAACAAAATACTGGACTCCCCGGTGGCCAAGGTGCTGACGCAACAGGCCGTGGCGTTCCTGCTGGTGTACGCAGGTAAAAAGCTGGAAGAATACTTACACGGTGTCTCTGAAAATGACGATATTGCGGCTAAGCCCGTAGTTGAGGTTACGGAGCTAGAGACAACCGAGTATATCATTCCAAAAGAGGATGCCATTTAACCACCTTCGCCAACCACACCAACCCACAGGCAGGAAGCACTTCGCGGTGCTGCTCGACCCCGACAACCTGACGGAAGCTTCCTGCCTGCACCTGATCGCCCTGACGGCGTCTCACCCAGTAGATTTTTTCTTTGTAGGCGGCAGCCTGATCACGACAGACAACCAGGCTGGCATCATCCGGCTTCTGAAGGAGAATACGGCCACACCCGTTATACTTTTCCCGAGCAACAGCCAGCACATCGACAGGCAGGCTGACGGCATCCTGCTGCTTTCCCTTATCTCGGGCCGTAACCCGGATTTCCTGATCGGGCAGCACGTGCTTGCCGCCCCTGTCCTGAAAGCCAGCAACCTGCAGGTATACCCCACGGGCTATATGCTCATAGACACCGGCCGCCAGACCACCGCCTCCTATGTGAGCGGCACCACCCCCATTCCCTACGACAAGCCCTCGATTGCCGCCTGCACCGCCATGGCCGGAGAGTTGCTGGGCCTTCGCTATATATACCTTGACGGTGGAAGCGGCGCTCACATGCCGGTTGACCCGCAAATGATAGCCGCCGTGCGCACAGCCGTGGACGTGCCGCTGCTGGTGGGCGGGGGCATCAATACGGCAGACAAGGCCAAAGCGGCCCTGGAGGCGGGCGCCGATGTGCTGGTCATCGGCAACCATATAGAAGAAAACCCCGGCTTTCTGGCCGAGGTTTCTGCACTTGTCTCTTCTTACAATGTTGCCTTAGATGTTCATCGCTGATTCGCGGCGGCGCATCTTTCCGGCTGGTATGCCAAACATCATCTTGAAGCGGCGGCAGAAGTAAGCGGTGTCTTTGTAGCCCACCTCTTTGCCGATCTCGCGGATGCTCTTCTTGGTCGTGCGCAGCAGGAACACGGCGCGCTCCATGCGCTGGTACTCGATGTAGTCCTGCGGGTTAATGCCGGTGAGCATCTTGAAGTACTGGCCCACATAGTCCTCCGACACGTTGGCCACGTTCGACAGCACCTTGTTCGACAGGTCGCCCCCGATGTTCTCCTTGATGTAGTTGAACAAATCGATGAGGCGCGGGTCTTTGAAGTAGGTGCTGTTGGTGGCCAGCTGCTCCACAAACATCCTGTTGCGCAGGATGTGGCGCACAATCTCCACTACAATCTGCTCCGTGTACAGGCTTATCAGGCGCTCTTTCCCGGGCAGTTCCTGCATGTTCTCCTCCACCACTTTGATGACCAGGTTGGCCAGTTTGCTGTTGTTGGAGATCAGGAACGCTGGCAGGTCCAGCGAGGCGAAAAAGTTGACGGAGTCGAACACCTTGGCTTCGAAACTCACGTAGCTGTGGCTCTCCTCGGCGTCGCCGATCAGGTCAAGGTCATTGTTGCTCCTGAAGAACTTCTCCCGGTTTGTAATCAGGTCGTCGTTTGTGATAGACTTTCCTTCGCCCGAAGGCCCGTACGTAACTTTTGTGCTTCGCCCCCCCGGGATGAATAGAAGTTCCCCCTCTTCTACCATTTGCTCCTCGTTGCCGAAAAAGATGCTGCCCTTGTGAAGCAGGATCAGGTTGTTCCCCACATCATAGTAATTGCGCACCGTGAAAGGCTGTTGCAGCACCAGATTTTTGGCTTTTATGAACCGCACCCCAAGCGACTCAATAATTTTATTGTAATCTTCCATGTATGTTATAAACTAACTTTTGTAGTATAAATCCTAAATGCTTGCCTAAAGCTAAGGCTTATCTTTATAAAATTCAAAAAATTTAAAAATTTAATTTTAATTAGGAAAAACATATCAAGAAGCTAACTATTTAAGCGAAAGGAGATTACACCTGTATTTACTTCAACAATTCTCTTGATATTACTATTTTCTGTATCTCGGAAGTACCCTCGTATATCTGTGTTATCTTAGCATCGCGCATCATTCGCTCCACATGGTACTCTTTCACGAAGCCATACCCGCCATGCACCTGCACCGCCTCCACTGTGGTTTCCATGGCCACTTTGGAGGCAAAAAGCTTGGCCATGGCGGCGGACTTCGTATAGTCCTGGTGCGTGTCCTTGTCGTAGGCAGCCTGCAGGCAGAGCAGGCGGGCGGCCTCAATGTTCGTGGCCATATCTGCCAGTTTGAACTGAATGGCCTGGTGCTTTGCTATTTCAACTCCAAAAGTCTTGCGCTCCTTCGCGTACTTCACTGCCAGCTCATAGGCGCCGGAGGCAATGCCCAGCGCCTGTGCGGCAATCCCGATGCGCCCCCCCGCCAGCGTGGCCATCGCAAACTTAAATCCAAAACCGTCGTCCCCGATGCGGTTCTCCTTCGGCACCTTCACATCCGTGAACATCAGCGAATGGGTATCGGAGCCCCGGATGCCCAGTTTATTCTCTTTCGGGCCCACCACAAAACCTTCCGTGCCGCGCTCCACTATCAGCACGTTGATGCCGCGGTGGCGCTTCTCCGGGTGGGTTTGCGCGAACACGAGGTAAACGGAGGCGGTGCTGCCGTTCGTGATCCAGTTTTTGGTGCCGTTGAGCAGGTAATAATCGCCTTTGTCTTCGGCTGTGGTGCGCTGTGAGGTGGCGTCAGAACCCGCCTCAGGCTCTGACAGGCAAAAGGCCCCGATAACCTCTCCTGATGCCAGTTTAGTCAGATACTTTTGCTTCTGCTCCTCCGTACCGAAATTTTCGAGGCCCCAGCACACGAGCGAGTTGTTCACCGACATCACCACCGAAGCAGAGGCGTCTACCTTTGAGATCTCCTCCATGGCCAGCACATAGGACACGGCATCCATGCCGCCGCCGCCGTACTTTGGGTCCACCATCATGCCCAGAAAACCCAACTCCCCCATCTTTTTCACCTGCTCCGCCGGAAACCGCTGCTGCTCATCGCGCTCTATCACACCCGGCAGCAGTTCTGTCTGTGCAAATTCCCGGGCGGCCGCCTGCACGGCCAGTTGTTCTTCTGTGAATTGGAAATTCATGTTTTATTTGGTGTATAGAAGGCGCTTGGTTCGTTTGTCTGGTACAAAACTAAGAAATTGGCTTCATTACCTAAACACGATATTCGGATAATTGTTGTGTTGTACCCTATATTTTGTACTTAAACTGTTTCAACCTGCGGCACAGGCTCAAAAAGAAAGCGCTGCCTGTACCTTTTACGGCACAAGCAGCGCTCCTCAGTCTGGCAGATTTGAATTAGTCGCGGCGCCCCATCAGCAGCGACACGTAGTACAGCAGCGTAGCCAAAGAGCCCAACGCAGCCACCACATACGTTAACGCGGCCCATTTCAGGGCATCCTTCGCCATGTCGTGCTCCTGCGCCGTCACGATCCCCCTCCTGTCGATCCAGGCCAGGGCGCGCTTGCTGGCGTCGAACTCCACCGGCAGGGTGATGAAGCTGAAGATGGTGGTAAGGCCGAAAAGTGCCACGCCGATGGTCAGCGGCACAGGCGTTGTTTGCAGCATGAGGATACCAATGAGGATGATCCACTGCATATAGCGGGAGGCGATGCTGAGCGCCGGTACCATGGCCGAACGGAACTTCAGGAAGCTGTAGGCTTTGGCGTGCTGCACCGCGTGCCCACACTCGTGCGCCGCCACTGCCGCCGCCGCCGCGCTGCGCGCCTCATATACGTACTCACTCAGGTTCACGGTCTTGTCAGCGGGATTGTAGTGGTCGGTCAGGCGGCCCGCCACCGACATCACGCGCACATCGGTTATGCCGTTGTCCGCCAGCATCATTTCTGCGATTTCGCGGCCGCTCAGCCCGGAGCTAAGCGGCGTCTGGGAGTATTGCTTAAACTTGCTTTTCAGCCTCCAGCTCACCAGCCAACTGGCAAGCATAAAGACTATCACTATAACATATATTCCTGGCATGACTGTCTGATTTATTTAACTGTTTAACTGCTTTTCTATTTTCTTTACGATGCTGGTGGTGGAGTAGCCTTTTACCAGCGGCACGGTCTTCACCTCGCCTCCTCTGGCCAGAACCACTTCGTGGCCCACAATGTTTTCTACGGTGTAGTCATCTCCTTTCACAAGTATATCCGGCTGCACTGCCTCTATCAGTTCCAGAGGCGTATTCTGGTCGAACAGCACTACAGCATCTACAAACAAAAGGGATGCCATAATGCGGGCGCGTGACACTTCGTCCTGTAAGGGCCGGGTCGGGCCTTTTATGCGGCTGATGGAGGCGTCCGTATTCAGGCCCAGCACGAGTTTATCGCCAAGTCGCCGGGCTTTCTCGAGGTAGTCGACGTGGCCGAGATGCAGCAGGTCGAAGCAGCCGTTGGTGAAGACAATTCTCTTTCCCTGGCTGCGCCAGGCGCTCACCTGCTGCTGCAGTTGCGGCAGCGTGAAGATTTTATCGGTTGAGTTCATGGTGCTCAGCGTTTGTCCGGGTGAGTTGCATGCCAGTGCCCTGGCCCCGCAGCATACTCCCCATAAAGCTAAGCACTCCCATCAGAACAACCAAAAGCGTCTGTGAGGTGTGCGCCAGCAGGGCGTAGGCCATGCCTGCCTCCTTGGGCACGCCATATAGCAGCAGCGTGGCCTGCACCAGCAGATGATATACGCCGATACCGCCCTGCACCGGCACCGCCATGCCCAGGCTCCCCACCACCAGCACCGACAGGGCCGCGCCCCAAGACAGGCCGGAGGTGGCCGGCAGCGCATAGAACACCACCAGGCTCATAGAGTAGTACATGGCCCACACAAAGATGGTGTGGGCCCAGAAGGCGGCCTGGTTGTCCAATTTGGTGATGCTGAAGACACCCTTCAGCATGCCTCTCACAAAGTCCACTGCTTTCCGGAAGTACGCGTTTTTGCGCAGGCGGCTCAGGTAGCGCAGCGCCACGAAAAGCACCACCACCACCGAACCCAGCAGCACCCAGCCCAGCCAATAGAGCGAACTGATGCTGTGCTCCATGTGGGTGTACTTGTCGGAGAAAAGGCCGAGGAAGAAATCCCGTATATGGTCGAACTCGAGCAGGAAGGTGAGGCCGACGGCGAACAGCAGCATCACTGTATCGATAATCCGCTCCGCTATCACGGTGCCGAAGCCCGTGTTCACCGGCACGTCGTCTGTGCGCCGAAGAAAAGTGCAGCGCACCAGCTCGCCTGCGCGGGGAAGCACGAGGTTGGCCAGGTAGCCGGTCATCATGGCGTTGTAGGTGTTCCGGAGCGAAGGGCGGTAGCCGGTGGGCTTTAGCTGCATCTGCCAGCGGATGGCGCGGCTTATATAGGCCAGCACACCCATCACCAGCGACACCAGCACCCACGCATAGTTTGCCCGTAGGAACTCAGCCCACATCTTCTCGAAGTCCAGCTCCTTCAGCGCGTACCACATCAAAAACGCGGACACGCCCAGCAGCAGGGTTGGCTTCAGGAAAGAGAGCAGCTTTTTCATGAAAGCGTATTACACCAGGCGGTTGTGCTGGTCGGGGAACACCAGCGTAGGGGTGTGGCTCTTCGCATCTTCGAATCTGATGCTGCAGTAGGAGATGACAATGACGATGTCCCCCACCTGCACCCGGCGGGCTGCGGGGCCGTTGAGGCACACGGTGCCTGTGCCGCGCTCACCCCGGATCACATAGGTCTCAAAGCGTTCGCCGTTGTTCACGTTCACGATCTGCACCTTCTCATTCTCCACGATGCTGGCGGCATCCATCAGGTCCTCGTCTATGGTGATGCTGCCTACATAGTGCAGCTCGGCCTGTGTTACCTTGCAACGGTGGATCTTGGATTTTAAAACCTCGATATACATGGTTTATCTCTGTAATAATGCGCAAAGGTAGCGAAACGGCGGCAGATTAGCTACCTGCTCCTGTGGGCGTCTCTGCTAAGGAACAACCCGTTAGCCGTTTAAATTCACCAGGATGTTGTCTATCAGGCGCACGGGGCCCACCACAGCCGCCAGACACAGCGCCACTTCCCGCACTCCGCGCACATCCGCCACCGGCTGCAGCGTGGCCGGGTCCGCCACCTCGAAGTACTCCAGTTCTACCCCGCCTACCTGGCCCAGGTAGGCCGCCACGCCCGCCTTGATGGCTGCCACTGGCCGTTGCTGCAACTGCGCCTCTGCTTTCTTCAAAGCCATATATAAATGCGGTGCCGCCCGCCGCTGCGCGGCATCCAGGCGCTTGTTCCGCGACGACATCGCCAAACCGTCCTCCTCACGCACCGTCGGGAAGCAAACCAGCTTTACGTCAAAGCTCAGGCTCTGCACCAGTTGCCGTACAATCGCCACCTGCTGCAGATCCTTCTGGCCGAAGTAGGCACGGTGCGGCTGCACCAGGTGGAACAATTTGCTCACAATGGTGGCCACCCCGTTGAAATGCCCCGGCCGGTGCGCTCCCTCCATCACCGCCTCCAGCGCCCCGAAACTAAACTGTAGCAGCGTGTGTTGTTGCGGATATACCTCTTCCGGGTCCGGGGCAAAAAGAATGTTGCAGCTAACCTGCTCCAGCAGGGCGGTGTCCTCACCCAAGGTACGCGGGTATAGCTTGTAATCGTCCGGGTTGTTGAACTGCGTGGGGTTGACGAAGATACTGCAAACGGTTATATCGTTCTCCTGCGCGGAGGCTTTCAGCAACTGCAGGTGGCCCTGGTGCAAAGCGCCCATGGTAGGCACGAGGCCGATGGTTTTGCCGCTACAGCGCAGCGCCTGCACCCGCTCCCGGATGGCGTGAACCTGCTTTATGATTTCCATCTCCGGTGGTGTTTAAGTGTGGGATTGGGATAAGCCGGCAAATGTAAGTTATAACGTTTTAAATTGAAAATTAGAATAAAAATTACTAATTTTGCACGTCCCATTACTGTTGCTTTTTTAATTTTAACCACATATCCATGTCTAAATTGCGAATCTTATACGCCGCCACAGAGATCAATCCTTTCTTACAGACCACTAAAGTAGCCGAGTTTTTGCAGACGCTGCCACAGGGGATGCAGGAGCGAGGAATGGAGATCCGCATCTTTGTGCCAAGGTTTGGCCTGATCAACGAGCGCAAGAACCGGTTACATGAAGTGGTGCGCCTTTCCGGCATTAACATTGCCGTGGGCGAAGATGAGAAACCGCTGGTAATTAAGGTAGCTTCTATCCCAAATGCAAAGCTGCAGGTTTATTTTATCGACAATGAGGACTATTTCCACAGAAAGTCAGTGTTTGTTGACAAGAACAACAAGTTTCACGCAGACAACGACGAGCGCGCCATCTTCTTCTGCAAGGGCGTGCTGGAAACGGTAAAGAAACTAGGCTGGGCCCCCGACATTGTACATTGCAACGACTGGATGACGGGCCTGATCCCGATGTACCTGAAGACCACCTACAAGAAAGACCCTATTTTCAAAGATGCCAAGTCGATGTTCACGGTATATAACCACAACTACACGCAGAAGTTCGACGAGGGCCTGCTCGACAAGGTAAAGATGCTGGACATTGACGACAGCATGCTCACAGAACTGCAGTCGTCTGACTGCGACGGGTTCGTGAAGTGCGGCATGAAGTACGCCGACGCCGTTATAAAAACAAACGAGGACTTTGGCGACAGCATGAACGCCACCTTCAACGAATATAAGAAGACGAAGAACATCAGCACCGTCAGGGCCGACGAAACCCTGCTGGACTCTTATTATGAGTTGTACAACCAGCTCGGGCAGTAGCGCCACCGCTTCACAATAAAAATTATTTAAAAGCTACAACAAAAAGTATATATAAACAGTATAATATTTACTTTATTTAAATAGGTACCTTTGAGGTACCTATTATTTTTTTATATATACAAAATAAAATATGTGTGGAATTGTAGCATACGTAGGACACCGGGAAGCTTGCCCGGTCATTATCAAAGGCCTAAAACGGCTGGAATACAGGGGCTATGACAGCGCCGGAGTCGCGCTAATGAACGGCTCACTGAACATTTACAAGAAAAAGGGAAAGGTAGCTGAACTCGAGGCCGCGCTCATGGGCATAGATACGCACGGGCATATTGGCATGGGCCACACCCGCTGGGCCACGCACGGAGAGCCGAACGATATAAACGCCCACCCGCACTACTCTACCTCAGGCAACATCGCCATCATCCACAACGGCATCATCGAGAACTATGCCGCGCTGAAGCAACTCCTGATAGAGAAGGGCCATACCTTTAAGTCCGACACCGACTCTGAGGTCTTCATCAACCTGATAGAAGACATCCGCACCAACAGCCACTGTACGCTGCCCGAGGCCGTGCGGCTGGCCCTGCACGAGGTGGTGGGCGCCTATGCCATTGTGGTATTGGCGCAGGACAGCCCGAACCAGCTGGTAGCGGCCCGCAAGGGCAGTCCGCTGGTAGTGGGCATCGGAGAAGGCGAGTTTTTCCTGGCCTCCGACGCCACGCCTATCATCGAGTACACCAACGAGGTGGTTTACCTGAATGACTATGAACTGGCGGTAATCAACAACGGGGAACTTGACATCCGCACGAAAGAGGACGTGAAGCAGACGCCTTATGTGCAGCGCCTGGAGATGGCCCTCGAGTCGATTGAGAAAGGCGGCTACGAGCACTTCATGCTGAAGGAGATTTTCGAGCAGCCGCGCTCTATCCTCGACAGCATGCGCGGCCGCATGATTGCCGAGAGCGACCACCTGATGATGGGCGGCATCCGGGAGTATGAGAACAAGTTTGTCAAAGCCAAGCGCATCATCATTGTGGCCTGTGGCACGTCGTGGCACGCGGGCCTGGTGGCAGAGTACCTGATCGAGGACTTCGCCCGCATCCCGGTGGAAGTGGAGTATGCCTCCGAGTTCCGCTACCGCAACCCGATCATCACCGAGAAAGACATCGTGATCGCCATCTCCCAGTCCGGGGAAACGGCAGATACCTTAGCCGCGCTTGAACTGGCGAAATCGAAGGGTGCCACCATTTTCGGTATATGCAACGTAGTGGGCTCGTCCATTGCCCGCGCCACGGATGCGGGCGCTTATACGCACGCGGGGCCGGAGATTGGGGTGGCCAGCACAAAAGCCTTCACAGCGCAGGTAACGGTGCTCACGCTGATTGCCATGATCATCGGCAGCAAGCGCGGCATGATAGAGACGAGCAAGCTTCACCAGCTGATGGTGGAGTTGGAGAGCATCCCGACTAAAGTTGAAATTGCCCTGCAGCTGAACGATCAGATCATGGAAATCTCCGAGGTGTTCAAGGACGCAACCAACTTCCTGTACCTGGGCCGTGGCTACAATTTCCCGGTGGCGCTGGAAGGTGCCCTGAAACTGAAGGAAATCTCCTATATCCACGCAGAAGGGTATCCGGCCGCCGAGATGAAGCACGGGCCAATCGCCCTGATCGACGAGCACATGCCGGTGGTGGTTATCGCGACAAAGGACAGCTCGTATGAGAAAATTGTATCGAATGTGCAGGAAGTGAAGGCCCGCAAGGGCAAGGTGATTGCCGTTGTGACAGAAGGCGACACGACCATTCCGTCGATGGCGGATTACGTGATCGAGATTCCGGAGACGAGCGAGCCGCTGATGCCTTTGCTGTCTGTGATTCCGCTGCAACTGCTGTCGTACCACATTGCGGTGATGCGCGGCTGCAACGTAGACCAGCCCCGCAACCTGGCAAAGTCTGTGACGGTGGAGTAAAACCTGCCTGACACATATATAAAAAAGGAGGCAGCCATATATGGCTGCCTCCTTTTTTATATATAGGCTAACCCACCTTCAGAACTTCTCCCCTTTCAGGTACTTGGTTTTCAGCAGCGGGCAGATTTTGTAGCGCTCGTCTTTTGTGTCTTCATATACCGCCTCCAGCACCCGGTACACCTGCTCCACGCCCATCTCGTTGGCCCACTCAAATGGTCCTCTCGGATAGTTAGTGCCCAGTTTCATTCCGAGATCTATGTCAGCGATGCTGGCCGTCTCCTCCTGCAGGGTATAGCAGGCCTCGTTGATGATCATGCAGATCAGGCGGGGCGTCACCATGCCCACCCTGTCCTCCACCAGCAGGTACTCCGTCCCCAGTTTTTCGCACACCTCCCTTAGCTTTTCTTCGTGCTCCGGCTGCAGCAGGCTCGCCTCCAGCACCGGCCTGTTAAAAAGGGTAGGCAGGCCATTAAAGCCGATGAGGGCGCAGGGCTTCTCCAATTCCGCGGCCTTCGCCAGGGCTGCCAACTGCACGGTGGCAGCGTTGCAGAACACCACCTGCCCGGGCGCATACTGCTCCAGGCGCTGCGGCTGCTGGTGCAGCAGGAAATCGAACACCACATCGGTGGATTGAAACTGCTCGTCCTGCAGGCTGAGGCTGCTCAGAAAGGTAAAAGACACGCCTTCCGTGCCCTCCGGGAACTTCTGTTTGAACTCAGCAGCCATTTCAGGGCCCGCCAATACAACTACGTGCATAAAATTTAAGTACTTTTGAGAGTAAAGATACACTATAAACCGAATCCATATATGGCACACAGCATCATCACTTCCTCTCTGGCGCCAGCCCCTATCGGCCCCTACAGCCAGGCAACGATGGCAAACGGCACCCTCTACGTATCCGGCCAGATTGCGCTGGACCAGGAGAGCGGCAACCTCGTGAACGACAGCATCGAACTGGAGACGCACCAGGTCATGAAAAACCTGCAGGCCATTCTGTCGGAGGCGGGCATGGGTTTCGAGCATGTGCTCAAGTGCTCCATCTTCGTGAAGGACCTCAACAACTTCGGCCGCATCAACGAAACGTACGGCAGCTATTTCACCAGCAACCCGCCAGCCCGCGAAACCGTGGAAGTGAGCCGCCTGCCAAAAGACGTGAATGTGGAGATATCCTGCATCGCCGCCAAGTAAGCCCCGGCAAGGGCTTTATCCGGAAAGATTCAGGCGAAGGCATTTTGGCAGAAGAACTATATATAAACCCTTTGCCACAGTGTCCTTTACCTGAATTTTAAACTCTTAACTCAAAACTCTTAACTCATCTATATATTCTCGCCCTGCGCGGCGGCGCCTTCGTCGCTTTCTTCCGTTGCCGCCTCCACCCCGCCATATACCTCCTTGGTGTGTACGCCGGGCTCCGCGTTCACGGCGGAGTTGCCCACCTCCACCTGCCTCCGTATCACGCGCACTGCGTACTCCGCCGGGTAAATGTTGTAGCCGTACTTGCGGGAGTACACAAACGTGAACACCGCCCCGAAAAAGATAATCTGGGAGGTGAAGAAAACCCACGTGAGGATGACAACCACAGAGCCCGCCGCGCCATATACCGAGCCCACGTCGTTCGTGCCCAGGTAAAACCCGATGAGGCCCCGGAACAGCACGAACAGCAGCGACGTCACGAGTGCCCCCACCCACACGTCGCGCCACTTTATCTTGGCGTCGGGCAGAAACTTATATATACACGCGAACAGGAAAGACATGAGCACCAGCGCGGAGGCCAGGTTGGCAAAGTGGATGAAGTAAACGACCCAGCCCGAGAAACGCGCCTCCAGGAAACCGCCGATGGCCACCAGCACCGCGTTGGCCAACAGCGAGAGCAGCAGGATAATGGCAATGGCCAAAATCATCCCAAAGGACAGGAACCTGTCGAGCACCAGCTTGAGGTAGCCGTGCCTGGGCTTGGGCTTGACGTACCAGATCTCGTTCAGGGAGTCCTGCAGGGATATAAAAACGCCCGTGGCGGCGATAAAAAGCGCGATAACGCCCACAAACGCCGCCAGGCTCACATCCGAGAACGCATTCACATTCTCCACCATCTTCTGCACCGAGTAGGCCCCTCCGTCCCGATCACGCCCTTTATCTGGTAGTATATCTCCCCGGACACCGCCTGCTTCCCAAAGAAGTACCCGGCGGCGCTGATGATGATGATGAGCATGGGCGGCAGCGCGAAGATGGTATAATAGGCCAGTGCCGCGCCCTTCTGCCAGGAGTTATTGTCCATGAACTCCAGCCACGTCTCTTTCAACAGGCACCAGGCCATATGCAACCGCTTTTTTACCATAGCATCGCGTTAGATTTCTGTATTATGCAGATACGGAATTACCTGATTATGTTTGTATTGGATGAACCCCTATCGCCCCGGCTTGTTTCGCCCCGCCTGCCCTTTGCCACCGTGGTGCTTACCGAAACGAACTTTATTTCGTACCTTTGTGCCGAAATTGAACGATCTGAATCAGACATAGATACATGGAAAGAGAAGTTAGAGTACGCTTTGCCCCCAGCCCGACCGGGCCTCTCCATATAGGCGGTGTGCGCACGGCCCTTTACAACTACCTGCTGGCCCGCAAAACCGGCGGCAAAATGATCCTGCGCATCGAGGACACCGACCAGAACCGCTTCGTGCCGGGCGCCGAGGACTATATACGGGAGTCGCTGGCGTGGTGCGGCATTGAGCTGGACGAGAGCCCCTGGAACGGCGGCCCCTACGCCCCGTACCGCCAGTCGGAGCGCAAGCCCATGTACATGCAGTACGCGCTGCAGCTGATTGAGAGCGGCCACGCCTACTACGCCTTCGATACGGCCGAGGAACTGGAGGAGATGCGCGAGCGCCTGAAGGCCGCCAAGGTGGCCACGCCCCAGTACAACGCCATCACCCGCGCCACCATGAAGAACTCGCTCACCCTGCCCGAGGATGAGGTAAAGAAGCGCCTAGAGTCCGGCGACCCATATGTGATCCGCCTGAAAGTGCCGCGCAAAGAGGAAGTTCGCCTGAAGGATATGATCCGCGGCTGGGTAATGGTGCATTCTTCTGCCATCGACGATAAAGTGCTCATGAAGTCGGACGGGATGCCGACCTACCACCTGGCCAACATCGTGGACGACCACCTGATGCAGATCACACACGTGATACGGGGCGAAGAGTGGCTGCCGTCGGCGCCGCTGCACGTGCTGCTGTACCGCTACCTGGGCTGGGAAGACACCATGCCGGAGTTTGCCCACCTGCCCCTGCTGCTGAAGCCCGACGGCAACGGCAAACTGAGCAAGCGCGACGGCGACAAGCTGGGCTTCCCGGTGTTCCCGCTGCGCTGGCAGGACCCGTTCTCAGGCGAAATATCTTCCGGGTACCGAGAGGCTGGCTATATACCCGAGGCATTCATTAACTTCCTGGCCTTTTTGGGTTGGAACCCCGGCACGCAGCAGGAGATCTTCTCGATGCAGGAACTGATAGAAGAGTTCTCCGTGGAGCGCATCGGCAAGTCCGGCACGCGTTTCGACATTCAGAAGGCCCGCTGGTTCAACGAGCAGTACCTGCGCGCCAAGCCCGACAGCGAGCTGGCTGCTTACCTGCTGCAGGCGCTGGAGGAGCACAACATCACCACCTCGCAGGAAAAGGCCGAGAAGATAGCCGGGCTGATGAAAGAGCGCGTGAGCTTCCCGCAGGACTTCTGGCAGGAGGCCAGGTATTTCTTTGAAGCCCCCACGGAGTACAGCGAGAAGGTCGCCTCCAAGAAGTGGAACAGCCAATCCGTTGCTGTTTTTGAGGATTTCAAAAATGAGCTGCCGGCGCTGGAGAACTTTAACGCCGACACGGTAAAAGATTTGCTGAACAGCATCCTGGAGCGCCACGGCATGAAGCTGGGCCAGGTGATGCAGGCGCTGCGCCTGGCAGTGACCGGCGCCGAGGCTGGCCCCGACCTGATGCAGATCATCGCGGTAATCGGCCGCGAGGAAACGGCTCAGCGCCTTGGCACAGCCATCGAAAAGCTGCGCCCATATGCAGCGGCGTAACCGCAACGGCTCTATATAAAGCATATATAGGAATCAAAAAAAGGATACATAATCAGGAAGGCTAACCGATGAGGTTAGCCTTTTTTATATATGGCTTTGGCTCTGTTTGCAACAAATTGTGGCCGCTTAGCTTATACAACAGGAGTACAAACCTGAACGAGCATGGCCAAGAATAAAAAAGAGAACAAGAGCAGCAAGAAGAAATCCAAGGTACACAAGGACCTGGAGGGCTTCGAGATAAAGGTGAACGAGCACGGGGAGATCATCTCGAACTACAGCATCGACAGGATAAACGAGTTCCTGAACAACAACGTGGAGGACAAGAAGTTGGTGAAGCGCGACGCCGCCGAGAAGGCCAAGCGCGAAGAGGAGGAGGCCTACCATATAGAGGAAGGCGAGGAAGTGGAGGAAACGGACGAGGATTTTGTGCGCAACACCAATGCCGTGACCGACGACGAGGACGACAAGGACCTGCCCAAAGCCCGCCGTGGCAAGAAAGGGAAAGCAGAAGATGACGAGGAGGAAGAGGATGATGAGGGGTAGTCATTCCATTCTGAAAGCCATATAGCCCCGGCTTGGCTGGTAAAGTTTTGCGCCATATATAGAAACAGGGGCATATTGCGTTCTATCAACTCAGACCGCATCTTTTAACCAACCTTATATATAACTATGATAAATTCACACGAGATCGATTACAAAATTTTCGGCAACGACATTCAGGTGCTGGAAGTGGAACTGGACCAGCAGGAAACGGTGATTGCCGAGGCGGGCGCGATGGTATATATGGAGGAGGGCATTGAGTTCGAGGCCAAGATGGGCGACGGCTCCAACCCCAGCCAGGGCTTTTTCGGTAAGCTGGTGTCGGCAGGCTCCCGCCTGATTACGGGCGAGTCGCTGTTCATGACGCACTTCACGCACCGCGGCTACGGCAAAAGCCGCGTGGCTTTCTCCGCCCCCTACCCCGGCACCATTCTGCCCATCGACCTGCGCCAGATGCGCAACAGCAGCCTCATTACGCAAAAAGATGCTTTCCTGGCGGCGGCACTGGGTACCAAACTCAGCATCCACTTCAACCAGCGCCTGGGCTCGGGCTTCTTCGGCGGCGAGGGCTTCATCCTGCAGCGGATGCAGGGCGACGGCATGGCGTTCATTCATGCTGGCGGTACCGTGGTAGAGAAACAGCTGAACAACCAGACGCTGCGCGTGGACACCGGCTGCGTGGTGGCGTTCGAGGAGGGCATCGATTTCAGTGTGCAGCAGGCGGGCGGGCTCAAGTCGATGATCTTTGGCGGCGAGGGTATTTTCCTGGCCACGCTGCGCGGCACCGGTCGCGTGTGGCTGCAGTCGATGCCGGTGAAGAAGCTGATTGAGGCGCTGATGCCGCACGGCCAGAACGCCCGAAAAGAAGGCGGCATGTTCAGCAGTTTCCTGGAATAGCGGTCGCTTCGCTCCCAATTCCGAATTACGAGTTTCGAATTACGAGTCTGATTACCGGGAGATAATTTTGAATTGCTGCAGCCTTGGCTATATATGGCCGGGGCTGTTGCGTTTTATATATGATGGGACATTATCCAACCACCCCTGCCCCTCCTTAGACGAGGAGGGGCAGGGGTGGTTGGAACAGCAGCTTTACGGGTAGCAACAGGCATCTCTACCCATCTTCATATCTCCACATCTTCATATCTTCAAATCTACTACATCCCATTCACCTGCATGATCTCCTCCAGGTACTCGCGGGTGTTGCTGAGGCGGGGCACTTTGTTCTGGCCGCCCAGTTTGCCTTTATGGCGCAGCCAGTTCAGGAAAGTGCCTTTGGGAGCCATATGCACGATAGGTTCCTGCAGGGCGATGTCGTTCTGGCGCTTGGCATCGTAGTCGGAGTTAACCTCGCGCAGCGTCTCGTCCAGCACCTGCGTGAAACGCGGCAGGCTGTCCGGCTCCTGCACAAACTCAATCACCCACTCGTGGCCGCCGCGCTTGCCGCTCTCCATATATAAGGGAGCCGCCGTAAAGTTGGAGATGACAGCGCCCGTCGCCCCGCACGCTTTGGTGATGGCCTCCTCGGCGTTCTCCACAATCACCTCTTCGCCGAAGGCGTTGATAAAGTGCTTCGTACGGCCTGAGATTTTGATGCGGTAGGGGTTCAGGCTGGTGAAGCGCACCGTGTCGCCTATCTTGTAGCGCCACAGGCCCGCATTGGTCGAGATAACGATGGCGTAATTCTTCCCCACCTCTACCTGGTCCAGCGTCAGCGTTTTGGGTTGCTCCTCCTCAAACTGGTCCAGCGGGATGAATTCGTAGTACACGCCGTAGTCCAGCATCAGCAGCATCTCATCCTCAGTGCCCACCTGGTCCTGTATCCCGAAGAATCCCTCCGAGGCGTTGTATACCTCCAGGTAATGCATCTGGTCAGAAGGGATGATGTCGCGGAACAGCTGACGATACGGGCCAAAGGCCACCGCACCGTGGGTGAACAGCTCGAGGTTGGGCCACACCTCCAGGATGTTGCTCTTGCCCGTTACCTCCAGGATGCGCTTCAGCAGCACGTAGGTCCAGGTGGGCACGCCGCTCATGCTGGTCACGTTCTCCGGCACCGTCACCTCCACCATCTTCTCTATCTTCTCCTCCCACTTGTCCATCAGGGCCACTTTGAGTGGGGGCGTGCGCATGGCCTCGGCCCACATTGGCAGGTTCTGCATGATCACCGCCGACACGTCGCCGCACGACACCTTCGCATTGATTTCGCTGGGCCGGTGGCTGCCGCCGATGGAAAGCCCCTTGCCCGAGAAGAGCTTCGTGTCAGGGTACAGGTTCACGTAGATGGAGAGCATGTCTTTGCCGCCCTTGTAATGGCAGTCCTCCAGCGACTCGGGGCTGACGGGTATGTACTTGCTGCGGGCGTTGGTGGTGCCCGACGATTTGGCGAACCACTCGACTTTGCTCGGCCACAGCAGGTTCTGCTCCCCCATCATCACGCGCTCTATATAGGGGTAGAGCGCCTCGTAATCGCTGACCGGCACCCGCTCCTGAAACTCCCGCACCGACAGCTTGTCGCTGTAGCCGTACTTTTTGCCCCACTCGGTGTCTTTGGCCGTATCCAGCAGGTTCCGGAACAGCTCTGCCTGCACCTCGTGCGGGTACTTCCGAAACAAATCAATGTCGTGGATCCGCTTCTTCATCACCCACGTCACTATAGAGTTGATTATTTCCACTTTTGCAGTTAACAGCTAAAACTAAACAGTAAACAGATCCTAAGTCTACTTCGCACCATCTTTCGGGCTAATTCTTGTAGATTTCAATATAGAGAATAAAATCTTACTGAGTTCATCGGCGTCTACTATCATACTTTCGGCAATCGTAGCCCCCAGATAACCAGTATCTTTCAGTAAGCTTAACCAGTACTTTGTTTCGAGACTCTCTTTGTAAGCTAATGATATTTTTGATGAAAAGTCCGCAACAGATATTCCCCCATTTGCTTCTGCCACATTGGCCCCAATGGATGTACCACTACGCAAGAGTTGCTTTGAAAGCGTATATTCTCTTTTCTCTGTACTAAGGTGCTGATGGGCCTTTACGATTCTAATAGCAAAAGCATAACACTTTTTATAAAGGTTGTTATTGTCCATACCCATTTATGATAAGCTATACTTATCGGTATAAACAGCGGAAAGTTGTGCGATTGATTACTGTTTACTGGTAATTGTTACCTGTTCAGATTTTCCGCTTCAGTTCGAAGTGCTTGCCGAGGTAGACGCGGCGCACCTGCTCATCGGCGGCCAGCTCTTCTGCGGTGCCCGATTTCAGGATTTTGCCTTCGAAGAGCAGGTAGGCGCGGTCGGTGATGGAAAGGGTTTCGTTTACGTTGTGGTCGGTGATGAGGATGCCGATGTTTTTGCTTTTGAGCTTGGCCACGATGCTCTGTATCTCCTCCACGGCGATGGGGTCCACCCCCGCGAAGGGCTCATCCAGCAGCACGAACTTGGGGTCCACAGCCAGAGCGCGGGCAATCTCGGTGCGGCGGCGCTCCCCGCCCGATAGCACGATGCCTTTGTTTTTGCGCACGTGCGTGAGCGAGAATTCCTCCAGCAGCGCCTCCACCTTCTCGTGCTGCTCCCGCTTGGGCAGGTTCGTCATTTCCAGCACGGCCATGATGTTCTCCTCCACCGTCAGTTGCCGGAACACCGAGGCCTCCTGCGCCAGGTAGCCCACCCCGCGCTTGGCGCGCTTGTACATGGGCAGGTTGGTGATGTCCTCCTTGTCGAGGTATATCTTGCCTGCGTTTGGCTTCACCAGCCCCACAATCATATAGAACGAAGTGGTTTTGCCGGCGCCGTTCGGGCCCAGCAGCCCCACGATCTCCCCCTGGTTCACCTCCACGCTCACATCGTTCACCACCGTGCGCGACTTGTACTTCTTTATCAGGCTTTCAGCTCTTAGTATCATCGTGGCTAAATTACGCATAATGGCGGCATCCTGCAACGAGGCGCAAACACAGCGCTTCCCTCACTCCCCTAACGGCATATATGGCCCGCCTGCTATTAAGACTTAGGCAATAATCTATATAAACATCCGGGCGGGGTATTGTATAAGCGGCTTTTAATATTTAACTTAAAACTCGCTTCATCTCAACCTTGCTTATTATGCTTTTGCCCTTGTTTCTTTCGGCTTTTCAGAAGCTTGCTTTCTCAGGTCTGCTCTTGCTGGCAGGCTACACCGGTGCGCCGTCAAACGCCCCTGCTGCTACACCCAACGACGAAGAGGAGAAAGCCACTGCCAAAACGTTCACCACGGCCACGGCCATCAAAGGCATCGATGTGTCGCGGTGGCAGAAGCATGTGGACTGGGCGCTGGTGAGTGAGTCGGAGGTGGCTTTTGCCTTTGTGAAGGCCACGCAGGGCGATTTCAGGCAGGACCCCTTTTTTACGCGCAACTGGGAGGAGACGAAGCGCCACGGCATCAAGCGCGGGGCTTACCACTTCTACAAGCCGGAGGCGCCCGTGCAGTGCCAGATAGAGCTTTTCACGAACTCAGTGGTGCTGGAGGCCGGTGATCTGCCGCCTGTGCTGGACGTGGAGATATCGGACCCCAAGGTGAGCCCCGTGCAATTGCGTGCTGGCATCAGAACCTGGCTGGAGGGCGTAACGGCGCACTACGGCGTGAAGCCCATCATCTACACCAGCCAGAACTACTACCGCCGCTACCTGCAGGGCCACTTCAACGACTACCATTTCTGGATTGCCCGCTACAGCGACAACCACCCGGAGGTACACCAGACTGACAGCTGGATGTTCTGGCAGCACACCGACAGGGGCCGGATCATGGGCATCAACACTGCCGTGGATGTCAACTTCTTTGTAGGCGACAGCGACATGCTGAGCCAGCTGTGCATCCCCGATCTGATGGCCCAGGAGACGCAGCCAAGCCCGCTGAAGCAACTGAAGCACATGTACCCGCTGCCGTAGTTTTGTTGCTCGTTTTTCGTTAATCGTTTTTCGGGGGAGGAGTTATATATACTACCAGTTGGTTGGTGGGCACTACACTTTCTGTAGAATAAATACCTCAGTGCGCAGTATTCAGTTGAGATTGGTCTAAGCTATTAGCTATAGCAGCCCCAAATTATATATAACCCTATTTCGAGTTTTGCATTTCTCCGTCCTTGAAGCTTTGTCTGGCGCAAGTGCCCGCTTGTGCCAGACACAAATACAAACTCTAAACAGCTTCTATCTATATATGATTTCGGACTGATTACTTCACCCGGATATCCCTGATGCGCAACTGCAGCGAGATGGCGCCCCTATATATATTTTCCTCCACGGTGTAGCACACGTCAAACGGGATGCCCTTGGAGATGGTGTGGTAGTAATCGCTGAGGCCGAAGCCGATGGCGTCGATGCTGTAGAAACCGTCCTGCGTCAGGCGCAGTTTCAGGTGCGAATCGCCGACCACGCGCACGCTGCCCGTGTCATATACGCACTCCGACACAAACACCGGCCCCATGTTGCCGGGCCCGAAGGGCTCCATCTGCCGGATGATGTTGTAGAAGTTGCGCGTGATCTGGTTCAGCTTGATCTTTCCGTCTATCTGTATCTGCGGGATTTTCTGCTCCTCAGTGATAGTATTGGACACGACCTCCTCAAACCGCTCCCGGAACGCCGGAACGTTCTCCACGGGCATTGTAAGCCCGGCGGCATACATATGCCCACCAAACTGCTCCAGCAAATCGGAGCAGCTCTCGATGGCGTTGTGTACGTTAAAACCGTGCACCGAGCGTGCAGAGCCGGACGCCTTGCCGTTGGACTGGGTGAGGATGATGGTGGGGCGGTAGTATTTTTCGATGCAGCGCGAGGCCACAATGCCAATCACGCCCTTGTGCCAGTCTTTCTTAAAAAGCACCGTGGAGTTGGCCGACTTCAGGAAATCATCCTCCTCGATCATCTGCAGGGCCTCTTTGGTGATGTCGGTGTCTTTGGTGCGGCGCGCCTTGTTCGATTCGTTGATGATGTCGGCCATCCGGAAGGCATCTTCCTTGGTCTGGGCCAGCAGCATGCGCACCGAGTTTTTGGCGTCTCCCATGCGGCCTGCGGCATTGATGCGGGGCGCAAAGCCGAACACGATGCTAGAGATATCCATGTCGTAATTGATGGCAGCCAGTTCCTTCAGCGCCTCCAGGCCTGGCCGCATCGGCTGCGGGCCGTTCAGGTGGCGCAGGCCGAAGTGCGCCAGAATCCGGTTCTCGCCCGTGATGGGCACGATATCGGCCGCAATGCTCACCACCACCAGGTCCAGCAGTTTATAGGCCTCCTCCTGGTCGATATCGTTCTGCATACAGAAGGCCTGAATCAGCTTAAAGCCCACACCGCACCCCGACAATTCCTTAAATGGATAGGGGCAGTCTACCTGCTTCGGGTCGAGCACGGCCACGGCCTGCGGCACGTCCTCGTCGGGCAGGTGGTGGTCGCATATGATAAAATCAATGCCTTTTTCGATGGCGTAGGTTACTTTGTCTGCCGATTTGATGCCGCAGTCGAGGCAGATGATGAGCGTGAAGCCGTGCTCCGCCGCCCAGTCCACGCCCTGCTGCGACACGCCATAGCCTTCCGTATACCTGTCCGGGATATAAAAGTCAATCTGGTGGGTGTAGCCGCGCAGGAAGCCGTACATCAGGGCCACGGAGGTGGTGCCGTCTACGTCGTAGTCGCCATATATAAGTATCTTCTCGCTTTTGTGCAGCGCCTCGTTCAGCCGGTTCACGGCCTTGTCCATGCCCTTCATCAGGAAGGGGTCGTGCAGGTCGGAGAGGGAGGGGCGGAAATAATGCTTGGCTTCCTGATAGGTGCAGATGCCGCGCTGACAGAGGATGCCAGCCAGGGTGGAGCTTATTTTGAGGTTTTCCGCGAGTTGCTCTACCACCTCTGCCGGCGCCTCCTGGTTATATACCCACCTCTTCTCCATATATGCTGCTGCTACACTACAAACGTTCGGCTGCAAAGGTAGCTATTTTAAAAGATTTTTGAGCCAAGGCGCCTGGTGGCGCTGTGACCCTCCTCCTGAATTTCGTACTTTTGCAACGATACAACAGGGCAGTCCATGAAACGATTCAAAGATCTTTTCGAAAAATATAAGAACTACTCTCTCGACTTGATCATGTACGGGTTCTTCCTCCTCTTTATTCTCATCCTGTTCCTCTTCTTCAGCTAAAGGGCAAGAGAGCCTTGTATTATATATCACTACACACGCATCACGATGTGAAGCACCAGGATCTTAACCTTTTAAGTAAAAGGACACAAGTATCAAGACATCAGCCACAAGACTTTATATACTATATATTGTTGATCTTCGGATGGCTTATATATGTGGTGATTTTATGGGTAGCGCAAGTTAATTTTGTTCGTTTGCCTATATAGCATAATCTGCCTTGGCTTAATTTACCGTATCGCCGCGCAGCTTCCGGAAACGCTTCCGGGCCTCGGCGGCATAGATGCTGCCTTGGTGCTTTACCAGCAGGTCGTTATATAGCTGCTGCGCCTTTGCCTTGTCGTGAAGGCTCTCCTCATATATAAAGGCCATGCGGTACAGCGCGTCGTCGCTCAGGATGTCGTACTGCGGGTTGCTGACGATCTGCTGCAGGTTCTCCACTGCCTTCTCAAAATTCCCGGTGCGCTCGTATATGTTGGCTTTCTGGAAGTATATCTCGTCGGTGAGGCTGTGCCCCGGATACTTCTGCAACATGCTGTCCAGGGCGGCAAGCGCCTCCGGCAGCTTGTTCTGGAACACGAGCAGGTCGATGGCGGCATAGTCCTGCATGGCTGCGGTGGAGGTGTCGAGGCCGGTGTTGTCCGTAATCAGCAGGCTCAGGTCCATGGCGTCGTTGGCTATCTCGCGGCTGGTGGCCAGTTTCAGGATGTCGAGGTGTGCCTGGGCCAGTTCAAAATCGCCTTTGTAGTAATTGAGGCGGGCGTTGCGCAGTTTGGCCTCGTGCCCGATCGGCGTCTCCTTGTGCGACTTCTCCACCTGCGAGTACAACAGCGTGCTCTCCCAGGGCTCCCCCTTCAGCAGGTATATATCGCCCAGCGTCAGCTTGCTGTCTGCCACCAGGTTGGCGTCCGCCCGCGGCATGCTGATGGCCTCCTGCAGCAGCGCGATGGCCTTGTCTTTGTCGTCGAGGTAGAAGGCATATAGGGCGGCCATGTGCTGCAGCACTTCCATGGTTTCCGGCCTCCGGCCCACTTCGTTCAGCAGGGCCTCATAATCCGCCAGCAGGGCCTGTATTTTCTCCTGGCTCACGGGAAAGGTATTCTGCACCTGCTCTTCGCGGGCGTTTATCAGGCGTTGCCGCGCCACCAGGTAATAAGGCCCCTCCGGGTACTCTTCCACAATGTATTCAAATGCCTCTATGGCCCCTTGGTAGTCTTCGTTCTTCAGGCTGATGGCGCCCAGTTCCATCACGCGGGAGCCGCCGCTCCGGGTGCGTTTGTCCACAGCGCGCGCCTGCAGCAGGGCGCTGTAGAAGTCGCGGCGCTGTACGTAGAGCCAGATCAGCAGCTCGTTGAACGACAGCTTGTCGGGGTTCTGCTGCACCTTCAGGATGAGCTCCTTCTCCAGCGCATCGAAATTCTCCTCCTCGCGCATGCTGCTCTGCAGTATGTTCTGCACGTACCCCAGTTCGTTCTCATCGGCCAGCAGCAGGTTCAGTGCCTCGGCCACCAGGCTGTCTGTTTTCTGCCGATACCTGTACAGCGCCATCAGCGGGCGGTTATAGGCCATGGGATCGTTGGCCAGCTGGCGGCCGCGCAGGTATGCTTTCTCGGCGTAGTCATATAGCTCGTTCTGCATAAACGCGTTGGCCACCGCCGTCACCATTTCAGGCGTGGCATCCGCGACCAGCCTGTCGAACTGCTTTGCGGCCGCGCCCTTGTCGCCAGCGGCCTGGTACACCACGCCCAGGTCTACCCCATAGTTAGGGTTGCCAGGGTGGCGCTTGAGCGTTTTCTTCACCAGTTTCTCGGCCTCCTTGTAGTTGCGCTGCGCCAGCAGCACCTTCAGGTAATCCGGGTACACCGCCCCGAAAAGCCGCTGCTCGTCTATCAGCTTGCTATATAGCGCCCCCGCCTTGTCGTAGTCGCCCTGGCTCATATACTGGCGGGCAAGCTCCAGGTCCTGCTGCTGTGCCCGCGCCGCCGGGGATGCCAGCAGCAGAAGCAGCAGGAGGAGCAGGTAATATAATTTTGAGTGCATAGTCTTCTTAAAACGATGAGGTGACGCCTGTTGATATATGCCTTCGCCGCTAAGACGGCTAAGGCAGGGCTGCGGCCAATATATGGGTGCTATATACCCGCTGCTCCCGCCTGGTTCTGCCACATTCTTTTAACTATGAATATACCGATTCAGTTTAATTTTTTGAATGCACGCGCAGAATTAGCGTACATCCTCCCCCAGGTCCGCTAAAACGGTGCTCCTGCATGGCCAAAGAAACATGAGTCATCCCGGAGTTTAGGACTGGGATAAAAAAGGAGAACCTCCTGTTTTAGTGGTACAGTCTATGTATCACCAAAGACGGGAGGTTCTTATGTTTACTACTTTCAAAAACGCAGCACGCCAAGCCGAGGTTCTCTCCCAGGCTCTGTTTTTCTCCTACCGCCTCGAAGGATTTCTTTCTCCTTTCCTTGCCAGGCTCGATGAGCTGCTGGACCGCCGCCTGGTCTACACTTTCCAGAACCTATGCCGGGCGCTGGTGCGCCACCGCAGCCGCTCCACCGGTCTGCTTCTAAGCGAGCTGGGTGGGGTTGTGCTCTCGCCCGACAAAGCCCCGGCGGGCACCAAGCGCCTGTCTAACCTGCTGCGCAGTAAGAAGTGGTCTGCCCAACTCATCACCGACTACCTGAGTCAAGAGGCCCAAACATACGTAGAGCAGCTGCTGGAAGCGGAACGTGAGCTGCCCCTGCTTTTGTGGGACGAGAGCGTGCAGGAAAAGTGCGAAAGCCTCCAAAGCGAGGGCTTATGCGCCGTGCGCAGCGTCAAAGCTAAACGGCAACTCAGAATCAAGAAGGGCTATTATGATCCCCCCACCCGGGAGCCGGTGCACGTGCCAGGCTTTCGGTGGGTGGGCCTCTTGTGCTGCGGCCTGTGGCAGGCTCCACGCATCGCCCGCTTTGCCTGGTGGAGTAGCCGGGGCAAAGAGGCCACCTCCCTGGAGCAGGTGAAGCTCACGCTGCTCTTGTGGGCCCGCCAGACCTTCGGCCAGGCCGTGCTGCACGTCTTTGACCGCGGCTATGCCTCCTCTAAGTGGCTGGGGCTGCTTTTAGGCCGCCACGACCGCTTCCTCTTGCGCTGGCCCTCCAGGTATAAGCTCGTGGATGGGCGTGGGCTTCTAAAGAATGCCTACCGCTTTTCGGTCGGCCGCAAAGCCACCTCCTCAAGAGTAGTAAGGGACATGGTCCGAAAGATCACTTACCGGCGCAGCCTCTTGTGGCAGCCCTGCCTGCACCCGGACTATGACCAGCCGCTCACGCTCCTGATCTGCCGGCCAGGTAAGAAAGGCCGCCAACCCTGGTATTTGCTCACCAGTGAAGAAGTCAGGAGTGATCGCCAGGCCTGGCGCCTGGTCTTTGCTTACGCCAGAAGGTGGCAGGTGGAGCAGGCCTTCCGCTTCAACAAATCAGAAATGGGCATGGAGTCGTGCCGGCTTTGGTTCTGGTCGAGCCGCATGAAGCTCTTGCAGGTGGTCACCCTGGTGTATGCTTTTCTGCTCTCGCTGCTGGATAAAGAGCTGCGGGAGGCGGTCTCCCATCTCCTTAGGCAGGGCTGCCATAGAACAGGAAAGCGGTGCAGGAAAACTCCTACACCGCTTTACCGTATCCGGCTGGCACTGGCCAACCTCTGGAATCTACTCTATCTATCCCTGCAAACTCCGGGATGACTCATGTTTCATATATGATTTTGTTCGTCTTAGAAGAACCTGACGCGGTTGTCCTTGATGTCGGCTTTCTCCTTGACGGCCTCAAACACATTGTTCTCCACCTGGCTGCTGCGCGCGGTGCGCATCTGCTCTTTTACGTTAGAGAGGTCGCTGATTTCAGGCGCCGGGTTCAGCTGCGTCAGTTCTACCACCAGCACGCCGCCCTGTCCTTCAAACGGAGCGGTGCGGGCCCCAGGCTTCATGCCGAAGGCTTTGCCCACGGCTACCGGTTCCACGCCTATGCCAGGGATGGTAGCAGAGGCAAAGGTGACGTTATCAGCGGTTCTCACCACCGCATCGGCGCCATAATTGGCGGCCATCTCGTCGAGCGAGCCTTTCTGGCCTTTCAGTTTCTCTATAATCTGCTGGCCTTTTACCTCGTTGCGTACGGCGGCGGTCAGTTCATCGCGGATATCCCCCACGGCGGCATAGCCTTTCTCGCGCTTGCCAGTGAGCGTCGCCACCACAAACTGATTCTCTATCTCGAACACAGGCGACACATCGCCTATTTCGGTGTCCTCGGCATATGCCCAGCGCACTAGCTCGCGGGCGTTGTTCAGGTTGTTCACCACGATGTTGTTTTTACCAATCGCGATAGCTTCTTCTTTCACCAACGAAGGGTTTTTGGCGGCATTCTCTCTGAACTCATCGGCGCTTCCGCTGGTGCCGGCCAGTTCGTCGGCAACGGCGTACGCCGCATCGCGCGTGCCCTCGCTCGCCTCGATTGGGCGCTGCACGGCGGCAATCTGGTAAGTCTGCGTGGTTTTAGGCGCGGTGATTTTCACGATATGGTAGCCATACTCCGTCTCCACCAGGTTGGGCAACAGGCCGGGGCCGGAGGCTGCAAACACAGCCTTGTCGAATTCAGGCACCATGCGGCCCTCCGCGAACCAGCCGAGGTCGCCACCGGTAGAGGCCGTGCCGTCTGTGCCGTACTGCGCCGCCATCTGGGCGAAGTCGGCGCCTTTCTGTATCTGTGTCAGCACGTCCTGTGCTTTGGCGCGGGCCGCCGCCTTTGCCTCGGGGGTGTCACTCTCAGGTCTGATGAGGATATGGCTCGCCTTCACAGCCGGGCTTCCCTCTTTCACATCCGATACTTTGAAGAGCGACAGCACGCCGTTCTCGGTGTAGGGGCCATATACCTTGCCCTCCTCCAGCGGCAGCTGGCTGGCCAGTTGCTGCGGCAGCTCGCCGGGGTTGCGGTAAGCACCGTTGAAAGGCGCATCAGAGTTGGTGTTCACAAAAGCGGAGTCGTTGGAGGCAGTGGCAAACTGCTGCGCCAGCGTGCTGATCTCCTGGCTCAGGAAGGAACTGTCTTCGGGGGAGGCGGTTACCGGAACGGTCACAAACTCGATTGAACGGCCTTCCTCTACCTTATAGAGTTCTTTGTTGCGGTCGTAATAATCCTGCAGTTGGGCGTCTGTCACCTGCACGGCAGAGTCTGACACGCTTACGTATGGCACGTACAGCACCTTCATGCCGGCGGTGCTGTTCTGCGCCTGGTAATAGTCTTTGGCCTCTGCCGCGGTGATATATACCGTCTTGGTAAACAGGTTCATGTACTTCGACTGCAGGCGGTCATTCAGGATGCTCTGCTCAAAGCTTACCCACATCGGGCGGGCGTTGGGTCCCATCTGGTCCAGGTTCTGCAGGTACTGCACAATCTGGTTGCGGTCAAACTCGCCGGTCTGCGGGTTGGTGAAGGCCTGCTTCACGGCCGGGTGTATGTTGTTGCCCTGCACCATGTCCGCCAGTTCTTCGTCGGTCACGGTGATGCCCAGGCGGTCGTATTCCTTCTGAAGCGCAATCTTAAAGATTAGCTGGTTCCAGGCCTGCTCGCGCAACATGGCCAGTTCCCCCTCGTTGGCGGCACGGCCGGTGCGGCTCTCGTAGTCGGCTTTTGCCTGCTGCAGCACAGCGTCAAACTCCTGGTAGTCTATTTCTTCGCCGGCAATCTCGCCGACAGTGGTTGCATCGTTGCCCAGAAGCCTGGAGTTAGGCCCCAGCAGGTCGCCGCCCACCACAAACACGCCAAGTCCTATGGCAATGGCGCCTACAGCCCAACCAGACTTCTCTCTAATCTTGTTAATTAATGCCATTCTTTATTTAAATGTAAAAAGGATTGTGCAAAATAAGGTTAATCACGCTTAAATTCAAAATTTTTATCTCCGTGTTTAGCTTGCAGCATCTGCCTGAGCGTCTGCGCTTTTTACCAGCTTCACAGCCGCGATGCGGTTGTCATCCATGGTCAGGACGCTGATGGTATAAGGCGGCACCCTTACTTCATCGCCCGGCAGCGGTATCTCCCCGAATTCAGACAAAACCAGGCCGCCTAAGGTTTCATAGTCGCCCTCGGGCAGGTTCAGTTCATATTTCTCGTTCAGGTAGTCAATCTCGTGGCGGCCGCTCAGGATATAGATGCCCCTGTCGGGCAGCACCTGCTCCAGCAGCGCCTGGTCCACATCGTACTCGTCTTCTATCTCCCCGAAAATCTCCTCAATCACGTCCTCCACCGTCACAATGCCCGAGGTGCCGCCAAACTCGTCGACCACCACCGCCACGCTGCGGTGCTCCGACACAAACCTGATGAACAACTCGCTGGCCAGCATGCTCTCGGGCACCAGGCTCACCGGGGCCAGAATCTCCGCGATGCTCTTTGGCTGCTTGAACATCGCCAGCTGGTGGCAGTAGCCGATGATGTTGTCGATGGTCTCTTTATAGACAATTATCTTGGAGTGGCCTGTTTCCACGAAGGCCTGCCCCAATTGCCCGATGGGGGCGTCTGCCTCCACGGCCTTTATCTCGGTGCGGGGCACCATGCACTCCCGCACCTTCACGGTCTTGAAGTCGAGGGCGTTGTGGAAGATGAGCGGGTCCACCTCCGGGGCGTCCTGGTGCTCGGGGTGGTACAGGCGGCTTTTGGTGAAGGCGTTCAGGTCGGTGAAGCCGAACACTGGCTTCTCTTCGGAGAACTCTATCCTGAAGAACTTCTCGGCCACCCACTTGCTCAGCCCCACAATCAGGTACACCACAGGGTACAGCAGATAATACACTAGCAGTATGGGCACCGCCAGCACCTGCAGCATGCGGTTAGGGTTGATGGCAAAGAGGCTGCGGGGCAGGAACTCGGCCGTAAGCAGCACCACCACCGCCGCCACGGCTATCTGCAGCAGGAGGATGAGCAGGCTCCACTGGAGCGCCTCGGGCAGGTAAGCATAAAGCAACTGGTGCAGCACGCTGGCAATGGCCAGGCCATATAGCACCAGCGCCAATGTGTTGCCGATCAGGGTGGTACCCATAAGGCGGGCGGGCCGCTTTAGCAGGAAGCCCAGGATGCGCCCCGACAGCACCCCGTTTTTCTCGTCCAGCTCAATCTGAATCTTGTTCGCGGCCAGAAAGGCCATCTCGATGCCGGAGAAAAAGGCAGAGAACAGAAGGGCAACAACTAAGACGATGATTTGACTCGTGTCTTCCATATATGGGTTAAGGCCGGAAACATTCAGGCGCTGTTCTTCTTCTTGCGGTAATAGTAGAGCATAAACAGCACCAGGCCAATCATGTAGAGCCAGTAGTTGCCGAGAATGTCTTCCTCCACCAGGCTGCGGTGCGCGCCAATCACCATCGCCACAAACGACAGCGCCAGTAAAATACTATTGATAAGCTTTGGGTTCATTATTCTTCCAGATCGATGATTCCCGTGACATCACGGATCCTGTAGTTCGAGAAATCCTGGTCAGCCTGCAGGCCGTTCCCCATGATGACCTGCTCCGGTGTGGTGATGCGCACAAACTTGTCGGTGTATATCTTTGCCCTGCGCTTGTCCCAGAACAGCTGTTCCGTCTCCAGTTTCTCTTTCTTCACCAGGTTTTGCACCACCACGTTGCCCCGCGCCTCAAAAAGGCTTTTGTTGCGGTCCTGCTTGCCGTAGTTGGCCTTCAGGGTGGAGGTCACCTTGTCGCCCTCCTCGTAGAACTCCACGTAAAGCCCGTCCGGGAACACGCCGTCGCCGCCCTCAAACTCCTGTTGCAAGGGCGCCTGCAGTTTTATGAGCAGCCTGGCCGAGTCGCTGTAGAGTGTCACCACGTCGCGGTTCTCCATGGTCGGGCCCGTGTACTTCTGCTCTTTGTCCGGGTCTTTCAGGTCTTCCTTGCAGCCGAACCCGATGATGGCCATGAGGGCCATCAGGGCGGCTATCCATGCTTTCCGCATCGCTGTGCTTTGTGCTGTTTGGTGTGAATTTAGCAAATTCTGTGCTGAATATGACGCTTTGCAGCATTGGCATCCCCACTATACAAAAAGGCCGCTTCAAGAACGGCCTCTGGTGTTGTCAGAAAAGGGGGCGTTGCTGCTACTCGACCCGGCGCTTGATGAACCACCTGCTGTTGACCGTGAAGCCAATGCCAAACTGAAGGTAGTCTTCCTTTACAAGGCCGCTCTCAGTGGTGCCGCGCTGTCCGTAGCCCAGCGAGACGTTCAACTGATACAAATCATATATGGTGGAGATGCCGATTGGGAACATGGCCCCCACCGTCACGCCCTTGTCTGTGATTTCCTTACCGTTGAGTTCATAGGGCGTCTGGCTGTAGTACGCTCCGCCGCGGTACATGATGCGCTTGAAGTAACTGTCGATGGCGTTGGCATCGGGGGTGTACTCGCCGCCGATAGCCACCCGGTAGCTGTCGCGCAGGTTGTCGTTCTGCCCCTCGAAGCCCTTAAAATCAGACCACTTGTAGCTGGCGAAATCTGCGGCCACCGTCAGGTTGGAGCCGTTGTCGAGGCTGAGGCCGACTCTGTAGTTGGAAGGCAGCGTCACGTTGCCCTCTGTGCTATCGCCCGGCACCGGATTTGCCTGCGTGCGCCGCTCATAGGCCTGTTTGCGCTCGGCATCAAGCTCAGCATTGAGGCTATATACCCCACCTGCGCTCAGGAAAAGCTTGTCTTTCAGTTTCTGGCGGTAATTGGCACCGGCCCTGAAGAGAAAGCCGTTGTAGGTTGTGCGGTTCACGATGGACACACGCTCCTGCCCCACCAGTTCCTGCTCCGGGTCGCTCAGGGTGCTGGCGGCTTCGCTGGCGATATTCCCGAAGATATAAGAGGCGCTTCCGCCCACGGTAAGGCCGCCCACCACTTTCACACCATGCCCGAAGTAAACCTCCGACAGGCCGCCGCTGCCCACATATTCCCGGGAAATAGTTGCCTCCGGATTGCCCTCCACCGGGTTCGACACCGCCACCTGGTAGTTGACAGTGGAGAACGGGCGCAGGCCCACCGCAGAACTCCAGCGCTTCATGATGGGCACGGCCAGCGACAGGTTGTGCAGGTTCGCGTTGCCGTCTGTATAGGAGCCGGTCTCGGTGCTCACGCGCTTGAACTGCCCCGCAATGCCCATATCGAAGTTGGTGATACTGTTGTAATACAGCAGGGCTGGGTTGGAGGTGTTTGCCTGAAAGCTGTTGGCGGCGCTCACGCCCACGCCCGCCATACCGGCCGTGCGGATGTTGCCGTAGTTTTCGTTGATTTCGCCTATGCCGTAGCGGGAGTACGGGGTATTGCTGATAAGCTGTGCCTGTGTGGTGTGCGCCAGACACAGCGCGGCAAAGCCTACCAGTACTCGGAATGTCTTATACATTATGTATCAATATTCTGTGAAGCCCGATTAAGACCAGTTCGGGAATTACAAAGATGCGACCTTTTAGGTGACTTTCAAAAAATCCTGCATCCCCCCCGCAAAGTATAACCACCAGATCGGCAGCTTTTTCGGTATATGCCTGGATAAAGCCGTTTAATTCGGCCACGGTGCCGGCCAGCACGCCGCTGCGGATAGATTCTTCGGTGGTTTGCCCCGTCAGCGGAAACCCTTCCTCAATCCGCTGTACTAACGGCAGCCGCTGGGTAAAAGTATGCAAGGCTTTGAATTTCATGGCCAGGCCCGGGGATATCCCGCCGCCGTGGTAATTGCCGCCGCTGTCTATATACTCGTGCGTGATGCTGGTGCCGGCGTCGAACACCAGGCAGTTGCGGCCCGTGAAAAAATAATTCGCTCCCGCTGCGGCCGCTATCCTGTCGGCACCCAGCGTATGGGGCGTTTTATAGAGGTTGGAAACAGGCAAGGCTGTCTGCGCGGTCAGCTCCAGGAGCTTGCCGGTTACAGACAGCCTTTGCTGTATATACTGTGCGCTCTGTGCCACCGAGGCGACAATGGCATGGTCAAAAGTCTGGTGTAGCAGCACCTCAGGCAACTGCTCCTGTCCTTCAAAGTAACCTTGCTCCACCAGGGCATCCCCTTCGAAGACGCCGTACTTTGTGCCGGAGTTCCCTATGTCGATGGCGACGCTGCGCATGGCTCTTTACATAAAATACTTCAGCCGCACGACTTCTTTCTCGGTGAGGTAGCGCCAGTTGCCGCGCGGCAGGTCTTTCTTTATCAGGCCCGCGTACTGCACCCGGTCCAGCGTCACCACGTCGTAGCCCAGGTGCTCGAAAATACGGCGCACAATACGGTTGCGGCCAATGTGTATCTCCAGCCCCAGGAACTTGTTGGACTCCCCCAGGAGCGCCACATCGTCCACCACGGCTTTGCCATCCTCCAGTTCCACGCCCTCGGATATCTTCTTGAAGTCGTCTTTGGTGATCGGCTTGTCCAGTTCTACCTGGTATATCTTCTTGATTTCGTTGGAAGGGTGCGTGAGCTTCTGCGCCAGCTCGCCGTCGTTGGTGAACAGCAGCAGGCCCGTGGTGTTGCGGTCCAGGCGGCCCACCGGGAAGATGCGCTCCGTAGAGGCTTTCGCCACCAGGTCCATCACCGTTTTTCTTCCTTCCGGGTCATCCGTTGTCGTCAGGAAGTCCTTCGGCTTGTTGAGCAGCACATAGACCAGCTTTTCGCGGTTCAGGATTTTCTTGCCGTACTGCACCGTGTCGGAGGGCTGCACCTTAAAGCCCATTTCCTTCACCACCTCACCGTTCACCTTAATCTCCCCGGACTCGATCAGCAGATCGGCCTCGCGGCGCGAGCAGATGCCGGCATTGGCAATATAGCGGTTCAGGCGGATGGAGCCGTCATTTTCGTCTTCGTCCCTGCGGTTGCTTTTCTTGATGCGCGGGTTGTCGTTGTAGCGGCTCAGGTTATAGGTTGGTGCCTTCGGCTCTTCGCCGGAGTTCTCCCCAGGCCTGTCCGTGGAGCGGCCACGGTCGCCGTAGCTTTTCCCTTTAGCGTCTCTGTCGCCGCCAAAGCCGCGCTTCTCCCCGAACGAGGGCCTGCTGTCGCGGCTGTAGCCACGGTCGCTGTCGCCGCTGCGCCCGGCGCTATAGGACTTTCTGTCTCCGCCTTCGCGCTTATCACTGTAGGAACGGCGCTCGCCGCCCTCTCTCCTGTCGCTGTTATATGGTTTGCGCTCGCCATCGTCGCGTCGTGGCCTGTCGCTGCCGTACGAGCGGCGTTCACCACTGTCTCGTCTGTCAGATCGGGCCGCACCAAAGGAGCGTCTTTCGCCACCCTCTCTTCTATCCGGCCGGTCATCGCCGAAATAACGGCGCTCGCTTCGCTCGCCGCTGCTGCGGTCATCTCTCCTGTCAGCGTTATATCCTCCCCGGTCGTTGCTGCGCCTGTCTGGCCAGTCGGAACTGAAAGAGTGTCGCTCGCCGCCTTCTTTTCTGTCTCCGAAAGAGCGTTTTTCACCACCCTCTCTCCTGTCGCCGTAGGTGCGTTTTTCGCCGCCATCTCTTCTTTCCAGCCTGTCGCTGTTGTAAGGCTTTCGTTCTCCGCCTTCGCGCCTGTCCGCATTGTAAGGGCGGCGCTCGCCACCTTCCCTGTTCGGGCGGTCTGCACCATAAGGGCGTCGCTCGCCGGATTCTCTTCTGTCGTTATCTCTTCTGTCAGGCCCGAAGGAACGGCGTTCGCCGAAGCCGCCCGGCCGGTCGTCTTTGTCCCGCCTGTTGAATATTTTCTTGCCGTCGCGGTCGTTGTTCACTGGCCTGCCTGAAGCGTTTCTGTCAGCGCCTCTTCTGCCTGCTCCCGCGCTGTCGCGGTCAGGTCTTTCATTTTCTTTTGCCATGGTAATATAGTTATGGATGCAGTATCGCTACTGTACCTCTTGGTGTGTGCAGTATTAAGGAATCAGGGTGCTATATAGTTCAATGAGGGCGCTGCGCCGGCTACTCGGCGGACTGGCCGATGGTGTTCTCTTCGGTGGCGAAGTCTTTCAGTTGCGGGAGGTCCTTGATGTGGTTGATGCCGAAGTAGTCCATGAACTTCTGAGACGTGCCGTACAGCACGGGCCTGCCGATGGTCTCGGCCTTGCCTTTTATCTCGATCAGTTCTTTCTCCAGCAGTTTGTGGATGGCATAGTCGCAGCCCACGCCGCGTATCTGCTCCACCGCCGAGCGGGTAACCGGCTGCTTGTAGGCAATAATTGCCAGCGTCTCCAGCGAAGACGCCGACAATTTTTTCCTTGATTTGTGTTTCAGGTAAGTGCTGACCGTGTCCTGATACTCCGGCTTGGTCAGGAACTGGTAGCCCCCGCCGATGGCATATATCTGGAAAGCGAACCCGCTCTCGGCCAGCTGCCCGTTTATCGCCTCTACCGCCTCCAGCACATCGCTCACCAGCACCTCCTCCATCCCCAGCGACTCCTGCAGGCAGCGCTGTATCTCCTCGATGCTGATAGGCGACTGGGCACAGAAAACGAGTGCCTGAATATGGTTTTGCAGAATATTCAAGTGGTAAAAGTAAAGGTACGGGTACTAGTCGTTGCGCTGCAGCTTGGCCTCGATGGAGTGCTGGGTGTGCGGCACGGCACGCAGCCTCTCTTTTGGGATAAGCTTGTCCGTGACAATGCAAACACCGTAAGAGCCGTTCTTGATGCGGATCAGGGCATTCTCCAACTGTTGGATAAATTTCATCTGCCGGGAAGCCAGCTGGTTCAGGCTTTCCTTCTCTGCCGTGTCTGCGCCATCCTCCAGCACTTTGGTAGGAGAGGCGGTGTTGTCAGTGCCTGAGTCGTTGCGGCGGCTCAGGGTTTCCTTGATAAAGGCGACCTCCTTGCGTGCGTTCACCAGCTTCTCGCGGATAATTGCCTCAAACTCTGCCAGTTCCTCTTTGGAATATCGCTGCTTTTCTTCGTTTGTATTCATTCTACTGAATTAGATCGTGTTATAGTTTTAACCTCTTTATAAGTAATTGGCCAACTAAAGTATATGTTTTTAAGGGTGTAGCCGCATAACAGCCGCCAAGCAATTTAAGTTTAAATCTACTATATATTCCCCTTCAAATCTTTTGCCAACATTCCTGCACGTTGTAGTATAAAGTCTAAATTTCGTGCAAAAATAGCAGTTATATCCATACTTTACTACCGGCAATGATAATTTAACAAATTTATCTTGCGTATAATTGCCCCGCCTGCCGCTGTGCGGAAAGCCTTCTCCCTCGGGTTTATATTGGAACGGATGTTGCTTAGGCAGGTGTAGCCGGTACCGGCGCCTTTTTACGAAATCTACCTATATGAAAAAATTTACCTTACTCGCGCTAGTGCCCCTGCTGCTTGCCCTGGTGGCGACAGCGCCTGCCAGCGCCCAGCGCCGGGCAGACGCCGCGAACAACCGAAACACTGTATTGAAAGTGAACGTGCTCAGCCCGTTCGTGCTCACGGCTTCCGGTTTTGTGGAGCACGCCTTCAGCCCCCGCATCAGCGCGCAACTGGGTGCTTTCACGACGGGCGCCAGCGTGAAGGACGTTGAATTCGATGGCCACGGCTTTACGCCGGAGATACGCTACTACCTGGCAGAGCAGGCGCCGGACGGCTTCTATATAGCGGGCTACGGCCGTATCCTCAATTACAAACTGACTGTGGAGGACAAGGAAAAAGGCGAGACGTACGAGGCGACCTACAAGCCGGTGGGTGCCGGTGTGGCGGCGGGTAACCAATTCATCTTCAACAACGGCATCTCGCTCGACCTGTTTCTCGGCGTTGGCGTAAACGGCGGCAGCCTGAACATAAAAACCGGCACCAACGAAGACTTCGACCGCGGCATCATCGACAAACTGGGCATCCTGGGGAGCGGCTTCAGGGTCAGGCCCGGCCTGACGGTGGGCTATAGCTTTTAAGTTGCAGCTATATATAGCATCTGTAAAAAGAGCGCCTTGTTCCATTATAGAACAAGGCGCTCTTTTTACATAGGTTCTCCTCTTCCCCCGCTGGCGCGCGCTTGCAGATCCTATCAGCGAAGGGCCGCACCAGCAAGACTTATATCAGAGCTTATATATAAACTCAAGCCACATATAGCTTAAAAGCTCAGCATGCGGATGGCCGCCGCCGCCGCCTCCACGCCTTTGTTGCCGTGCTTGCCGCCTGCCCTATCTAGCGCCTGCTGCAGGGTGTTGGTGGTGACCAACCCGAAGGACACCGGCTTGTTGTATTTCATAGACACATGCGTGATGCCCTGCGCCACAGCGTGGTTGATGTAGTCGTCGTGCTTGGTGTCACCTTTGATGACGATGCCGAGGCAAATCACCGCATCTATCTCCTCCTGCTGCGCCAGGAACTGGGAACCCAGCGTGAGCTCGAAGCTGCCGGGAACCGTGTTCACGAAGATGTTCTCTTTCGTGGCGCCGTTCTGCAGCAGCGTGTCAATGGCTCCCTGGCACAGGACGCCGGTTATTTCCTCGTGCCACTCGGCCACCACTATCCCAAATTTTTTATCGGAGATGTCTGTGAATCTGTCTTTGCTGTACTCGCTCAGGTTCTTTAATGCTGTCGCCATGGTCAATCGTTATTCGTTTTTCGTTGCGCGTTTTTCGGGCTGCCATGAACGCTGCTGCCCCTGCCTCCAAAGCCATATATGGCTTATAACTAAAAAGCGCTTCTGCCTGGCTGACCAGCACAAAAGCGCTTTTATATAGGCTTAGGCCTGTTAGTGCTTACTCGGCGGCGGTGCCGCCTGCCAGCATCTCGGCACGGGCCTTGTATTTCTTGGCATCCGTCACCTCGGCAGAGGCAACGTATTGGGTAATGATATTGCCGTACATTTCGGCGGCGGAGGCAAAGTTATTGTCTGCCTCGTAGGCAATGCCCGCCTTCATCAGGTACTGTGGCGAGAAGTAAGGATTCGGGTTGTAATTGGCCGCTTTCACATACAGGTCAGCCGCCTCCTTGTTCTTGCCCTGCTCCAGCAGCGCGTCGCCGGCCAGACTGTAGGCGCGGGCCTGCAGCAGGTAGTCGTCCGACTCAAAATCCTGCAGATAAGTGGCCGCTTCGGCAAACTTGCCCTGCTTCAGCAGCGCCGCACCGGCATAGAACTTGGCAAGGTTGCCGGCATCTGTTCCGCTGTAGTTATCGGCAATCTGAAGGAGGCCCTCGTACTGCCCGTCACCGTTCAGGGCCTTGCCCAGGGAGTCGGCCTCGAAGTAGTAAATTGCCTGGAACATGGCCTGCTGCGCTTCCTGGTTCTGCGTGCTGCGGTAATTGTAATACAGGAAGCCCCCGACTACGATAGCAGCGATCAGGGCAAACACACCGAGTACCTTCGACTTGTTTCTTTTGACGAAATCCTCTGAATTCGCGAAGCGGTCTGCCAACGCATCCGGGTTTTCCACCAACTCCTCAAACTCGCTGTGCTTCTTAACTTTTTCTCTTGCCATTAGAATGAATGAAATAATAAATTCAAAATTAGGAATTAAAAACTGTTTTAGACAACATTCCTAATGCCTGAACATCAAAATATTAATTTTTAATTCCTAACCCCGAAATATTTGTGGCTTAGTCCATTATATAAGGATAGTCCTTTTCTGCGTAAATATCAGTGTAGAGTTCTGACGGGTCCGGGTACGGAGAGTCCTCGGCAAACTGCACGGCCTCGGCCACGCGCTCTTTAATTTTATCATCAATCGCCTCCAGTTCTTCCTCGGTGGCCCAGCCGTTCTGAAGGATAGTGGCTTTCACGGACTCAATCGGGTCTTTGCCCTTGTAGTCTTCCAGCTCCTCTTTCGTTCTGTACTTGGCGGGGTCCGACATAGAGTGGCCTTTGTAGCGGTAGGTCCGGAACTCCAGCAGGGTCGGGCCCTCGCCAGCGCGCGCGCGCTCTGCGGCTCTTGCCACGGCTTCGTGCACATCCTCCACGCTCATTGCGTTTACCGGCTCCGAAGGCATGTCATAGGCCTCGCCCAGGGTATATAGGTCCGTTACGTTAGAGGTGCGCTGCACCGACGTGCCCATGGCGTAGCCGTTGTTCTCGATCACAAAAATTACCGGCAGTTTCCAGAGCATGGCCATGTTCAGGGCCTCGTGGAACGCGCCCTGGCGCACGGCGCCGTCGCCCATGGAGCACACGCACAGGTTGCCGGTCTTGTTGTATTTCTCGGCGAAGGCGATGCCCGCGCCAAGCGGAATCTGGGCGCCCACAATCCCGTGGCCTCCCATAAAGTTCACTTCCTTGTCGAAGATGTGCATCGAGCCGCCCTTGCCCTTGGAGCAGCCTGTTGACTTGGCGAACAACTCAGCCATCACGGCGCCCGGGTCAGTGCCCAGCGCCAGCGGGTGGGCGTGGTCGCGGTAGGCGGTAATCCACTTGTCGTCTTTCGTAAGCGCACTCACGGCCCCGGCGGCACAGGCCTCCTGGCCGATGTAGAGGTGGCAGAAGCCCTTTATTTTCTGCTGGCCATATAGCTGACCGGCTTTCTCCTCAAAACGGCGCATGAGCTTCATCTGCTCAAACCACGTCATGTATGTTTCCTTTGAAAACTTTGGCGCAGCCTGTACCTTTGCCTTCGGTGCCTTTCCTTTCGCCTTTTCTTTCGTATCAGCCATAAGTGTTAGTCTATGCGTTATCTTGATTGTCCGTTCGCCGCCCTTTGGCAGGTTTTATATATAAAACCGTTGTATATATAAGCCACTACCGGATTTAGCTTGCGAAATTAAGGAAAAAGATATCAATTAGAAACGAATGCTCCTCGAAAATCTCAGTTTGCTGTTTTTCAAGAATTATGAGGAAGCCGCCCTCAGCTTTTCGGAGCATATCAACTGTTTTATAGGCGACAACGGCAGCGGCAAAACCAACCTGCTGGACGCTATCTACTACCTCTCCATCACCAAAGGCGCCTTTCCGGGCACCGAGCTGCAGAGCATCAAGCAGGGCGAGGACTTCTTTATGGTGAAGGGCCGCTTTAATGTGGAGGGCGAGAAGCACACGGTGCAGGTGAGCCTTAGGCAGGGGCAGAAGAAGACGGTGACGCACAACAAGGCGCTCTACGAGAAAATGAGCGACCACATCGGCCGCTTCCCGGTGGTGCTCATCTCGCCCTACGACACGGACTTGATCCGAGAGGGCAGCGAGGAGCGGCGCAAGTACTTCGACAGCCTCATCTCGCAGCTCGACCATACTTACCTCGAGCAGCTGATCCAGTACAACTATATCCTGCGGCAGCGCAACTCGCTGCTGAAGCAGTTTGCCGAGCGCAACTACTACGACCGCGAGTACCTGCACATCCTGAACGAGCAACTGGTGCCCTGTGGCGAGCAACTGGCGCAGGAGCGGCAGCGGTTCCTGGCGGACTTTGTCCCGGTTTTTCAGAAGCACTACCGCCATATCTCCGACAGCCACGAGGAGGTGAGCCTGACCTACAAAAGCCAGTTGCCGGGCGCAAATTTTACCCAGCTGCTGCTCCAGGCCGAGCGCAAGGACCTGGCGCTGCAGCGCACCACCGTGGGGCCTCACAAGGACGATTTCGTGTTCCTGATGGACGGCAACCCGGTGAAAAGCTTCGGTTCACAGGGGCAGCAGAAAAGTTATGTCATCGCCCTGAAATTGGCGCATTTCGAGGTGATTGCCGAAAAGCAGCACCACAAGCCCCTCCTGCTGCTGGACGACATTTTCGACCGCCTCGACGAGAAGCGCATCACGCAGCTCATGCAGATGGTGGCCGCCCACACCTTCGGCCAGATTTTCCTGACAGACACGCACCTCGAGCGCACTGATAAGATTTTGGAGGGGCTTTCGGAGAGCATCCGCCGGTTTGAGGTGAAGGAGGGGACGGTGAAGGTGATTGGGTAATTTAATGCTGCCTTCTGGAATTGTTTTGCTAAAATGACGGTTCATCCCACCGTACTAATTTACCCTAAGTTCTATAGCAAGGTTTGGTGCTCTCGGACCGAGAGGCCTCGTTTCCCTCTCGACGCTGTGTAAGTGAAGTTGCCGGGGGGAGGGGCCCTCTATTCGCTCCGCTGCGGGCTGCCTCTCTTCGTTCGGCACCACATCACTTACAAGGCGCCTCATGGAAAAACTGGAAGAGCTTTCACTCCGTGCTGAAGTAAAAATGTAGCTTCTATTAAATGTTGTCTATATATAGGTTATATATAACTCATCATATTTGGCCTCATCCTGTACAGCCGCTTTCTAAAGCCCTTTTCGAAGGGGGTGAGGAGGATGAGAAACAGTCAGAAGAAGCTTGCAGCCTCAAAAGCAGGACGAGTGATTTAAATTATTGGTGGTATATGAATACTGCGATTGTCAATACCGCTGCAGTAAGGTAAGTTCTACCCCTGATGCGTTTCCAGGTACGCCGCTGTGAAGGGGTGCTCTTTGGCGACGCCTTCGCTCATGATGTGCATTACGGTCCAGCCTCTTTCCTTCAGATAATCCGAGATGATGGCGCGGTGGCAGCGCCACCACACGGCCTCGGAGCACATATAGGCTACCCGCTTCCGCTCAGCCACTTCTGTCAGTTTCGCTAAAGCCTCCTCAAACTCCTGCGTTTCCGCATAATCGGCATAGCCCCGGAAGGCCTCATTCCGCCAGACGGTGTTGGCGGAGTCGGGCTTTGGCTTGCGGCGGCCGCCCAGTTCCAACTCCGGCATATAGCGGATGCCCGCCTCGGGCAGGTAAGTCTCCATAGCGGCCACGTTGAAGTGGGGGTACTTCCGGGAGCCGGGGTACCGGCGCACGTCGGCCAGCACCTCTATCCCGAAAGATTTCAGCGCCGCAATGAATTCGTCCGGGCTTCGGGTAGAATGGCCGAAGGTCCAGATGGTGTTGTTTTTCTCTGCCATATATATGCTGCCTTCCATCGCGGGCCGCTTTTCCCGGGAGGGCCATATCCCCTTAATCCTTTACTTTCCTAAGCGCGGTGCCCTTGTGCGCGGCAATGTGATCGGTTTTGTCACTTTTGATCTCGTACTGCGGATCTTCCTTGCTGGCGCGGCGCGTGTGGCCTTTGTAGTCAAAATCAGCGGTATGCACCTTGATGATCGTGCCCGAGACATGCCCTGCCTCCGAGTTCCACGTGACGTGGTCGCCTGTTTTGAATTCGTGCTTCATAGTTCTGGTAGCTGTCGTGCTGTGTCTGCCAACGGGTCAGAATGTTCATTAGCCCCTGCCGGCTTAATCCATTTCGTCCAGCGCTATGCTGGAGTGCGCGAAGGCGCCACCGGCGCGCATCTCGGCCGCCACCCATATGGCCTCCATAATTTCCTGCTGGGTGGCTCCTTTCCTTACCGCCTGCGCGGTGTGGCTGCGGATGCAGTAAGGGCACTGCGTTACGTGGGCGACGGCCACGGCGATTAGCTGCTTCGTCTTTTCAGGCAGGGCCCCTCCTTAAAAACGGCTTTGCTGAAACTGCGGAAGGCGTCTGCGATCTCCGGGGCCAGAGAACTTCTTTTTTCAGACAGCTCGCGGCTTGCCTGCGGGTAAAGTTGATCACTTTTCATGGTAATAAAGCTAAGTGTGTCCCTGCTTTCTGAGTCGGAGATATTCCTCCATATGGTCTATCTGGCCCGAACCCGGCAGCGCCGGGGCCCTATCTGCCCTGTGGCCCAACGGCAAGGGTCAGCAGGAAAACAGCTTCTTCGGTGGCAAATACGCTGTGCGGAATACCTGCGTGAAGCGCCAGCATCTGCCCCGCGCCCATCTCTGCCACCTGCTGCGCTATGGTGAATCTTATCTTCCCTTCCAGCACCTGCACGCTGATGATGCCCGGGGCGGTGTGCGTCTTCATCTCCGCGCCCTGGTGCAGGGCCACCAGCACCAGGCGCATGCCGCTGGTCTTGTAGATGGTGATGGCGTTGCGGTCGCTGTTCTGCCAGGCCTTTTCCTGCTTTATCTGCTGCCTGAAGGCGTTGAGGTCCATCTCCACCAGCGGCGCATCCAATGGCCGGTCGCCTGCCGGGCGCTGTGGCGTGGCCTCGTTAAATTTGCTTTCCGGCGTAGCGTTCCCTTTTCCTGCGTAGCCGGAGCCCGCTTTCTCCTTCAGCGCCTTAATCAGGTCGCTGTTCACGCCATCGCTGTATATGCCGTAGCCGTCCACCAGCGTCCCTTTCACGTTGTGCTTGGTCGAGGAAATGGCATATATCACTGCTTCATCGCCCGGGTCTGAGATGCCCTCGAAGCGGAAATGCCTGTCCACCAGAAACTCATCCGGGTATATCTGCAGCGAGTTGCCGTGGCAAATCAGGCAGTTGTTGTCCAGGTTAAAATCGACGGTGTAGCCTTCCTTCTTGAGCTTGTTCAGTACTTCTGAAACGGTGGTCATCGTGTCCATAGGAGGTTCTTTTCTGTGGTGAAAAACAATTTGCTGGCCCCGGGCAGGGCGTGAACAGCAACGTGGTAAAGGCGCACCCGGCGCTGCTTTGCTTTATAGTCCCGCTCTTCAGTTCTACGGCCCTCTGCCGGAAGGGATATAGGCCCCGGTCGTTTCAATTGGGGCGCGGCATCTGTCTGGTGCATCACGCGCCGCGCTCGCATCCATATATACCCGCCCATATATAAGCCGCTTCTACGTGCAGCCGTGCCATTGCCTATATAGCCCAGGCCTGCCTATGCACGTCAATAGCCGTACCCGCGCTCCTCCGCCACCTCTACTTCCAGGCCGTCCAGGTTTTTGTCTATCATTATCTGGCAGGCCAGGTGGCTGGTGTCGTTTGTGTTGTCCAGGCGGCTCAGCGTCGTGTGCTCCACCCCATCATGAAAAACCAGGCTGGCTGGCGCCTTCAGCACATACACGTGGCAGGTGCCGCAGCGCCCCACCCCCTTGCACTCGCCAAAATCGTCTATATATACTCTGTCATATAGCAGCGCCATCAGGTTGCGGTACTCTCCGTCATAGGTCTCCAGCACATGCTCCTGGCCGTACACGCGCACCTTTATCTTTATGTCTCTCTCCATGCGCCTGCTATAGCTCTCCCACCCTGCCGGACTGTTGTTCGCTTTTTTCTTTGCCCGGACCGAGGCCATATATAGGGTTCTTGATGAAGGAGGTTCCTTCATTCAGTTCCTGGGCCAGCTGCCGGATGGTGGTATTCTGGAAAACATCCCGCATGGCCTCGCGGGCTACCTTAAATTTGTCGTGCATTGGGCAGGGGTGCGCCTCAGAGCACTTTTTCAGGCCGAGGCCGCATTCCCAGAACACCGCCATGCCGTCGATGGCGCTCACGATGTTGATGACTGGCTGCTCCAACTGGTAATCCTCGATGTAAAATCCGCCGTAAGGCCCCTTCAGCGAGGTGATGATGCGGTGCTTGTTCAGTGTCTGCAGAATTTTGGCGGTGAAGGCCTCAGGCGCGTCCACCTCCTTTGCAATGTCCTTCACGTTCAGCCTCGCGCCCTTGCCAGCCCTGGAGGCCACATAAACGGCGGCCCTGATACCGTATTTACACGCTTTGGAAATCATCTCGTCCGCCGTTTATATGAAGCATAAGTTGAATTAGGACTCTACGTGATGGCTTCAGGGCCAGTTTCGCACCATGAGCCACAGGATTCACAGCCACTCCTTTCTGGTATTACTGCAGCTTGTACTCCACCTCTCCCCGATATGCTGGCGGCAAACAAGCCAGCGCCTGACACGCTCCGGCGGCTTTTTACCGGTGTTTAATAATCGGTGAACTGAATCTCAGCCCCGGCCGCCATGATAACGAAGGCGCTGAAATCTTCCAGCACGCGCAGGGTGTGGGGCTCGCTGTCCGGGATGTGGCAGGTGCCTCCCTGCTCCAGCACCACCTCCCTGTCCGGGAGATGCAGCAGGCCTTTGCCTTTCTGCGGGATCAGGAACGCGTCGGACGAGGCGTAGTGACGTGGCATTTCCTCTCCCCGGGCCAGGGTCACTTTCAGCACCTTGAAGGTAGCGTTGGCGTGTATTTCTTTCATTTCCATACAGTTCTGCTATATAAGTAAAAGGATACAAGTATCAAGACACAAGACTTTTGATGCTATATATGGTTGATTTTCAGGCGGCTTATATATGTGGTGCCTTTTTGGATAGTGTAAATTAATCTTGTCCGTGTACTTATGATATATGCGGTTTATATATGCGGCGTAATTTCAGTGCCTGCTTTGATATATGGTTATATATGGTTCGGGGCAGGATCTGGCGCTTCCCTCCGGTCAGGCTTCCCCTACTCCCGCAGGAACGGCTATCTTCTATATAGCTTCCCTGCCCCGCTTTCCTCCTATATATACCGGCCTGGCAGCGCTGAGAAAATGCAAGGGGCTATAATATAACGAAGGCCGTGAAATCCTCTGAGGCCGTCAGGCTGTGCGGCTCCCGAACCGGGATGGGCAGGGTGCTGCCTGGTGCCAGCATGATGCTCCTGTCCGGGAAAACGATTTCCGCCTTCCCTTCCTGTGCGATGATAAAGGCGTCTGTGGCGGCAAAGTGGCGCGGCATGGTTTCGCCGCTGGCCAGGCTCAGCTTCAGCACCCTGTAAGCCCCGTTGCCGTAAATTTCTTTCATCTCCATCTTGTCCGGCCTCATCCCCAGTTCCTTTTTATATATAGCGGGCCCCAGGCCGCTGCCTTACATATAAGCACTCTCTTTAGAAGCATCACCTATCCCATGTATTTGTAATTTGACAGATGCGACACCAAAGTCTTATGTCTCGTGTCTTTTGCTTATACCAGCGTTACCTTGTCCTGCCCCTTCAGGCCGCTTATCCGCCGCTCAAAGTTTGTGGCCATTATCAGAGCTCGCTTCTTCGCGTCCTCGGCCACCGGTCCCTCAAAGTAAGTGTCCACGGTGGTGTTGAAGAGGGCGAGCCAGCGCGTGAAGTGCTCGCCCTCTACGGGCATGGTGGCGTGCTTGGCGAAGGGGTTGCCGGTGTAGCCACGCACGCCGAAAAGCGCGGCGTTCCAGAAGGTGTACATTTTCTCGAGATGCGGCTCCCAGTACAAGTTCAGCCGGTAAAAGAAAATGGGCGACAGCAGTTCGTCGTGGCGCACCAGGGTATAAAACTCGTCCACCAACAGCTTTATATCCTCCAGGCCGGTTATATCCTTTTTCGTTGTCATGTGGCAATAGCGTATTGTGTGATTAAATAGTAAATGGCCCAGCCGCCGAACACGATGTGCAGGATCCACACCCAGTTGGGGATGCTGCGCGGCGTTTCGCTGCCCTCTATCAGGAATATCTTCTGGTCGCCTTTGCCGTAGGCGCTCACCATAATGGGCAGCACGCCATCCACCACCTCGTTCTCAGAGATGCCCTCCACGTTTATATCGGGCCCGTTGCGCACAATAAACGGAATTTTGCGAATGCCTTCCTTGCCGGAGGGGTCCTTGCTGACGATGCGCAGCAGATGCTCCCCGTCTACCAGTTTGCGGGTGTCCAGCTCAAAGTTGATGGGCGATTGAAAGGAGCCAATGGGCTGCGGGTCGTCATCTACGAAAATTATAACAGAGCTTTTGTCTTCCATTTTATCAGAAATCTAATACCGTTCTTTTGATGTGGTCGCTGCTTTTCTCGCCAGGCCTCGCCAGCCACTTCACGCTGAAAAACAGGCAAAGTAGCACCACGGCTACGGTAGCCCATACAATTATATAGTCCCAGTTGCTTTGCGGGCCCGCACCGTGGCTTATGCCCTGAAGCACCTTGGGCTGCTGCTTCTCGCACACCGGGCAGGCAAAGGCAGCCAGGCTCAGGAATGCGGCGAATAGGGTTAAGAGTAATTTTTTCATAGGCTCAGTCTTTTGTTTTCCAGTAGTTGTTCGCCTGCGCTATCGTCTGGAACTCGACGGCCACTACCTGCGCAGAGGCAATGAGCTGCGCGGTGTCCGTTGCATAAGCGGCCCGTAGTTGCTGGCGAACACCTGCATCCGGCTGGATGGCGCCGATGGACTTGCGGGCAAGCTTTATGGCCAGCTGGCGTCCTTCAAAGGGTGTGGCCGTGATGAGGCTCGGCAGGTAGTTCTCTTCCTGGTTTTGCATATATAAATGATGTTGCTTTATAGTTCCTTACTCCTTCTTTTCCCCGTCCTCCGCTGGTGCAGGCTTATCCTGCCTGCTTTCTTACTGCTTCTTTGCCTCCAGTTCCAGCATGTCCATGATTTTCTGCACTTCCTCCACCGGCACTTTGCGGGCATTGTTGCCCCAGCTGGTGCGCTCGTGGTTGATGATGGCAGCCACTTCCGCCGCCGTCAGGTTCGAGTTGTCCCCCACGGCCGGCATCACCGCGAACTCCGGCCGCGCGTCGTAGCCGTTCATCACCACATCTATCAGCACTTCCGGGTTATCGTCCTGCACGATGGGGCTGTCCTTCAGCGGCGGGAAAGCGCCTTTCAGGCCCTCGCCGTTGGCCTGGTGGCAGCTCTGGCAGTTGGCCGCGTAAAGCGCCGCGCCATCCAGCCCCATGTCTTCGCCGTCACCTGTCACCTTGTCCGGCAGCGCCTCTCGCTTGTACAGGAACTCGGGAGCCGCCATGGTCCCCGGCAACTCCACCTGCTTCAGCGACTGCAGGTAGGCCACCAGGTTCAGCGCGTCCTCGGAGGCCACTATCCTGCCCTTCACGCCGGTACGGAAGCCATCGGGTACGGGAATTTCCACATCTCCTTCCTCCAGTTCTTCCTTCACCTCAAACAGCCACGGATAGGCAGGCATAATGGATTGCTCCACCACCGCGCGCGGCTGGTACAGGTGCAGCAGGTTCCACTCGGCGCTCGGCTGGCGGTTGCCCACGTTGGCCAGGTCAGGGCCGGTGCGCTCGGTGCCCATCAGGGTGGCGGTGTTGCGCCAGAAATCGGTGCGGTGCTCATCGGCGTAGTCGGCGGCGATGCTGGGGCGCTCGCCCCACACGGCGTCCATCTCCAGGTTGCGCACCTGCTGGGTGTGGCAGGCCACGCAGCCGTTGGCCACATAAAGGGCCTTGCCCGCCAGGGCGGCATCGCTCAGAGCTTCCTCGTTTGGTAGTGGGGCGTTGTTGTTCTGGTTACTGACGGCGGGCATGATGGCCACCAGTATGGTGAGGAAGACAAACAGGCCGAGCGCCGAGAGGTACAGTTTCCGGTAGTCGTTAAAAAATTCCATCATATGCCAGGTGTGCTGAAAGCATCTGTTAGTTTTTATGGTTTATATATGGTTCAGAAATCCGCCGCCCTATTTTATATCCACCAGTTCATAGTCCTTCGTGTTCAGCCTTTCGATGGCGGCATCATTTATATTCACGGTGTGGCGCGGGTTAATCATGCGGTACATGTTGTAGGCAAACACCAGGTGCGAGGCCCACATCAGGGAGCCACCGATGGCGCGCCACAGCCAGTACGGGGCCATCATCACCACGCTCTCGATAAAGGGTGCGCCTTCCATCCACATCAGGCCGCGCATGGTGCCGCCCCACATCAGCGGCACGGTATAGAACATCATCCCGATAAAGGCCATCCAGAAGTGCATGCCCACGGTGAGTTGCGGCGGCTCCTGCTGCGTGAGCCGCGGCACGATGGCATAGATGCCGCCCCACAGGAAGAAGGCGATGATGCCGTACATGGTCAGGTGCGAGTGCGCCACCGTGAAGTCGGTGAAGTGCCAGATGAGGTTGGTGCTCCGGAAGGCCTCCGCCGTGCCCTGCAGCGAGCCCGTGAAGTAGAAGATGATGCCCACGATGAAGAAAGGCAGGGTGTAGCTGCCCGCCACCTTGTGCCACGCCCCCCGAAAGGTCATCACGAAGTTGGTGGTGCCCGACACGACGGGGATAATCATACCGGCGCTGCCCACAATGGCCACCGTCTGCAGCGACCACGGAATGGCGCTGAACACGAAGTGGTGCGTGCCGATGAGGGTGTAAAAGAATATCTGTGACCAGAAGGCGAGAATGCCCAGGCTGTAGGAGTATATGGGCTTGTTGAGCTGCTGTGGCAGATAGTAGTACACCAGCCCCAGCGTGAAGAGCATAAACCACATGCCCACCCCCTGGTGCATGTAGTAGCCCTGGATGATGGTTTCGCCGAGGCCGTTCTGGTAGTTGGGCACGTAGGCCACAATGGAGATGACGATGGCGAACATCACCGCCGCCACAATGTACCAGTTCGAGACATAGATCTCGGTCGTTTTGCGGTTGGCCACCGTCTTCACGTAGTTGTACAGCGTAATCACCAGGCCGATGCCGAACAGCAACTGGATAGGCCATATATACTCGCGGTACTCGCCGCCGCCGTTGTTGATGCCCGCCATCAGGGAGATGGTCCCGAACACGACCGAGGCATTTATAAGGACAAGCGTCCACCAGCCGGCTCTCAGGCTGTGTATCTGGATGTTGCCGACCCGGGGCACCACGTAATAGCCCAGCCCCAGCATGGCCAGCGACGACCAGCCCCAGAACACAGCGTTGGTGTGCACCGGCCGCAGCCTCCCGAAGCTCAGCCAACTCACCTGGTCCACATCGGGCGCCACAAACTTGATGCCCACATACTCGCCCACCGACGTGCCGAAGACGAGCCAGAACGTGGCGGTGCCCAGGAACCAGAGTATCAGCCTGGAGAGCGCGGGGTCTATGCCCGGCCGCTTCAGCGCCCTGCGCTTGGCCTCTATAAAACGGATGTTGGCCCGCTCGCTGATGCTGCTCAGCAGCCCCCTGCTGTCTTCAGGAGAAAAAGGCCCGGCAAGCTCCCGGTTGTTGAGATGGTAGTCCTGGTGTTCCCTGTCTTTCTGCAGCGCGTTCAGCTGCTCCACGTTCAGCGTCTTCAGGTACTCGGAAAAGCGCGCGGCCTCCTCGGTGTCTTTCCTGGACCTGATGCTCTTGAAAAGCGCGTTCGCCTTTACCACCACCAGCAGCAGGGCCGCCACAAGCGGTATGAGCAGCAGGGTGATGGTGATGACAATGCCCGGCAACGTAATCAGGCTTTCGCTGGCGGCTGCGCTGCCTTCCTGCGCAAACACGGCTGTGGAGGCAAAGCTTAGCACCGCCACAAACAGGCCCCGGAGCAAAAAGGGGAGAGATGGTTTGATCCGGGGGAGAGAAACTGCTTTCATGCGTTTTGCTTAATTGGGATTTGCTGTTTAGGATGCTGCTATAGATTCTATAAAGGACAACTTTATCTTAAATAGGAGGATAAAAAAAGCCCCTGCAGCCTGCAGGCATAATTGCTTGTCCCTTTTCTTCCTGATTTTAGAAGCTTCATTTTCACAGGTGTTGCTTTTGTCTGGGACGCTACAGCTGGCTCTGAACATACCCGCCTCCGTTCAGGAATAAAGGTAAAGTGCGTGTTTCCCCAAAAGAATGACTTAAATCAGCCAAAAAACTGACAAAAATCATTTATCGGGAAGAGTGAGAAGGCTTCCCGGATATAAAAATTGGCCCGTGGCCTCCGGAATGACACAATCGCGCAATTTATGCTTATCTTTAAACTATGAATCCGATTGAGGCCAACATCGACAAGCTTGTGGCCTTGTGTAAAAAACACAAGGTAGCCAAGTTGTTTGCCTTCGGCTCTATCGTGACCGATAGGTTCAATAAAGACAGCGACATTGATTTGGTAGTTAATTTTGAAGCGGTTGATTTGTACGATTATGCCAGTAACTTCTTTGATTTAAAGTATTCCTTAGAGGCTCTATTTAACCGGAAAGTGGATTTGCTGGAAGAGAAAGCGATCAACAACCCGTTTTTCAGGAAAGCTATCGACACAAAGAAGAAACTGATATATGGATGAGGAAGTGCAGGTATGGCTATATGATATTTTGCAATCCATCGTTGAGGTTGAGAGTTATTTTGAGGGTATGCCGAAAGAACTCGAATTATATCGGAAAGACATCAAAACAAAGCGGGCAGTAGAAAGAAACTTAGAAATTATCGGGGAGGCAGCCAATAGGATTTTGAAAAAGCACCCTGGCTTTTCATTAATAGATGCTAAGCAGTAATAGGCACAAGAAACAGAATCATCCACGGGTATGATTCTATCTCAGATAATTTAATTTGATCAACCGTTATCAACCACCTGCCCAGATTGAAAGCACAGGTAGAACAAATGCTGCAGCAAGGCACCTGAAGAATACCCGGCATTTTTACCTCATTCAAAACTCAATTACTCAAAATTAAACCGCCGTGCGCTACTATAAGAAGAAAGAGGAGATTGACAGGCGGAAGGCCGATATACAGCCCATTGGCGAGAGCCTGAAGGCGCTGATGCAGGCGTACCGGCTGGACGGCAAGCTGAGCGAGGTAAACATTGTGCAGAGTTGGGAGAAAATCATGGGCAAGCCCATTGCCCTGAAAACGCAGCAGCTGTACTTCAAGGACCACAAACTCTTTGTGCGGCTCACCTCCGCCCCGCTCAAGCACGAGCTCAACATGTCGAAGAGTAAGGTAATCGAGCTGCTGAACCGCGAGGCAGGCACCGACGCCGTGAAGGATGTGGTGTTTCTGTAGGCGCAACAGCCGCCGCTTTAAAAGAGTATAGCGTTTATATATCCCTTTTATATATAAACCTGCCTATATGGCCCAGCCTGCCTTTCGCACCGTCGCCTATTCCCAAACCACCCTCACCGAGCTGATGATACCGAGCTATGCCAACTTTGGCGGCAAGATACACGGTGGCATCCTGCTCTCGCTGATGGACAAGGTGGCCTATGCCTGTGCCGCCAAGCACGCCGGCAACTACTGCGTCACGGTGTCGGTGGACGGGGTGAACTTTCTGCAGCCGGTGGAGGTGGGCGAACTGGTGTCGCTGCTGGCCTCCATCAACTATGTGGGCAACACCTCGCTGATGGTGGGCATCAAAGTGATTTCGGAGAATGTGAAGTCCGGCTTTGTGAAGCATACCAACACCTCCTACTTCACGATGGTGGCCAAAGGCGACGACGACAAGCCCACGCAGGTGCCCGGCCTTGTACTGGAGAGCAGGGAAGACGCGCGCCGCTTTCTGGAGGCTATCAGGCGCCGCGAACTCTCCCGCCGCTACCAGACCGAGCTTGCCAACGCCAAAACCATCCTGCAGGTGGAGGACGGCCTGCACCTGCTGCAGCACGAGCGCTGCCAGATTGCCTTCTGACACACCTCCGCTATATATAACAATCCGCTTCGCTCCTGCCCCGGCAACGGTAATCTAAATCTCCTTTGTATCTTAGGGTTTCCTGTTCCTATACCCAGACCTATATGACCTTTAAACTGAACCTTACCCGGCGGGTGCTGGCGCCTGCACTGGTGGCAGGCCTTCTCCTTTCCTTCCAAACCTTTGCCCAGGAGCCCGTGCGCCAGGACGACGAGATAAAGCAGATGGTGAAGCAGGTGTCGGCGCAGCGCCTGGAGCAACTGGTGCAGAAGATGGTGGATTTTGGCACCCGCCACTCCCTCAGCAGCACCACCAGCAAGAAAGAAGGTATCGGGGCCGCCCGCGAGTGGGTGAAGTCGGAGTTTGAGAAATATGCCCAGGCCTCCGGCGGCCGCATGACCGTGGAGATGGACCGCTATACAGTGAAGGCCGACGGGCGGCGCATTCCGCAGGACGTGGAGATGGCCAATGTGATGGCCACCCTGAAAGGCACCGACTCGAGCGATGACCGCGTGATTATTGTGGGCGGCCACCTGGACTCGCGCGTGACGGACGTGATGGACGCCAAAAGCAAAGCGCCCGGCGCGAACGACGATGCCTCGGGGGTGGCCATGGTGATGGAGATGGCCCGTATCATGGCCTCCAGGCAGTTCCCGGCAACGCTGGTGTTCGTGGCTTTTCAGGGCGAGGAGCAGGGGCTATATGGCTCCAGGCACCTGGCAGAGCGCGCCAAGAAAGAGAACTGGAACCTGGTGGCGATGCTCAACAATGACGTGGTGGGCAACTCCTACTCCGCCGAAACCGGCCTGCACAACAACACCACCGTGCGCGTTTTCAGCGAGGGCACTCCCGCGAACGAAACTGAAGAGCAGGCGCGCCTGCGCAGAACCATGGGCACTGAGAACGACAGCCCGAGCCGCAGCCTCGCCCGCTATATGGAGAACGTGGGCGAGAAGTATGTCGACCAGCTGGATGTGATACTGGTGTACCGCGCTGACCGCTTCCTGCGGGGCGGCGACCACACGCCTTTCAACCAGAACGGCTTTGCGGCAGTGCGCATGAGCGAAACCAACGAGGACTTTGACCACCAGCACCAGGACATCCGCAAGGAAAACGGCAAGCAGTACGGCGACCTGATCGAATATATGGACTTTGAGTATTTGCGCAAAAACACCGGTGTGAACCTGGCGACGATGGCCAGCCTGGCCTGGGCGCCCGCCTCCCCCCAGCAAGCAAGCGTGCTCACCGCCGACCTCACCAACACCACGCAACTGCAGTGGGAGGCACCGGCCAAAGGCGAAAAACCGGCAGGCTATTTTGTGCTGATGCGCGGGACCAGCAGCCCGGCCTGGGAAAAGAAGTTCTTCGTGAAGGACACGAAGGCCGACCTCAACTACTCCAAAGACAATTACTTTTTCGCGGTGCAGGCCGTGGACGCGGAGGGCCACGCCAGCCTGCCGGTGCTGCCGGTCCCGGTACGGTAGGTCCCGGGTTAGCGGTCATATATAGCTCAGCTCACATGGAAAAGCGTCGGCCGGAACTGTATAGCTCCGGCCGACGCTTTTTTGTCTGGTTATATATAGCCCTCAGTCTCTTTTAACAAGTTTGTTGAAATTGCCGTTCGGGTCGTGGAGCAGGGCCAGTTTGCTGTGCTCAAACTCCTTGAAGAACTCCTCCCAGCTTACTCCCTCAAAACTGTCGTTGCTGTCGCTCTTTTTGGGGAAGTGGATGCGGAGCACACCCTCGCCGCTGCCGTCTTTTTCGGTGCCTTTGATGATGGACGGCTTGCCGCCGTGCTGCTCGGCCCATTTCTGAATCTCTTTGTGGTCGGTTGTTTTCTTAGCTTCGCTCATAGGTCTATAGGTTTGTGGTTCTGATGCTGCTTTTCCTATACGGGGTGCCGCCGCCAAAGGATAAGCGCCTGCCACCGCACAAAAAAAAGCAGCCCAGGGCAAGGCTGCTTTTATATATTGAATCCGCTGACGCGTCAGAGCCTGGACACTTTGGCGGCCGACGATGTTTCGGCGGTGATGCTCGGGCTGCCTTTGTAATAAACGAAAGAAGCGCCGGAGGCATCTATGTCCAGCGACTCGGTGGCATATAGCTTCACTTTGCTGGCACCGCTGGCCTCTACCTTCACATTTTTTGCCTGCAGGTCAGCCGCCTCCACCTTCGAGGCTCCCGACAGGCTCATATCCACTTCACCGGCCTTGCCTGTCAGTTCGGCTTTGCTTGCGCCGCTCATATCTGCCTTCAGCTCCTTGGTGTCGATGTCAAGTTTCACGTTGGAGGCCCCGCTCAGTTCCAGTTTCAGCGCATCCGATCGGAAGGGTGATTTTCCGATCACTTTCACGCCGCCGCTGATCTCCATGCTGTTCAGCTCCTGTATGGTGATGTAGGCTTTCATGCCTTTGCTGGTTGTCACGCCGTCCTCGTTGTAGATGTGGAGCACGCCATTGCGCACCTCCGTTTTGATATTACTCAGCAGGTTTTCCTCTGCCTCCAGGCGCAGGCTCTCCTTGTTGCCCTGGGTCAGCTCCACGGTAAAGCCGCCACCCACGTTGATTCCCTCAAACCCGGACACCTTGCGGTCCTGCGTCTGCATGTTGCCATTGCCGCGCAGTTGCTGGGCCATCAGGGGCGCGTCTGCCAGCAGCAGCGCGAGGGTGAATACGGCAAGGGCGGTCATGTAATATTTGATCGTCTTCATATTTCTGTTTTATGTGGTTAGTGGTTATTTCAGGCAAGGCAGGCTGCCCCCGCTTTGGTATCTGAATAAAAGATGCAAATCTCAGCAGAAGGTTGCTTTGGGGTGAGAAAAAATTTCAGTTGGGGCTGGCAGTGCCTGCCCTTATATATAAAGAAGCGGATGGATGCGGCAGTTGCTGTCATAATGCTGGTGCAGACTTCCCGGCTGGCTTGTTCAGGTATAGATGAAACAGCACGCCGCCCAGCATATAGGCCAGCACGTCCAACGCATCAGCGGTATATATAGGCTTGTAGCGCGGCAGGAGCAGCTCAAAACACACACTGTAAGCCGCCACCGCAAACACAACATGCCGCACCGGCAGCACCATGCCGCCGTCCCGGAAGTACAGGTGCTGCACCGCCAGCACCATCCGGAGCGTGAGGGGCAGGCACAGCAGGTCGTCGAGGTGCGTGTGCAGCGGCCATATATACACCTGCGCCCGCTCCAGCGCCTGGTTCAGGCAGAACAGCGCAAGGCATAGCAGGAAGAGCGGGTGCCGCAGGGTTTGCATCATCATCTCCTTATAAAGCCACCAGGAAAACCGTCAGCATCAGGCTGCCCAGCACCAGCAGGAAAATCTCGGTGGGTGTGAGGGTCCTGAGCCAGTGCCGGCTCTGCCTGGAGCTGCCCCCCAGCAATTGGCCGCAGTTGGGGCACTGCTTTGTGCGGAGAGGCACCTCTTCCCCGCAGTTGGGGCAGGTTTTGGTTTTCTTCTCATCAGGGGCGGTCATGGCAGCAGCAGGTTTGTAGTCAAATTAAGAAAGTTCTCCTGCTTTCTATACTTCCTTCCGGCAGTCAGGTTCAGCAGCAACCGGCCCGCAGCATAACCTTCGGCCGCGTTAGCGGGTACATTCTTACCAAACACCAAGCCATGACACAGACAAAAGTAGACACCGTTTACTATACCCTGAAGCGCGGCGAGAGCCCATTGGTGGCCACGGCCATCCACAGCGGGCACAACGTGCGCCAGAACATCAGCAACCTGTTTGCGCTGGCGGCGGCGGAGCGCCTGCGCGAGGAGGACCCCTTCACGGATATATGGGTGGCCGTGGCCGACAACCAGATCATCGGCCACAACTCCCGCTTTGAGCTGGACCTGAACCGGCCGCCCGAGAAAGCCATCTACCGCCAGCCCGAGGACGCCTGGGGCCTGGACGTGTGGAAGCAGGATTTGCCGGAGACGCTGGCAAAGGAATCCATGAGCCGCTACGACCGGTTTTATGCCGATGTAAAACAGCTGCTGACGGAAATAAAGGAACAGCACGGCTGCTTTGTGGTATATGACCTGCACACCTACAACCACAAGCGCGACGGCGCCTCAGCCCCCGCCGCCAACCCCGACGAAAACCCGGAAGTGAACATCGGCACCGGCAACATGAACCGCGAGAAATGGGCCCCGGTGGTGGAGGCATTCACACACAGCCTGCACGCCTACAACTACCAGGGCCGCCACCTGGACGTGCGCGAGAACGTGAAGTTCAAAGGCGGCCATTTCATGCGCTGGATTCACGACACCTTCGGCGACAAGGCCTGCGTGCTGAGCATTGAGTTCAAGAAGTTTTTCATGGATGAGTGGACGGGCGAGCCGGACGAGGAGCAGGTGCAGGAGATAAAGAGGGCACTGGAGCATACGACCCGGCCGGTACTGGAGGCGCTGGCGCAGGTGTGCCAGCCGTAACCTAAGGCCATTGCAGTTTCGCCGCTGCTGTTTGGTTGCTGGTTGTTGATTGTCAGTTGTCGAACTCCTCGGTGTCCGGACTCAATTAACCCGCACGTTATATATCACGCTATATAGTGACATGACAAACCGTGAGCAGTTGGCAGTGATTAGGACAAAGCACATAAGTCTTGTGTCTTGCTACCTGATACTTGTGTCCTTTTAACTATATGGTTAAAAAGCACACAAGTATCAGGCAATCTTATGAAAGCCATTTAACAATTAAATTATATAGCCGCCCCATATATAAATTTTAGGTGCTGCTCCGCACACCCTAGAAATGATGGAAGATATATCCGACAGCTTCATAAAGAAGGTGCGCAAAAGCCTGAAGCGCGGCAAGCAGGTACACCGGCGGCTGCCGCAGGGCGGGCTCGTCTATATAGACCGGCCCCTGCCCTTCCTGGTGCTTTTCCGCCACCCCGCCGGAAACCCCGACCACGCCACCGCCGACTTTGCGAAGGCCACGGCTTCCTATATCATCTCGCATGAGGAGCAGATGCCCGCTTTGCAGGAGCTGATAAGGGCGGTGGCGGAAGAGATGGCCGATCAGTTTGGCGCTTTTATGATACTGGAGTTGCTGGCTGCCCCCTCCGCAGACTCGGATACGCCACTGTTCAGGGTGCTGGGGCCGGAGAAGCAGCTGCCCGCCACCATCAGCACGCTGACCCAGGAGCTGGAGCAAATCAAAATCAGCGGCATCCACACTTCCGTGGAGACGGCCTCGAACAAGGCGCTGCTGGAAGGCCCGCTGCGCCTGATGCCGGAAGAAGAACTCAAAAAGCACAGCTACCTGATGCTCGGGCTGGAGATGAAGCCCGTTTACTCCGACAGCAAGACCGGTAGGGCTTACCCCCTGCTGCTCCGCACGCTCCGCGAGAAGCTCTCCAACGCCATCAAGAAAACGGTCTTTGACTTCCTGTCGGTGCAGACAGCCACCAAGCCCGTGCATTTCCAGGCGCTGGGGCGGCAGGCCGTGAACCGCGTGGTGTGGCGCATCGACAAGCAGCTGACCGCCATCAGCGACCAGTTCCAGTTTCTGCTGCTGGTGACGCCGGTGAACAACAACGAGGCCTGGGAGGAGTTCCGGAAGGCAAAATTCAGCAAGGCGCCCACGTTCCATTACCGCCTGATGCCCGTGGATGCTGACCAGCTGAAACGCACGCTCTACAACATCCCCATCGAGAAAATCGACGACCCCACCCTGGGCTTCCTGTTCCGGGACAAGCGCCACGAGTTGGACAAGATGCTGACCATGCTCGCCGACCGCAACACACCCGACTTTATATATAGCAGCATGCAGCTTTTCGGCGGGGTGGACGACCAGTTGCTGAAAGTGGCGGAGGGCATTCTGGCGGCCATCCCGGAGCCTGTCCGGGATGCTGACGCGGAAATTATACCTGTTCCAGAATTCGCTGCGCTGGCCGGGCAGGAGATTGATTTTCTGAAGGCCCAGTACAAAGGCGTGGACTCGGGGGTGGACGTGCGGGACGACGTGGTGGGCCTGATTGTGTCGAAGGGCAGGCTGAATGTGGGCACCGATGCCAAAATACCGCGCCACCGGGCGCAGGCGCTCATCCAGCACGAGGTAGGCACGCACATCCTGACGTATTTCAACGGCAAGGCCCAGCCGCTGCAGCAACTGTACGTGGGCAGCCCCGGCTACGAGGAGTTGCAGGAGGGGCTGGCCGTGCTGAGCGAATACCTGGTGGGCGGCCTCGACCAGGACAGGATGCGCATACTGGCGGCGCGCGTGGTAACGGTCTACCATCTTACCAAGGGCTGCAGCTTCACCGACAATTTCCACCGCCTGAAAGACGCGTATCATTTCGATGAGGAAACCGCTTTCGACATTGCCATGCGCGTACACCGCGGCGGCGGCCTCACCAAGGACGCCGTGTACCTGCGCGGCCTCGTACACCTGCTCGACTACCTGAAGCAGGGCCACGAGTTGGAGCCGCTGCTGATCGGCAAAATCCGGCAGGACTATATACCGATTGTGCAGGAGCTCATATATCGAAACGTGCTGCGGCCGGTGCCCATCAAGCCCCGCTACCTGCTCGATCCGGCCATCAAACCAAAACTGGAACAACTAAAGGCGGGCATATCAGTATTTAACCTATTGTAAAATCAGTATTCTTCACACCAGAACCATATATAATCCGCAACCAACACATGAATATAGCATTTGTAGTAAACGACATCAGCACCGAGAAAGCCTCCTATACCACCATTTTCCTGGCGCAGCGCATGCACAACCAGGGGCACAACGTGTACCTGACCGGCGTGGGCGACCTGGCCTATTACCCCGACGGCTATATGGGCGCCACCGCCGTGCAGGCCGACCCAAAGCACAAGTACAAATCCCCGGCTACCTATATAGAGGCCGTACAAGGCGAGAAGGCCACCCGTACGCGCATCACCGCCCCGGACCTGGACATCATCATGCTCCGCAACGACCCTTCCGCTGAGGGCGAGGGCCGCGCCTGGGCACAGAACGCGGGCATTATTTTCGGGCAGCTGGCCATGCGCCATGGCGTGATTGTGCTCAACGACCCCACCTCGCTCTCCGATGCCGTGAACAAGATGTACTTCCAGCATTTCCCGGAGGCCGTGCGCCCGCGCACCCTCATCACGCGCGACAAGAATGAGATCAAGGAGTTCTTCAGTGAGCAGAAGAACAACATCATCCTGAAGCCGCTGCAGGGCTCCGGCGGCTCGGGCGTATTTATGGTGAAGAAAGAAGACGCCACCAACCTGAACCAGATTGTGGAGGCCATCAGCCGCGACGGCTACGTGATAGCCCAGGAATACCTGCCGGAGGCCACCGAGGGCGACGTGCGCCTGTTTGTGATGAACGGCGAGGCGCTGCAGCACAAAGGCAAGTACTGCGCCATTCGCCGCGTCAACAGCAAGGACGACATCCGGAGCAACATGCACGCGGGCGGCTCGGCTGTGGCGGCCAAGGTAGACCAGCGCATGCTGGACCTGGTGGAGCTGGTGCGCCCGAAACTGATACAGGACGGGATGTTCCTGGTGGGCCTGGATATTGTGGGAAGTAAGCTGATGGAGATCAACGTGTTCAGCCCCGGTGCCTTGCCGGACGCCAGCGAGCTGGAGGGCGTGGACTTCTCGGAGCCCGTGATTGCGGCGCTGGAGCGGAAAGTGCATTACAAAAAAACCTACGGCACGCAGGTTGACAACAAGACCGTGGCGATGATTTGACACAGAGGAGCCACAACTCCTCTTCTTATATATGGCTAAGTCAGCGGTGGGCAAAACCGGCGGCTTAGCCATTTTTATATCCCAAACCCGGCACTACTGCTCTGGCAGGCAAGTTATATATAGCCCCTGCTTAAACCAGGCGGGTGCCTGCCAGAAGCGGGATATATATGAACATGCTATCATATGTAAATCAATTCCTATATCCCGATAGTGGGCATGGCTAAACCTGCCTGTCAGGAATCGATGCGGTGCATCTCGTTTTGTGCGGGTATTACAGTTTCGGCATCACTGCAAACCAGGCTGCCGCCACGGCGAGCGGAATCAGCGAAAGGAGGATTTTGACGAGAAGCCCCGGTGTGGCGGTGCCCAGCCGCCAGGAGTGACGGCTGAAGGCATAGCGGGCGCTCACGAGAAGCGAAAGCAGCAGCAAACCCGACAGCACCGCATGCGCCAGCAGTATATAGTGGGTTAAATCCGACTCCCGCTCCGGAATAACTCCCCACAGCCGCACCGCCCAGGGCACCATAGCCAGCAGGCACCCCAGCGCCAGCAAAGCCCCTACCCTCATCCGGAAAAGCGTGAGCCACGACACCACCCCGAACAACACCATGGCCGCCCGCAGCGCAACATCGGCATACGCCGAGTGCCCCACGCCGGCATAGCCCCTGAAAAAAAGGATAAAGGTGGCCACGGCCACGCCCGTCAGGAAGTACAGCAGGTATCTCGTCATATATAGATACCATACTGCAAAAAGGCTGTTTCAGATACTGCTTCTAAAAAAGGAGGCTGTCCCGCTGCTATAGATGCTATATGTAATGCAGGATAGATAAGTTTTAGCGCTCCTGTTATATACCATGCAGCAGCCCCTACGCCTCAATCTGTTCATCCTCATTCAGCGCCTCTACCTCCTCCTCATAAACCGGTGCTGGCTGCAGTTGCTCCACGAAGGTCGCCTTCACTCTTTCGGACAGGTTGAAATACGGAATCCAGATGGCGGCGCCCACCAGGGCGCCCACAATCGTGCTGATGCCTTCCGTGGCGCTTGCGGTCGGCAGGTTCAGGGCCCGCACCAGCATATAGTCGGACAGCACGAAACAGGCGTTAGCGGTATAAAAAATCACCATCAGCTTCGGGACGCTGCTGCGCCGCCGGATGAACAGGAAGATCAACAGCACGCTATATACCATAAATGCCACGTTCACGGCGAGCTCGGCCATGGACACTCCCACCAGCGCGGGCGAGTACACGTTGGAGGAGGCATTCAGCAGCTCGTCCCACACCTTCTGGTTAAAATACTCGTTCGATACCAGGAAATTCAGCACGCGCACCGGCGTGAAGAACAGCCCGATGAGAGGCAGCACCAGCCAGCCGCCGATGCTCTCCCTGCTGCTCCAGATGTCGTTTCCGTAGGCTGGCACAGGATCCCAGAAATACAATTTATATGCCCCGAAAGCGAAGCCGCCCGTCAGCACCAGCACCAGGAGCAGCACCGCCCAGCTAAAGTCGGTCTCAGCGCCAGCGGCAAGCGCCTTGTTATAGGTCAGGCCGTAGCTCAGTTCCTCCAGCAGGGCTTTCTGGTTGCGCAGGTAGCCGGCGGTGGCTTCGGCCTCCACATAATCCTGGTGCGACTGATACGAGTAGTGCAGCGTGAGTTCTTTTCCGCCCGGGCCGTAGTCCACTGTTTTCCGGAAGAAGAAGGCATCGTCGGCTATCTCCTTTTCCGCGTTGGCGATGGGCCAGCTCTCCGGCAGCAGCACCGTTATCTTCTGCTCTATATATAAGGGGTGGCTCAGCGCGAGCGGCATGGTTCGCTTGCTCGTTTTGGGCTGGCGTATATAGCCGCGCAGCACCTGGGGCGAGAACCACGCCTCCAGCACCTCCCCGTTTTCTTCCTGTTCCGCCCAGAAATTGCTGATGCTGTACTTCTCGATAACGGTGAAGGTATTGCTGGCCTCCATGTCCTCGAACGCCAGGTCGGCGGCTTTCTCAATCTCCGGGTACTGGCTGGCGTAGAAGTTCAGGTAGCTCTTCTCGATGTCCTTCAGGCTGGTGGTGGCGAAGTAGCTCCGCTGGTAATCGGCCTCCGAGCCGGTGTAGGCGGTGCGCACCTCCAGCGTCACGGGGCTTTCTGTGCCGTCCATATAGTATATCTCCTGCGCGCTGACGTGCGGCTCGTCTGTGGCGGGCGGTGCAACATCGGCCAGGTCTTTCGTGTGCGGGGCGATAACGAGCGCTTTGCCGTAGTTGGGCAGGTGAATGCTTTTGTAGTCGCCGCGCTGCTTGCTGATGGTGGCGTCGTACCAGTAGGCCTGCCCGCCCAGCAGCTCGACCCGCACAATGCAGTGGTTGAAGGCCTGCGGCGAGGGCAACTGGTTGTGTATATGCGCCGACGTGGAATTGACCAGCGCCGGGCTGGCCCTGATGTTCATCTGGCGCAGCATGGTACACAGCAGCAGGGCCTTGTCTTTGCAGTCGCCGAAGCGCTGCGCATATACCGCCGACGGGGAGCGGGGCTTGAAGCCGCCGATGCCCGCCTCAAAGCCCAGGTAGCGCACCTCGTCCTGCACAAAGCGCAGCGCCGCCTCCAGCCGGGCCTCGTCGCTGCCGTAGGCGCTGCTGATGCTGTCTATCTTCGCCTGCAGCGCCTTGCCTGGCTTCTCATGCCCCTCATACAGCGGCAGCGCCCACTGCGCCACCTCCTCCCACGAGCTGTACTCCGACAGGTAGACGCCAGGGTACGGGTCGAACCACGACGGTGTCTCATCGTCGACGGGGGTGGCGGGCAGGTCTTTCAGGTGCCAGGTGTAGGTGGTGTGGCCGTTGGCCGTGGCCACTCCCGGTTTCTTGTCGGTGCGGTACAGCTTGTAGTGGATGGTGCGGTCCTGCGGGGCCACCAGGCGCACCAGCAGTTCGTCCATCGGGTCGTAGCCCTGCAGGTTGAAGGAGCTGAAGAACTTGCCGCCGAACACCGGGTTGCCGCCTTTAATGGTGAAGGAATACGCCACCACATCCCCCACGCGCACATCCTCCAGCACCAGCACGGCCGTCAGGCTTTCGTCATAGATGCCCTGTTCCATGCCTTGCTCGCGCTGCAGCACCTTCACCCTGTCCAGGTCCAGTTGGTTGATGGGCTCCCCGTTGCGCCACACCACCACCTGGTGCAGTTGCAATTGCTCGTAGTGGGGGTCGAAGGAGATGTTCAGCTCCGAAAGGTTCTGCACGCCCTCCTCTGTCGTGAGTTTGTACACATACTGGTAATACCGCTCCTGCCGCGCCACCTCAAACTGTATGCTCATCTGCAGGTAATGGAAACCGCCGTTCACATCGCCCGGGCTGATGCTGGTCTGGGTGCGGGTGGGGAGTTTTTTGATCCAGGCCGGCTCGGGCGTTACCGATACGTTGCGGGGAGAAGCAAAGGTGACCGGTTGCCACAAGGCCAGAAGCAGCAGCAAGAGCAGCAACCTGACATGCTTAGGTTTGTTTTCAGGAAAAGTGTTCATGATAAAATAAAATATATAGGCTCTTAAATATAGTATATTTTATGTTATCAAGATATAAAACTATTCCGTAAAACTTTTTTATTTTATTTCCCGCCGGTACCTGCCGCCAAACATATAACCCGCTGTGCTGTATATATAGACCGGGGTGGCGAAAGCAGGGAGAGATGTATATATGGACAACAACAGGAAAGGCACCAGAGGCGCCAGCCAATCAGACACGGAGAAGAAAAGCTTTCGGGAGCAACTGGGCGCTCTGAAGAATCTGCCCAAGTTCTTCCGGCTCATCTGGGAGACGAGCCCGCGCATGACAGTTGCCAACGTGCTGCTGCGCCTGTTCAAATCTGCGCTGCCGATTACGCTGCTCTATATAGGCAAGCTGATCATAGACGAGGTGGTGCGGCTGACGGATGTGGCGGGCGACCGCGACCTGACCTACCTGTGGGTGCTGGTGGCGCTGGAACTGGGGCTGGCCGTGCTGTCGGACCTGATAAACCGGGGCATCACGCTGATGGACAGCCTGCTGGGCGACCTCTTCTCGAACCGCACTTCCGTCACGCTGATAGAGCACGCCGCCACGCTGGACCTGGCGCAGTTCGAAGATGCTACTTTTTATGACAAGCTGGAGCGGGCCCGGCGGCAAACGGTCACGCGCGTGGTGCTTATGTCGCAGGTGCTCTCGCAGGTGCAGGACATTGTCACCATCGGCTTCCTGGCGGCCGGTTTGATAGCATTCAACCCCTGGCTCATCCTGATTCTGCTGATTGCCGTGGTGCCGTCTTTTCTGGGGGAAAGCCACTTCAACGAGCGCACCTACTCCCTCTCCCGCTCCTGGACGCCCGAGCGCCGTGAGCTGGACTACCTGCGCTATATAGGCGCCTCCGACGAAACCGCCAAAGAAATCAAGACCTTCAACCTCTCGGGCTTCCTGGCCAGCCGCTTCAAAGAACTCTCCGACAGGTACTATGCCCTGAACAAAAGCATCACCGTGAAACGGGCCGTGTGGGGCAGCGCCCTCTCGGCCATCGGCACGCTGGCTTACTATGGTGCCTATATATTCATTTTGTTTCAGACGGTGATGGGCGTGATAACCATTGGTAGCCTCACGTTCCTGGCAGGCTCTTTCAGCAGCATGCGCGGTCTGCTACAGGGCATCATGACGCGCTTCTCCCAAATTGCCGAGAGTTCGCTTTACCTGCAGGACCTTTTTGATTTCCTGGAGCTGAAACCGCAGATCACGCCGCCCGCCAACCCGCTGCCGCTGCCGCGCCCCATCCGGCAGGGCTTTACTTTCGAGAATGTCGGCTTTAAGTACCACAACAGCGAAAGGTGGGCGGTGCGGCACCTGTCGTTTCATTTGAAGGCTGGGGAGAAAATGGCACTGGTGGGCGAGAACGGCGCTGGCAAAACCACGCTCGTGAAGCTGCTGGCACGGCTATATGAACCCTCCGAAGGCCGTATTCTGCTGGACGGCGTGGACCTGCGCGAGTATGACCTGAACGATCTTCGCCACCAGGTTGGCATTATTTTCCAGGACTACGTGCGCTTCCAGATGACCGCCTCCGACAACATCGCCATCGGCCAGATCAGCAATATCCTGGATAAGGAGCGCATCCAGGGGTCCGCCCAAAAGAGCCTCGCCGACCTTGTGATCCAGCGGCTGCCGGACAAGTACGACCAGGTGCTGGGCAAGCGTTTCGAGAAGGGCGTGGAGCTTTCGGGCGGTGAGTGGCAGAAGGTGGCGCTGGCCCGCGCCTATATGCGCGACGCGCAGCTCCTGATACTCGACGAACCCACCTCCGCTCTGGATGCCCGCGCCGAGCACGAGGTTTTCCTGCGCTTCTCCGAACTGATTGAAGGCCGCACCGCCGTCCTCATCTCCCACCGCTTCTCCACGGTGCGCATGGCCGACCGCATCCTGTTCCTGGAGCAGGGCCAGCTAAAGGAATTGGGCACGCACGAGGAACTGCTGGCGCGCAACGGCAAATATGCCGAGCTGTTCCTGCTGCAGGCAAAGGGGTATATGTAGCGCTTTTTATTTTGGTTTTACTAATTAGCGGCTGGGAGACTTATCTGTAGGAAAATGTTGGACAAGACGGCGGTTGCAGGAAGCATTAAACATCATCCGGGGAAGAAACCCAACTTACATTTAAGCAAAGCACTTCTTGTTAAAGTTCTTGCGGAGTGATTGTTTTTATTTCCTTGATAATACTCAGTCTGACGTCGTTAGTCAGGAAATATTTGGCTTCATATTCCAAAGCAGTTCCAACCTGAATGGAGTCAGGTGTTTTCAACTTATACTTTGCTCTTAATTCAGCCGCCCTGCATGCAACAGCAGAAGTTATTTCAAGTATCTCTATTCCCGATGCGGAAGACAGTATTCGCTTGTATTGCTCTACTAAATCCTGACGGTTCAACTTCATAGGTTGGACCAGGACTTCGAGGAGTGTCAAGGTTGAAGTAATAATGGCAAAATCACCTTTGTCAAAAGCGGCAAAGAAATTCTTAAGGCCAGCCTGATAAGCCGTATTACCTTCAATAAAGTAAATGAGCGGGCAGTATCCAGAAAAATGGTTTGGGACTTTAGTTTTCTCAATCCCATTGCCTTTCGTTTTCAATATACTTATCTATGTCCGTTTCTTTCCATATTTCGGAGCCAAGCCCGCCGATGGAAGACAGGCTGACATGTTTTTTTTCTACACTTTCCTTTTTTATCAGGGACACTACTTTCTCCAGTATGCTGATTCTGTCCAAATGGTTCAGCTGCTTTATCTGGCTTAAAATATCGCTTATGGCTCTCGTACTCATGGTGCTCTGCTTAATTCCTACCAATAATATACGGCATTTATACATCATTGATTTTTTCCTTTTGCCTGCGTGCTGGTATATGAGGTGAGCGAGGCATAGCAGAGTTTAGCTTATATACTTGGTCATGCAACGTTTTTCTTCCATTCATTATCCTTTTCACTTATAGAATAGCACCTACAACTTTATATGATGCAATTGATATAAAGAAAGAAAACACAAACATAACAACAGCTAAGATAAACTTCCTTATTCTCTGCTGTCTTGAAATCTGCTGATATGCTCTTTCTAACTCCTTCAGGTCAACCAGTTGCATTAAAGGCTTCTTTAACAGCACTTGAAGTGATAAGATATATCCCATTACCAAAATAGCACCCCAAAAATGAGATTTGCCTCCAAGCAGCAAGAAGATGAATACTGGTATTGCTGATGTTGATATTGAAACTTGAGAAGCGAGAACATTAGCCAAGCCATTATAAACGTATTTCTTTTGCCATTGCCCTATAATCTGCCCACAGTAATGGATAAAAACCCAATTCCATACGACCCTGTCTATAATGGTCGTTTCTGTCTTTTTGATGGGTATTTTCAATCCTTTATTATGTGTTGGGGGAATTATAATACTGTATAACTACCATATAGCAGGAGCCCCTGCCTCTTCTCTCTTTTTGCGATGCCTATGAGCGATACATTACTCATTAATGAAATAGTAGGAACTTACTTTGAGCTTTTAGCCGCACCGGATGCATCCAGTTCTTTGATTTCGACTTTACGGAAGTCGATGGCCTGGCCTTCGCTTTGCAGGGCTATATATCCTTCGCTCAGCAGCTTGCCGTCCTGCTTTAGGGCCGGGTCAAAATTGTTGACCACACCGCCGCCGATCTGCGGCTTCGTGTACTGCAGCACTGTGTCGCCGTTAATGATATGCTTCACCAGGGAATCCCCCAGAACGATAAGCTCCGCCCGCACCCACTCGTCTATGTCATAAGTTTTAGAGCTGGAATCGATGCAATGCCGGGGGTCAATTTTGCCTTCATACACTACGTCAGTGCCCGGCGAGCACATGTTGCCGGTGGGGCGCGGCTTGCCGTCACCTAGGCTCGCCAGAAACTGCATCTCCACCGAGATGGGCCAATCCTGCTCCTTCGGCATCGTTCGCGGGTCCTGGGAGTGGAACATCACGCCGCTGTTCCGGATGGTATAGTCCGGCGCGCCCGGATGCCACTCATCGGCGAAGCGGTACTCCACCACCAGGTGGTAACTGGAGAACGGCCGCTTGTAATACAGGTGCCCGTACTGCTCGTTGAAGTCGCCGTACTGGTCGTAGCGCACTTTAATCATGCCATCCTCCACCCGGAAGGTGTTGCCGAAGTTCTCGTCCACCTCGTGGTGGTGTATCTTCACAATCCAGTCCTCTATATCCTTCCCGTTGAAAAGCGACACCCACTCTCCTTTTTCGGCTGCTTTGGTTTCTTCGGCTTCGGCAATGTTTTGCTCCGGCGCAGACGAGGTGCAGGCCAGCAGCAAAAAGGCAAAAATCCATGGGCCATAAATAGACGCATGCTTCTGAAGGGTGATTCTTATTGACATAGTCGTTTCAGTGATACTGTATGAAAGTTTACGATGATAAGCTTCGCGCATGCCCTGACGGCCTTGCCCGTACTAATATAGGAAGCTTCGGGTAAATTAACCCTATATATCCGCCAGCGCCTTCTCCACGTGGAACATCCGTTTATATATCCCGCAGCTTAAAACGGGAAAAAGTAGGGCAGGATGATTGAGGCGAGCAGCCAGAAGAGGAGGTTGAGCGGTGTGCCCACTTTCAGGTAGTCAGTGAAGCGGTAGTTGCCGGGGCCATATATCATGGTGTTGGTCTGGTAGCCCATCGGCGTCATGAAGCTAAGGGAGGCCCCATAGGTCACCGCCATCAGGAAAGGCCGCACGCTCACCCCCATTTCGTGTGCCGTCACGATGGCAATGGGGGCCAGCAGCGCCGCCGTGGCATTGTTCGACATGAAGTTGGTGCTCATAAAAGTGATGAAGAAAAAGACGGACATGAGCGCGTGCGGCCCATGGTCGCCCACACCAGCTATCAGGAAGTCGGCCAGCAGCTTGGCGGCACCGGTTTTTTCGAGAGCGGTGCCCATCGAGAGCACACCCGCCAGCATGAAAATCACTTTCCAGTCAATCGCCTTGTACGCCTCATCCATCCGGATGCACTTGAGGAGAATCAGCACCATTACGCCCGTCATGGCACTCAGCACAATCGGTATCAGCCCTGTTGCCGCCGCAGCCACCACCGCCACACTGACAGTGAGCACCGGTATAATCTTGCCGTAGTTGAAAGGCCGGTGCTCGGTTTGGGAGATAATGAGCAAATCGTCGTTTTTGCGCAACTTCTCTGCCTGGCTCTGGCTGGCGGCAATGAGCAGCACGTCGCCGGCGGAGAGTTTGATGTGCCCCGGCTTCTCGTTCACAATCGCATCGCGGTGGCGGATGGCCAGCACGGAGGCGCCGTGGTTATAGGCCCGGAAATCCAGTTCCTTCAGCGACTTGCCCTCCATATAGGAGTTGGGGGTGATGATGGCCTCGTAGAGCTTGCTGTCGTTGAGGTGCAGGCTGTCGTCGTGGAACTTCCGCTCCGACTTCAGTTTTATGCCCTTCTCCTCCTTCAGCATTTTCAGCTTCTCCACGCCGCAGCGCACCTTCAGCACATCGTTTGCCTCCAGCACAAGCGAGGGGCTGACGGGGACACTCTTTTTCCGCCGCGTTACCTGCATCACAATCACATCCAGGTTCTGCACCAGCCCTGTCTTTTCCAGCGGCATCCCCACCGAGGGTGAGTCGGGCAGCAGCACCACCTCGGTCAGGTACTGCCCCAGGTTAAAGTCCTCGGAAAGGTCTTCGGCTAATTTGCGGTTGGGCAGCAGGTGCCTCCCCACAAAAAACATATAGGCAATGCCCACCAGCAGAAAACATATGCCAGCGGGCGTAAACTCAAACATCCCAAGCGGCTCCTCGCCCTGCGCCTGCGCAATACCACTGACCAGGATGTTGGTGGAGGTGCCGATAAGGGTGCAGACACCGCCCAGCAGCGCGCTGAACGACAGCGGGATAAGCAGTTTGGAGGGACTGACGCGGATGTCTTTGCTCACCTGAATGACCATGGGCATGAGCAGCGCCACCACCGCTGTGTCGTTGATGAACGCCGACAGGGCACCGGAAATGAGCATGACAAAAAGCAGGCAAAGGAGGTAGTTCTTGCGGCCGACGCGCGTCAGGATAATGCCGATACTGTTCAGGGCCCCGGACTTGAAGATGGCCGAACTGACGATGAACATGGCGGCCACGGTCAGGGTGGCGGGGTTGCTGAAGCCCGCGAAGCCCTCTGCCGGCGTCAGCACGCCAGTGAGCATGAACAGCACCATGATGAGGATGGCCACGGTGTCGATAGACAGGCGCTCGGACACAAACAGGACAACTGCCAGTGTGATGATCCCAAGCACTAAGGCTATCTCATAGGTCATAGGCGCGAAGGCGATGCTTTAGCCACCTGCGTTTGAGTGCTAAGTGTTGCAAATACAGCGTATCGCGGTAAAATCAGCAGCAGGCAAAGTCCGGATTGAGAATTTTTATATGCCTGTTACGGCTAAACCTCTAAAAGGCTCTATATTTTATTGATAAGGTGCGGGCTGTCCAGAAAAAATCAGGCCCCTAGCCATACTTCTGCCTCATCAAGCGAAGAAAAGCTTTCTGAAGGCATCTGGCTTTTTCCGTTTATCTCCTCTACCTGCAGGGTGGCAATGCGGTCTGTGGGTACCACAAAGGCGGCCTTCGCCAACCCGCCTCCCTGTATCAGGTTGTGCGCCTCCAGGTGCAGGCTGCTGAGCGGCTGCGGGTGCGTCAGCATGGTGCGCAGGTCTATCAACAGGCTGAAGCCCGGCTTCGCCATCCGGATCGTTTTCTGCAGATCATCCAGAAAGTCAGGCACGGCTTCCCTGTTCTTCCAGAAACCCTTCACAACGTGGTATATCCTATTTCTGCTATTATCGTATATAAACTCGTAACAATCATTCCGGGCCACTACTATTTTGGACTTGTCGGGGGCGGTATGTAGGTTTTCAGGGTGCATAAGGTCTTAGTTGTTCTACGTACTTCTGCCACCGCTGCGTATCATAATGCTTAGTTTCTGTTAAGCTTTATAAAGATACGCTGTTCCCTTTTGGCTCATCATATCCGGAAACTCCCTGCTGCCTGGCCCATACAGGAAAATCTGCACTCAAATTACTTCAGAAACTCTGCTGCTATAGGTTCAGTTTGCCGGAGAGGCTGTGCACCACGCCGTTTTTTGCCTGCGCCTTGTCGCCGCTGATGCGCAGGCCGTCTATGAGGGTGTAGTCTTTTTTGCGGCAGACGGTTATGCTGGTGTGCGCGAGCGTCTCGAGAGTGGCCCCATCTTTAAAATCTTTCTCCTGAAACACCCCTTCCAGTATATGGCCCAACAGCACCGCCCTTATCCGCACAGGGGGCAGATCCTTTAGTTTCGCAAGTTCTGCTTCGGGCGGGGCGAGAATGGTATATGGCGCATCGCCTGAAAGAACGGGGGTGAGACCCGCTTTGGTAACGAGCTCCGCCAGCACCGGCCTTTCCTGCATCACATACTGCATCAGGGTTATGCGCTTTGCCGCCTCCTGTGCCAGCAGGGGCTGCCCCAGTGCCAGCAGCAGCGCCAGCACGGCAAGCTTCCTATACAACCGGTGATACAGTTCCCTCATGGTACAAGGCGTTGATACTTATTATATATACGAAGATATATATAATAAGGCTACACATCGTTCCCCAGAGAAGTGCCAGGGCTGCAAGGTTTTAAGCTCCCTCAGAACAGGCGCCAGTTGCCGATTTGCTCAAAGAAGCTCGGCAGCGCCTGCGGCACCAGCACCAGGCTCAGCACAAAGCCATATACCGCGCCGTACAGGTGCGCATCGTGGTTGATGTTGTCGCCCATGCGCTTGCCGGAGTAGTAGGAGTACAGCACGTACAGCACCCCCAGGATAAACCCGGGAATGCACAGCAGCCCGTACAGGCAGATGTCGTTGGTGGGGTAAAACAGGATGCTGGAGAACACTACCGAAGCCACGCCGCCCGAAGCGCCTAGCGCGCGGTAAGGCGGGTCGTTGCGGTGCTTGAAGTAAGTGGGGATATCGGAGATAATGATGCCGCCCAGGTAGAGCAGCAGGTACAGCAGGATGCCCGTCTCCGCCCCAAATATAACCATGAACGTCTGCTCCACGGCCTGCCCGAAAAAGAACAGCGTGAACATGTTGAAGAACAGGTGCATCATGTCGGCGTGCAGGAAGCCGGAGGTCAGGAAGCGGTACCAGGAGTTGTCACGCTGCACGGCGTATGGCTGGAAAATCCATTTGTGCATCAGGCTTTCGTTCTGCCACGCATACAGGGATATTCCAACGGTGATAATAATCAATATAAGGGTAACGCTCATTAGTTGAATTTTGAATGAGTGACTGAGTGAATGACTGAATACTTAAATGGTTGAATTGTTGAATGGATGTAGCACGCTTTATATATGCTTTTTTGATACCTGCGAAGCGATAATCAGCAATCAGCAACCCAACAAAAAATCACACCTGCGGTCCAACTATTAAGCCATATAGCCATTTAACCATTAATTATCCCGCTCCATCAGTTGCAGGGCCAGGCCCCGGATCGTGCTTTTGCGCTCCTCCGGCAGTTGCACGGCATCGAGGTGGTGCAGCGCTTTCCGGAAATAGGAATCTATCTGCTGCTCTGTCTGGTGCCGGATGTGGAGTTGGTTATATATGGCGGTGATGGCGTCCACTTTCTCCAAGGCTATGCTGCTATCCGTTTTGTCGCGCCAGCCGATGATGGTTTGCCGCTGCGCCGCATTGGCCTGCTCCAGCGCCGTCAGCATCAGAAAGGTCTTCTTGTCTGACAGAATGTCGCCGCCCACCTGCTTGCCGAACTTGGCCTTGTCGCCATATACATCCAGCAGGTCGTCGCGGAGCTGGAACGCGATGCCCACGTTAATGCCGAAGTCTTTCAGGTGCTCTGCATCGGCAATAGGCGCGTTCTGGAGAATAGCGCCCATCTCCAGGCTGAAGCCCAGGAGCACCGCCGTCTTCAGCGTGATCATATGGATGTACTCCTGGATGCTCACCTGCTCCCGGCGCTCAAAGTTCATGTCCAGCTGCTGGCCCTCGCAAACCTGCGCGGCTGTTTCGCTGAACAGTTCCAGCACCTGCGCCAGCTTGGTTTGCTCCACCCCCAGCAGCAGCTGGTAGGCCCGCACCACCATCACGTCGCCCGACAGGATGGCCGTGTTGGCATTCCACTTCTCGTGTACGGTCTGCTCACCCCGGCGCAGCGGGGCCTTGTCCATGATGTCGTCGTGCATGAGCGTGAAGTTGTGGAAAACCTCTACCGCCGCCGCCGGCAAAAGGGCCTTTTCTACATCCTCGTCGTACATCTTGGCAGCCAGCAGCACCAGCATGGGCCTGATGCGCTTGCCGCCCAGCGCCATGATATAGCGGATCGGCTCATATAGTTCCACCGGGTGCTCGCCATAGCGCAGCGTGGACAAGGTATGGTGTATCTTTCCGGAAAGGGTACTGATATCCACAGAATTTCTATGTAACTGGTCAGTGATAAGCAGGCGTTTCATGCGCGCTTTCAGGGCTTCCAACAACCATCATCCCGCCTTGTTCAAAGGTGAGGATATATACATGCCGTTACCGTAAGAAGCGCGCGAGGCGGCCTTTTGCCAACTATTTTTTCAGGGTTTGCACAAGCTCCAGATCGATGGTGCGGTCGGCCAGGTTGGCGCTTTTCACCTCCACCAGCACCTCGTCGCCAAACGAGATGATGCGCTTGTTCTGGCGGCCGATGATGCGGTAGTTGGCCGAGTCGAGTTCGTAGTAGTCGTCGTTCAGGTCCGACAGCCGCACCATGCCCTCGCATTTGTTCTCCTCGATCTCCACAAATATACCCCATTCTGTGACACCAGACACAATGCCTTTATACTGGTTGCCGATGGTGTCTTTCATAAACTCCACCTGCTTGTACTTGATAGAGGCGCGCTCGGCGTCGGCGGCGCGCTTCTCCATCTCGGAAGAGTGGCGGCAGCGCTCCTCATATGCCTCCTTGTCCTCTGACTTGCCGCCGTCGAGGTAGTGCTGCAGCAGGCGGTGCGCCATCATGTCGGGGTAGCGGCGGATGGGCGAGGTGAAGTGCGAGTAGTGTTCGAAGGCCAGGCCGAAGTGACCTTCGGGCTCGGTGCTGTACTTGGCCTTGGCCATCGTTCGGATGGCCAGGTTCTGTAGTACGCTCTGCTCCGGCTTGCCTTCAATTTCCTCCGTCAGGTTGTTCAGTTCTTCGGATATATCGCCGTCCGGGTCTACTTTGTAGCCGAACTTGCGGGCAAACAGCGAGAAAGTACTCAGTTTTTCGGGGTCGGGCTGGCCGTGCGTGCGGTACACCATGGTCGGGCGTTTTTTGCCTCTGCCCAGGTTAAAGACATACTCGGCCACCTTTTTGTTGGCCAGCAGCATGAACTCCTCAATCAACTTGTGCGCGTCCTTGCGCTCCTTCACATACACCGACAGCGGGCGGCCTTTCTCATCCAGCTTAAACTTCACCTCCACCGTCTCAAAGCTGATGGCGCCGTTCTTGAAGCGCTTGTCTTTGAGCTTTTTGGCGATGCCGTTCAGAATGTTGATTTCTTCCACAAAGTCGCCTTCGCCGGTTTCGATGCGTTCCTGCGCCTCCTCATAGGAGAAGCGGCGGTCGGAGTAGATGATGGTGCGGCCAAACCACGACTCATACAGCTTGCCGTTCTCATCCAGCTCAAACACCGCTGAGAACGTCAGTTTCTCCTCGTTGGGCCTGAGCGAGCAGAGACCGTTGGAAAGGCGCTCGGGCAGCATCGGGATGGTCCTGTCCACGAGGTATACCGAGGTGGCCCTGTGGAAGGCCTCTTTCTCCAATATGGTTTTTGGCTGCACGTAGTGCGTCACGTCGGCAATATGCACGCCTATCTCGTAATGGCCGTTCTCCAGCTTTTGGATAGACAGGGCATCGTCGAAGTCCTTGGCGTCGGCCGGGTCGATGGTGAAGGTAGTGACGTCGCGGAAATCGCGGCGCTTGGCAATCTCGGCTTCCGTAATCTTGTCGGAGATGCTTTCCGCCTCTTCCTCTACTGCCTCGTCGAACTCAAACGGCAAACCGAACTCCGCCATGATGGAGTGAATCTCGGCCTCGTTCTCTCCGGCCGGACCGAACACGCGGATTACCTCGCCGGTAGGGTTCTTGTCGGGTTTGCTGGGCCACTCCACGATCTTCACCAGCACTTTGTCGCCAGAGGTCGCGCCGTTCAGGCCACGCTCCCCCACAAACACGTCAAAATAAAGCTTCTTGAAGTCGGGCACCACGAAGCCGAAGTTCTTCGACAGTTGCATGATACCCACCAGCTCGGTGCGGGAGCGCTCCAGCACTTCTATCACCACGCCCTCCTGCCGGCCACCGCGCACGGTAGGCGACACTTCAACCTTTACGGTATCACCGTCCATGGCGTACTTCAGGTGCTCCCGGTACACGCGCACATCGTCTTCGCGCCCCTCTGATACAATGTAAGCGTATTTGCTGTTCGCCAGGTCCACGCGGCCGGTAATGATGTCCACCTTCAGGTTCATCATATACTTGTCGTCGTCAATCGGCAGCAGCTTGTTTTCTTTTACCAGGGCATGCAGGATGCTGTTTACCTGGTCGCGGCCTTTCTTGTCCGTCACGCCGAGGCGGCGGCACAGCGAGCGTTCGGTATATACGGTGTCGGGGCTGTTAGAAAAGGCCTCCAGTACAAGTGCCTTTGCTGATTTGGGGCTTCCTTTGCGGTCCGAGCCGCCGCTGCGCCGGGAGGAGCCTCCCCTGTCGGATGATCTGCGGCCGGATGAGTCTTTCCCTCTGGATGATGAATCGCCCCGTCCTCTGGAGCTGTTGCGATCGTCGCGGCCTTCGCCGCCTTTATTCTTTTTGCTTCTCATGTATCTTCTAATGCATCTGGCGGCCGCCAAAACAGCAACCGCTTCTATCTTACAAACTTCTGATTAAATAGTTTACTGACTATACGCCGGATGGGACTGTATGGCTAAGGTGCGGGCTATTTTCCCTCAATTTATATATAATATTTTATATAAGCTATTGGCCGGGAAAATGCCCGCCTGTAGTGTGGCGTAACTTATATATGGCCTTACTTATCAGGCAGTGGTGCTGCAACTGGATTCCTTTGATGCTATAGCTAAAAAACCTATTCAAGATGGGGCGACACAGGTCGCAGCCTATATAAAACGCATGCTGGGCTGCCGCAACAGAATAATTCTGTATGGAGACTAAAGCCCCGCCTTCATCGCCTCGCGCCGCTGCTGTGCCGCCATAATATCTTCCGGTTCGCCTTTCGGGATGGCGCTGAGCAGGGCGCGGGTATACTCCTGCTGCGGGTTTTGAAAGAGTTGAGCAGGTGTGCCGCTCTCGATAATCCGGCCTTGGCGCATCACCAGAATGCGGTCAGCCATGTGTCGGGCCACGGAGAGGTCGTGGGTGATGAAGATATAGGTGATGCCAAGTTCCTGCTTCAGCCTGTTCAGCAGATTCAGCACCTGCGCCTGCACCGACACGTCCAGGGAAGAGACCGGCTCGTCGCAGATGAGGCACTTTGGCTGCAGCGCCAGCGCCCGCGCGATGCTGATGCGCTGCCGCTGCCCGCCCGAGAACTCGTGTGGATAACGCTGGAAGTGCTCCGGCACAAGCTTCACTTTCTCAAGCAGTTCCATAGCTTTTCCACGGCGTTCGCTGCTGCCGCCATATAGGTTATGCACCTGCATCGGTTCCATAATGGCCTCGCCTATGGTGTGCATGGGGTTGAGCGACGCATACGGGTCCTGGAAAATCATCTGTAAATTCCGGCGGCTTCGACGCAACTCTTCTGCACTGAGTTGGGCGATGTCGCGGCCGCCAAACTGGATGCTGCCTGCTGTCGGTTCAACCAGGCGCAGGAGCGCCCGGCCCAGCGTTGTTTTGCCGCAGCCCGATTCGCCCACCAACCCGATTGTCTCGCCAGACTGCACCTCAAAGCTTACGCCGTCTACGGCCTTTATATAGTCGGTGGTGCGCCCGAAGAGGCCTTTCCTGATCGGGAAATACACTTTCAAATCCTTTACCCGCAGCAGCGGCTTTTGTTTGTTTTCCTGTTGCTGCCTTTGGCTTGCCGCGGTGCCTCTATCTATATAGCTGTTCATCCCATCTTCCAGCGGCGGGGCATATATAAGCTTCTTCTTTTCTGTGATGTTTCCCAAGGCATCCTCCTCCATAAAATCAGCCACGGTAGGGAGCACAGCCTGGGGTTGAGCCGAAAGACTGGGCCTGCAGGCCAACAGGCCCTTCGTGTACGGGTGCTGCGGGTTGGTGAAGATGTCCAACACCCTGCCCTGCTCCACCAGTTTGCCCCTGTACATCACCAGAATGCGGTCGGCTACCCCGGCTACCACACCGAGATCGTGGGTGATGAACAGCACGGCCGTGTTCTCCCTCACGCGCAGTTCGTCTATCAGCTGCAGCATCCGCGCCTGCACCGTTACGTCCAGCGCCGTGGTGGGCTCGTCGGCAATAAGGAGGGTTGGCCCGCAGGCCATAGCCATGGCAACCATCACGCGCTGCTTCTGCCCACCAGAAATTTCATGTGGATAAGCGTTATATATAGCCTCCGGCCGAGGCAACTTTACCTTTTCAAAAAGCAGGATAGTGCGTTCTCTGGCTGCTTTTTTTGATAGAGGCGTGTGTAGCAGCAGCGCTTCGGCCACTTGTTTTCCACAGGTGGTTACGGGGTTCAGCGACGACATCGGCTCCTGGAAAATCATGCTGATCTCGCTGCCGCGCAGTTGCCGCATCTGCTTTTCAGGCAGCCGGAACAGGTCTACCTGCCCCAGTTTCTCAGACTGAAACGCAGCCTTCCCTCCTGCTATCCTTCCCGGCCTGTCAATCAGTTGCATCAACGACAGCGCCGTCACCGACTTGCCTGAGCCCGACTCCCCTACGATGGCCACTGTCTCACCGGGATATATCTCAAAGGATATCTTGTCCACGGCCTTGGTGACGCCGTAGTGGGTGGAGAAAAGTGTTTCCAGATCTTCAATTTGAAGTAAGGGAGTGCGTGCAGACAAGGATAACCCGTTTTGGTGTTTCAGGTAAAAATAGGGCTTTTGGCGCAATACCCGAGCGTTTATCTCTGATTGTGCCGAATAGTTATATATAAACCGGCTTGTGAAGCTAAACGGCGGGTACTACTTTTATGCTTCTTATATAGACATGAACCATGATCAAAACCATCATCTTTGACCTCGGCGCTGTGCTGATTGACTGGAACCCGCATTACCTGTACCGCAAGATATTCAGTGAGGAAGCTGAGATGCTGCACTTCCTGGAGAATATCTGCACCCCGGAATGGAACGAAGAGCAGGACGGGGGGCGGCCTTTACAGGAGGCGACCGAACTGCTGGTGGCCCGGCACCCGGAGCATGCCGAAAACATCAGTGCCTTTTACGGCCGCTGGGACGAAATGCTGGGCGGTGCCATAGAGGGCACGGTTGAGGTATTCCGGGAGCTAAAGGAAAGCGGGAAGTACAACCTGTACGCCCTGACCAACTGGTCGGCGGAGACGTTTCCGGTGGCGCAGGAGCGGTATGATTTCCTGGGGTGGTTCGACGGCATCGTGGTATCCGGCACGGAGAAAGACCGCAAGCCCTTCGCGACGTTCTACCACACGCTGCTGAACAGGTACGGTGTACACCCCTCGGAGGCGCTTTTTATCGACGATAACCTGCGCAACATCAAAGCAGCGGAGCAACTCGGCATCTCGTCCATTCATTTTACCTCACCGGAGGCGCTACGGGAGGCTTTGCGGGAAAAAGGAGTTTTGTAGACCTCGCAGCGTGCTCACCTGCCCCGAAGCGTTTCGGGGGCTCCTGCGAACGTCTGGTTTATATATAGCTGCGTAGACCAGACGCTTGCGGGACCTTCAGACACCGCGAGGTCTTGTGCCGACTTATATATAAAATGGGCTGCTCCATCAGGAACAGCCCATTTTATATATAATAAGTGAGAAGCTACAAACCCTGCTCCCGCTCCAGCATGCTTTTATGCTCGGGCGTTGTGTCGTGCTCACCGAAAAAGCGCTTCTGGTTGAACAGGATCAGCAGCACGCCGATGAAGATCGCGGAGTCGGCTACGTTGAAGATAGGCCACAGCGACATGGGCTGCCCGCCTAGAATCGGTACCCAGTTCGGCACGATGCCTTCCCATATATCAATGTAAAACATGTCGATGACCTGCCCGTGAAACCAGGGTGTGGAAGCGCCATAGGCGGCGTTATCAAACCAGACACCGTAAAACGTGCTGTCGATCAGGTTGCCGACGGCACCGCCCAGGATGAGGGCGATGCACCAGATGAGCCCTTTCGGCGCGTGGTGGCGCACGAGGTAATACAGGTAGTAGCCGATGCCGAACATGGCCACCAGCCGGAAGAGCGTCAGGAGCAGTTTGCCGTATTCAGAGCCCAACTCCACCCCGAAGGCCATGCCGGGGTTCAGGGTATAGTGCAGCTTCAGCCAGTCGCCGATCAGGTGGATCTCACCGGGCATGCCCATCTCCATGTTGTAGTGTACGATCAGCTTCACGGCCTGGTCCACGAGGATAACGGCAAGCGCGGCAAGGTAATATTTCCAGTAGTTCATATATGTTTTTTAAACAGGGCCGTCAGTACCGTCGCCGCTGCAAGTACACGCGTTGAAGCATAGAAAGCACCGGCAATGATTGCCGGTGCTTTAGTGGTGTTAGAGGACAGTGCTGCCCACTGTCTGTATATGGATGTACACTTTGTAATCGTCAATGTCCAGCAGCGTCGCGTCCTGCAGTTCCCCGTCTACCAGGTCCAGCGTCAGGGCCTGCGTTTCGGCGCATATATAGGCGCTGTAGTTCTCCACGGCGGCGTTCACCTCCGGTGCTGCGTGCTGCATCGTGATGTGGATCTTGTCCTGCACCTCCAGATCACTGTCTTTTCGCAGGTTCTGGATGCGGTTCACCAGGTCGCGGGCGATGCCTTCCTGCCTCAGTTCCTCGGTGAGGGTGATGTCGAGGGCGACGGTGAGCTTGCCTTCGCTGGCCACCAGCCAGCCCGGTATGTCCTCCGACGAGATCTCCACATCATCCGGCGTCAGCACGGCGGTTTCGTCGTCGTTCAGCAGGATCTCGAAGCCGCCTTCCCGCTCCAGTTGGGCGATCTCCTCCTGGTTCATCTGCTGCACGGCGGCGGCCACCAGCTTCATCTTCGGCCCGAACACCTGCCCCAGCTTCTTGAAGTTCGGCTTGATCTTCTTCACCAGAATGCCGGAGGTGTCGTCTATATACTCGACGTGCTTCACGTTCACCTCACTCATAATGAGGTCTTCCACCGCCTGTATCTGCTGTTTCGTATGCTCACTCAGGACCGGAATCAGGATGCGCTGCAAGGGCTGGCGCACTTTAATCATCTCCTTCTTGCGCAGCGAGTGCACCAGCGAAGAGACCGACTGTGCCAGCTGCATCCGCTCCTCCAGGTCTTTGTCGATCGCGCCTTTGGCCACCACCGGGAAATCCGCCAGATGCACCGACTCCACCTTGTTTCTGCCGCTCACGCTGTTCAGGTCGCGGAACAGCTGCTCGGCATAGAACGGCGCGATGGGCGAGATAAGTTTGGCAACGGTTTCCAGGCAGGTATATAGCGTCTGGTAAGCAGCCATCTTGTCTTCGTTGTACTCGCCCTTCCAGAAGCGTTTGCGGTTCAGGCGCACGTACCAGTTACTCAGGTCGTCCACCACAAAATCCTGGATGGCGCGGGCCGCTTTGGTCGGGTCGTAGTCGGCCAGGTAGCTATCCACTTCCTGCGCCAGCGTGTTCAGCCTGGAGATAATCCAGCGGTCGCTCTCTGTTCTTCTCTCCAGCGGCACATCGGCCTCGGCGTACGTAAAGTTGTCGAGGTTGGCATATAGCGCGAAGAAGGAGTACGTGTTCTGCAGCGTGCCGAAGAAACGGCGCTGCGTCTCCACCACGCCCTCCGGGTTAAACTTCAGGTTGTCCCACGGCGGCGCGTTCGCGATCATATACCAGCGCACGGCATCCGGCCCATAGGTACCGATCATCTCGAACGGATCGATGGCGTTGCCGAGGCGCTTGCTCATCTTGTTTCCGTTCTTGTCCAGCACTAGCCCGTTCGCGATCACGTTCTTGTAGGCGACGCTGTCTTCCAGCATCACGGCCAGCGCGTGCAGCGTAAAGAACCAGCCGCGGGTCTGGTCCACTCCCTCGGCTATATAGTCGGCCGGGAAGTTCTCCTCAAACTTCTCCTTGTTCTCTATCGGGTAATGCCACTGTGCGTAAGGCATTGCGCCGGAGTCGAACCACACGTCAATCAGGTCCGGCTCTCTGTACATGGGTTTTCCGGAGTGGCTCACCAGCACAACGTCATCCACGTAAGGGCGGTGCAGGTCATTTATTTCTACGGAGGCATCCATCACCCCGGCGTCCACGGCTCTGTCTATCTCCTCGCTGAGTTGCGCGATAGAGCCGATGCAGATTTCCTCCTCCCCGTCTTCGGTGCGCCATATAGGCAGCGGCGTGCCCCAGTAGCGCGAGCGCGACAGGTTCCAGTCTACGAGGTTCTCGAGCCAGTTACCAAAGCGGCCGGTGCCGGTAGACTCCGGTTTCCAGTTGATGGTCTTGTTTAGTTCTATCAACCTGTCTTTTACCGCCGTGGTTTTGATGAACCAGCTGTCCAGCGGGTAATACAAAACGGGCTTGTCCGTACGCCAGCAGTGCGGGTAGGTGTGCTCGTATTTCTCTACCTTGAAGGCTTTGTTCTCTTCTTTGAGCTTGATGGCAATTTTTACATCCGTTGGCCTGTAGTCCGGTGCGCTTTCGTCTTCGCCGGTGTAGTTTTTCACATACATGCCGGCAAAGTCGGTTATCTCCTTCACAAAGCGGCCCTGCCTGTCCACGATAGGCATTGGCTTGCCGTTCTCATCCATCACCAGCAGTGCCGGAATATTGTTCTGAGCGGCTACTCTAAAGTCATCGGCACCAAAGGTTGGCGCGATGTGCACGATACCGGTACCATCCTCTGTGGTTACGAAGTCGCCCACTACCACTCTGAAAGCGGGTTTCTCCGGCTGCACGTACGGCATCAACTGGTGGTATTCCACGCCGGCCAGATCAGCGCCGGTAAACTCTTCCACCACTTTATATGGGATCAGCTTGTCGCCGGAGCTGTAGTCTGTTAGCGCCAGGTCGGCGGCTTTCGGATTGAAGTAGCGGCTCACCAGGTCTTTGGCCAGCACTACCGATACCGGCTCAAAGGTATAGGGGTTATATGTCTGGACCTTTACGTATTTGATGCCCTTGCCAACGGCCAGCGCGGTGTTGGCCGGAAGCGTCCAGGGCGTGGTCGTCCAGGCAAGGAAGTACACCTTCTCCTCCTCGTGCTCGAACAAAAACATGTTGCGGGTGATTCTCTTCACCTCGAACTGCGCCACGATGGTCGTATCCTTCACCATCTGGTAGCAGCCCGGCTGGTTCAGCTCATGCGAGCTCAACCCCGTGCCGGCTCCCGGCGAGTAGGGCTGGATAGTATAGCCTTTGTATAGGTAGCCTTTGTCGTAGAGGCGCTTCAGCAGCGCCCAGCAAGACTCGATGTACTCGTTCTCGAAGGTGATGTACGGGTTGTTCAGGTCTACCCAGTAGCCCATCTTCTCAGTCAGGTCGTCCCACTGGTGCTTGTAGCGCATCACCGTTTCGCGGCAGCGCTCGTTATATTCCGCTACCGAAATGGTTTTGCCGATATCCTCTTTCGTGATGCCCAGTTCTTTCTCCACCTGCAGCTCGATGGGCAGGCCGTGCGTGTCCCAGCCGCCTTTGCGGTTCACCTGGAAACCTTTGAGGGTTTTGTAGCGGCAGAAAATGTCCTTCACGGCGCGGGCCATCACGTGGTGAATGCCCGGCTTTCCGTTGGCAGAAGGCGGGCCTTCGTAAAACACGAAGTTTTCGTTGCCTTCGCGGGTTGCCACAGATTTCTCAAAGATGTTGTTCTGCTTCCAGAACGCCAGTACTTCCTCGCCTACTTTGGCGTAATTCAGGTTTTTATACTCGTTGTACTTCACCGTTTTCAGGTTGTTTATCTTTTTCTATTATGCTCAGCGTGCCAGATTAAGAGGTATTCGCCGCATCCGGCAAAACAAATATAAGCAAGACCAGGCATTCTTTACCTGAACCGCCTTACACTTCGGTCTGCTTTCATGCTTTTCATTCATTCCGTTAGCTTCAGACCAAAATAGCGGGATCCGGAACTTTTAATCCGGCAAAGGTAAGCAATTCTGCTCTTTTTTGATTATTAAAAGCCGCTGCTACTCAGTACTTCCCCTTTGTACCCCCTGCTTTTGCTGTGGATGCAGCTATAATGTAACCTGTGGAAAAATGTTCTGTTCAGCTACACCTTCACAGTTGGATATCAATTGTTTGCAAACTGATTTCATATATAAAACCATGCCCTATTTCTGCATTTTCCACAGCTGTTGCAGACCTACCCTACATTGTTTCCTTTTTATGTGCCTGCCTCTGTATTACTGTATATTGCTGTTAATAAATTTACCATTTAACACTCCTGTTCCATTTAACAGGAGATTACACATTATTTTTCCACAAAAATTGGATACTGTTGATCTATTTATCGTATTGGTGCTTAACATAATTTATACACTATACGGCAAATCCAAGGCTTATATATAGGCTTATTCAGAACTTGGGCTAATAGATTATTGTAACTTCATGGGACGTGTGCTCTGTGGAGTGTATATAAATGATGCTAACACTGCATTTTCGGTACGCCAACTGGTACGCTGATGAGAAGTTGTACCCCTATGGATTGATGTGCCTGATGGGTTTAGAGCCGGAAGTGCGCTAAAATCAAAAGCCGAAGGCACAGGTCCCTCGGCTTTTGATTTTAGCGGATTTATATATGGCTAAGCCAGCTTTTTCAGAATGCTCTTGAAGTTAACAGCTTTGTCAATATAGCTGTTCAGTTCGCTGATTGGCATCCGCACCTGCTCGCGGCTGTCGCGGTCGCGCACGGTCACGGTGTCGTCCTCCAGCGTCTGGTGGTCGATGGCAATGCAGAACGGCGTCCCGATCAGGTCCTGGCGGGTATAGCGCTTGCCGATGCTGTCGCGCTCCTCGTAAATCATATTGAAATCGTACTTCAGCGCATCGAACACCTCCATTGCTTTTTCCGGCAGGCCGTCTTTTTTCGTGAGCGGCAGAATAGCCGCCTTCACCGGGGCCAGCGCCGGATGCAGCTTCAGGAATGTGCGTGTCTTGGTGGCGTCGCCTTCCGTGATTTCCTCCTCCTGGTACGCGTTGCACAACGTCATCAGGAACAGGCGGTCGGCACCGGCTGACGTCTCGATCACGTAAGGTATATAGTTGCCATATGGCTTGCCTTCCTCGTTCAGGTCGTTGTCGAAGTACTGGAGCTTCTTGCGGCTCAGCTCCTGGTGCTGGGTCAGGTCAAAGTCGGTGCGGGAGTGGATTCCCTCCACTTCCTTGAAGCCAAACGGGAACTGGAATTCTATATCCACGGCGGCGTTGGCATAGTGCGCCAGCTTGTCGTGGTCGTGGAAACGGAGCTTATCGGCAGGGATGCCCATGGCCTCGTGCCACTTCTTGCGCGTTTCCTTCCACTGCTCATACCACTCCATCTCGGTGCCGGGGCGCACGAAAAACTGCATCTCCATCTGCTCAAACTCGCGCATACGGAAAATGAACTGGCGCGCCACGATCTCGTTGCGGAAGGCTTTCCCGATCTGGGCGATACCGAAAGGCACTTTCATGCGGCCTGTCTTCTGCACGTTCAGGAAGTTCACGAAAATGCCCTGTGCCGTTTCCGGGCGCAGGTAGATGGTCTGTGACTCTTCGGCCACCGAGCCTACCTGCGTCGAGAACATCAGGTTGAACTGGCGTACCTCCGTCCAGTTGGCTGTACCCGAAACCGGGCATTTTATATTCTCCCGGATAATCAGGTTACGCACACCATCCAGGTCCTCCACCTCCAGCAGCCTGCCCATTTCGGCTGTCAGCGCCTTGCCCCGCTCCGCATCTCCGGCGTTTTCATATTCGGCGGCTTTTTCTTCCAGCAGCACATCGGCCCGGTAGCGCTTCTTCGAGTCTTTGTTGTCGATCATCGGGTCGTTGAAGCTGTCGACGTGGCCGGAGGCTTTCCAGGTGAGCGGGTGCATAAAGATGGCCGCGTCCAGGCCCACCACGTTCTGGTTCAGCTGTGTCATGCACTTCCACCACAGGCTCTTGATGTTGTTCTTGAGTTCCACGCCCATCTGGCCGTAGTCGTACACGGCCTGCAGGCCGTCATATATCTCGCTGGAGGGGAAGATAAAGCCATATTCCTTCGCGTGCGAGATGATATCTTTCAGTTGTGCGTTTTCTACAGGGGTTTTCTCTTGTGTTGCCATGGCGCAAAGATAATTTTTACCGGATGATAATGCACGGTAATCGCTATTGTTTTTCGGTATTCCTTGCTTCTTTTAGCGCACGCTATGCCGCATTTTATGGCCTCTTTCATATTTTCCTGCCGTTCGTTTACCCCATAACTCCATTTTACCGTAACTTGCACCGTTTTTTGTTTCCCACCCATATCTAAAGATGGCCAAGACTAAGAAAAGCCCAAAGCATGTGGTACCGGCTCAACCGCATAAGTTCACCAAAAGGTACAGCCTGGTTGACGTTATCCTGCGGAAAGAGAAAAAATTCCTGTACTTCATCGCTTTTTCCCTGATTCTGGCGGGGGCCATATATCCCTATCCGTCCATCGCCATGTGGGTGGGTTTTGCCTTTGCCGGCTACTCCGCCATCGCCAACGACAGCATCCAGACTATCGGCACGTTCATTGGCTCCAACGAGGACAAGAAGTGGTACTGGCAGTGGCTCTTTATGGGGGGCATCTTCATATATACAGTCACTTATAGTTGGATTGTGTTTGATGGCGATGTGTCTTACCAGCGCCTCGCCACGCCCGGTCTCGACGAGACGCCCACCAGTTTCGTGTACTTGCAACTGGCCTCTCCCATCATCCTGCTCCTGCTTACCCGCTTCCGCATCCCGGTTTCCACCACCTTCATGCTGCTCAGCGTGTTCACGGCTACCACCGGCACCATCATGAGCATGCTAGATAAGAGTTTGAAAGGCTATGTGGTAGCTTTTATCTCGGCCCTCCTCATTTATCTGTTGCTCACCAACGTAATAAAGCGCTTTATAAAAGGCGAGGCCCATGTTGCCTGGACGGTGGCGCAGTGGCTGATCAGCGGCTTTTTGTGGTACACGTGGCTGGCGCAGGACCTGGCCAACATTGCCGTTTACCTGCCCCGCGAGCTGAACGTGTACCAGTTCCTTGCCTTCACGCTGTTCATCTTCCTGGGGCTGGGCTTCCTGTTTTACAAGAAAGGCGACAGGATTCAGAACATCATCAACGAAAAGTCTGAGGTGCGCGACGTGCGCAGCGCCACCATCATCGACCTGGTATATGCCGTTATCCTGTACTACTTCAAGGAGGTGAACAACATCCCGATGAGCACCACCTGGGTGTTTGTGGGCCTGCTGGCCGGAAGGGAGTTGGGCATGCGCATCCGCTACTCCGGCGGAACATCGAAGCTGGGAAAAACCTTCAAACTAATCTGGCGCGATATTCTCTCTGTTACCATTGGTTTGATCATTTCGGTTATCCTGGCCATCGCCATCAACCCGGTCATGCAGGAAGAACTGATAGATTTTTTCTTCAAGTAAGCGCTCTCCTTTAATACAAAGCAAAAGGCCCGATAAGAATCGGGCCTTTTGCTTTGTATATGGTGCTACCGCCAAAGCCTATATAGCACCTTGGTGCGGGATGTGGAAATCTTTCTGAAAAATGCCTTCAAAGCTACTCTGGCCTGCTTTGCTGGCTTTTCTCCACAGGCTGTTGCCTGGCTTCAGTTTGCTTCAGGTCTATATACAGCTTGCCTGTATGACTTTTCGCATCACCATATACAACTGGAGCGAGTTGCATCTCGCGTCAGCAAAAGCATCATTTATATGTGACCTTGTCAGAATGAGCTTGCTCCTTTTGCAGTGAACAGAGAGAGGAGAAACAATATATGTTTGGAAATTTACCAGGGCATCCTACACACGAGCGTATCGGCAGCCATATATGGAGATGGCACAAACAAAAACCCCGGCAGAAGGATCTGCCGGGGTTTTATATATAGCTTAGTATATAGCGCCTATTTCTCAGGCCACAGCACTTCCAGGTTATCGTTGATGAAGACGCCGAAGTTGATGGCGATCAGTTGGTCTTCGTCGAAATACATGTCAATCATTTCCCGTTCGAAAGACACCCGGGTTTCGCCTGTTTCTGTTTCTTCCTCCTCGGAGCCGGTTATATCGTTGTCGGCGAACAACTGCAGGATCTGCGCCTTGCTCATCTCAAAAACACGCTCCCCCCATATCTGCACCTCGCGGTTGGCCGTCTCGATGCAGCTCAGGCGGTAGTCGTCCTCTTTGTCGAAGTACAGCGAGTAGCCCTCTTCCCAGTAGTTCCATGCCTGGTGCTCAAACTCATCCTCTTCATCGGACTCTTCTACCTCTTCCGGCTCGCCAATAAGTTCTTCTACTTCTTCCATTGTCAGGCCAAACTTGATTTTGCCAAGGCCCTTGCCTAACCTGATGTCTTTGTTGATCATGTTGAATTAAAGGTTTATATGGGCAAAGATACGCGATTTACCCTTCTATTGATTTAACTTTCTTACAGATTTTTCGGGAGGTGCCTCCTCATATGTAGCTTTAAAGTGCTGGCTCAACTGCCGGTAAAGCGGGTGCTGCTTCGCCTGGTCCCACTTCTCCCTGAAGATAACCGCTGAGGCTGCTTTCACCGGGTCCGGCTCAGTTGGCAGCTGCTGACGGCCGTGCGCCCCGCTTTGCCCCTTCTTATCATCCGGCACCGGCCCTTTGTATTTTCTCCCTGATTTGTGGTTGGCGTAGCGCCGGCTGCGGGTATAGCCCATCTGCAGAAACTTTCGCGCCATGTCAGCCCCCACAAAATCGTTTTGCTGCAGGTACCCCTCAAACAGTTTATATATCTTTTCAGACGACTCCCGGGCAAGCTCCGGCGTCTTGAAGCGCCAGTGCGGCAGTATCTCTGATTTATAGGGCTCTACCAGCAGCACGCCCTGCTCGCCTTTGCCAATGCGGTACAACTCCGGCCTCTCTCTGAAGTCAATGGAGGAAAAATCCAGATCGTAGTCAAAAGCTTTCTTCCTCGTTGGTTTTGCTGGCATAGGAGACTGTGGATGTAAGGCCATTCTGGTGAACCGGATACTGCTCGGGGTATATAACGATGAAGCTGTTGTCTTTGTAGTCTCTGGACAGCACGCGCGGCACGTAGTCGAGGTTGCTGTTGTAGGACATGGTTCCTTTCCTGGCCGAGATCACCACGACCATATCGTCCACTTTCAGTTCCGATTTCATGGTGGCTATCTCGTTCAGGTTGTTGTAGGGCACGTATTGCGCCTCCACGGCAGGCTTGCTTTCCGATACTACACTTTTAAGCTTGTTTAGCGTGCGCTTACGGCCCCGGAACACCACTGGGGCACCCAACTGCTGCGACAATAGCTTCACGCTCCTGATCCAGCGCATAAAGCCTCTTTCCAGTTCTGCATTTGTCGGCACTATCACTACAAGGCGGGTGGTGGTATTGAGCGGCTGGATGATTTTACATACCAGCACCATCTCGTCGGTACTGTCCAGCAGGTTGTCCAGTACGGTGCCGAAGATGCGGTCGCGGGTGGTGATCTTGCCGTTCCACCCGAGCACGACTTCGGTTATCATCAGTTCCTTTATTGCCCTTAATATACCGCTGGCTATGTTTATGTCTATTTTGGAAACCAGTTGCACGTCGTTGTCGGTGGCCGAGGCATGTTTTATAGCCTCCTGCAGCATCTTGTTTTTCTTGTAGATTTCCTCCTCTGCATGCTCGTTGTCTATCACCACGGCCAGCGGGTATATAGGCTCGTTGTATTCCGGATTCTTCAGCATGATGGACAAATCCAGCAGGCTCTCTATGTTTGCCGGGTTTGCAATCGGAACAAGTATTCTATCAGGCTTGTCGCTTAGATTCGGTTTTTTGCGGCTCTCCAGTATGGCTAGTTTCCTGCCAGCCTTCTCAGTGATGAATGAGCTCAGGAGGCAGGTCACCAATATCAGCACAATGGTACCGTTCAGTGCATCTTCATTTATGATTCCTAAATCAAACCCCACTAATACTACTGCAAGCGTTGCCGCCGCATGTGAGCTGCTAAGTCCGAAAATGAGGTTTCGCTGCAACACCGAGTATTTAAACAGCTTCTGCGTTGCATAGGCTGCCAGGTATTTCGTGACGATGGCGATAACCACGATGGCCCCCGCAATTATCAAGGCGTCAGTTCCCCTGAACAGCACACTCAGATCCACCAGCATGCCCACGCTTATCAGGAAGAAAGGAATGAAGATATTGTTGCCTACAAACTCAATCCTGTTCATCAGGGCGGATGTGTGCGGGATAAGCTGGTTCAGGGCCAAGCCAGCCAGGAAGGCTCCGATGATGGCTTCCACCCCCGCTATCTCAGCCAGCACAGCCGCGGCAAAAACCATGGTCAGCACGAATATGTATTGTGCTCCCTTCTCGTTCTCCACCTGCTTGAAAAACCATTTTGCAATGCGTGGAAACACAAAAGCAATGATGGCCACAAATATGCTCAGCGACACCGCCAGCTTTACCCAGTAGAAAATATCCAGGTTGCCCTCTGTGGATCCGGCTACCACTGCCAGCACCAGGAGCACAGCCGTATCTGTTACTATGGTACCCCCAATAGTTATGGTTACTGCCTCATTCTTGCTGAGGCCAAGCCTGCTCGCTATCGGATAAGCTATAAGCGTATGCGACGAGAACATGCTCGACAACAAAACTGCCTGTATCAGTTCATACCCCATCAGGTAGTAAAACACCAGCGTACCGATGCTGATTGGGATTATGAAGGTTAACGCACCAAAAACCAGGCTCCTCTTCTGGTTTTTCTTGAAGTCTATCATATCAATCTCCAGCCCCGCCAGAAACATGATGTACAATATTCCTACGGTCCCGAACAGTATGATGCTTTCATCGCGCTGCAGTACCCCCAGTCCATTTGGCCCAACCAGCACACCAGCCAATATCATCCCCACAATACCCGGAACTTTTATTTTCTCGAGTATTATCGGTGCTATCAGGATGATTAGCAGCACCACCATAAATATGATTACCGGCTCTTTGAACGGTAGTGAAAGGTCTATGTTTAATAGCATGCGTTGTCTTTAATTTCTGGAAGTGTGTCTTCCCGTTTTAAATATATCGATTTTTCCTTTGTATAGTTCTGATGTAACTTCCCCTGCCCTCTTATACAAGTCTGTTTCTTCACCTTTCCACAACTTCTGTCACCTAATAATTTTTTATGAAATGATTTCTTAAATATTCTTCTTTCATTATCAGGTGTGTTCATAAGTTGACAACTTTACCCAGTTCTGTGTACGGAGGGTAACTTGTGTACAGCCTGCGCTCTTTTCACCAACTCCTCCACACGTATTGGATTTATATATGCCAGATAAGCAAGGGATTGTCTCCTTTATCCACTTTTGCACGGGTAATGTGTATTTCTTTATGCACCTTTCACATATGCGTGGACAATGTAATTTACAGCCTTCGGTTATACACCCGTTTCCACTTTTGCCCTCTTACACACGTGTGTATTTCCTGTGCCGGGGTGGGTCGTGTAACTTATCCTTACACTTACCCACGCTTATCCACACATTTACCACCCCTGTTGTGGATTTCCCATATATGGCTAAAACAGCAGGATACTGTCCGAAACACGTGCTTTACGGATTTGTTCAGGCGCGGCCTTGTGCAGGTGCATCCATGGGTAGGATGTCTTACCCCGCTGGCTTTTGTTAAGTGCTGTGTTTTTTGAGATTAATCCGGATTGACAGCAGCTATATATAGCTGCTAAGCCTATGGATAAATGCAGGCCAGAGGCCCTTTGACAGTAGGCTTGAGCTGGGACGCCCGCACCATATATGCCCTGTCTTCAAAGTAGTATGAACTGAAGCTTGTATAACGCAAGCCATATATAAGCAGCCGCGCATTCGGACAGCGCTGAAGTCCCGTTGGGCCTTTTGCCATGTGGTTTATATAGCCATTGCTGTGGGCCCTTGGTCAATACAGATGGCTGCAGGTATACAGCTTTGATGTACGCTATATATGGCTGGCGGTTATACCTCATAAAAAAGGAGGCGCCATGGCCTCCTTTACATATATGGTTCCTGCTTGCGGTTAGAACTCCAGGTTGATGTCTTCTCTCTCCCATCCCGCGCGCACGTCAACCACCTCGGGGTATATATATACTTTCTCCGGCAGCCGCTTCATCTCCGGGTCGCCTTTTTCGAATTTCCCATTGTTGTTCTCATCCACCATTACCCTTATCCTGTACGGCCCGGGCTCCAGGTCTTTGAATACTATTTGTTGAGGGTTTTTCCGCTCCTCCACCACTTTGTACTCGCTGTTGAGGAGTTGTACTATATAAGATTCATTTTCTGTGATGACAGCGCCAGTAATTGATCCGGTTCCGCCCGCCTCTGCTACTGGCAGGCTGATGGGGCTGAATGAAAGCGGGTCTCCCACCAATGGCACAATTGCAGTGCTATCGAGCACGATCTCTAATTGCGTGACGCGATCCCCTACTTTAGGCAGGGTAAACCTCAACTCTGTTCCCGTCTTGTCCAGGCTGAGTTGTTCCGGATACGTCAGCTGCTGGAACACCACAGTGTCTGCCATCAGGGTAACCGGGGCATTGCCTGTGATTTTCACGGGCGTCTCAAGCACCAGCGTCACCGGTTGCCCGGCCCTGTAGCCGCTGCCTGAAGCGGTGTTCATAACTTTGAGCTGCGCGCCCTTTACCCGCTGTGCCCGCTTCCCTTCAAAGGCTATATCAATAGTGTCTGCGGTGATATTGCCAGCAGAGTCAACAGCAGCAAGAATGGCTTTTCCACCACCGAAGCCTGCGGTTTTAAACATCTCTACAGCCTTCCCGTCGGCGCTGACTCGATGCACAATGGTGTCGGCTTTGCTGGACGCAGGTGTCGAAACGAACTGCTGGATGCCTTCGTTGTAGTTGGCGATAAACCGGTCCAGGAATTTTTCCCGCTGCAGCAGGATAGGCTTCTTAGTGTCTATCCGCACGGTTTGCAGCAGCACCGAATCTGTGCCGGGCAATATCCGGATCGGCTCTGTCAGGTAAGCGACTCTTTCGTCTTCGTTGTCATAGAACGAATTGCTGTTCTTGTCCACCAGCGCATATATGCGGTAGCTGCCTTCCTTTATATTCTCTATCTCAAAACTGCCCGCTGAGTCGGTGTTAGCGAGGTAGTAAGGCCTGTGCTTACGGAAATTCATGGTGTCCTCTGCCTGATATAGGGCAACTACAGCGCCTTTCTCCGGCGTCTGCTTCAGCAGGTTCACCACTTTTCCGCTCACGCTGCTGGAGTCTATGAACGAGCCGGTGCTGAAGGAAATTTTTAGGCCTTGTGCCACATTCTTCTCGGTGATGTCCACGATGCCCTCCCGGAAGTTGAACGTGAAGGTGGTGCTGTCCGGCAGCGGTTCCTCAAACTCCAGCGTAAGTTCGGTCTTGTCAGACCTTACCTCGTACCTGTTGTTCATGGTCGGCGTAATCAGCAGTTCCTTCAGCAGGTTGTCCTGCTGCACTTCCTCATCAAACACCAGGCGGATGGTCTTTGTCTGCACGTTCAGTTGCTGGTCCTGCGGGCTGCTCGATTGCAGCGTGGGTGGTGTCAGGTCCTTTGGCCCGCCTTCCGGCGCGTTGATGGTGGCGCAGGCCGTTATCCCTGCCAGTATCCCTGCCACTACGGCTGCTCTTGTCAATTTCATTTGCATCATGTCTCAAAATCAAAATAGGCAAACTTTCGCTTGCCTATCAGGTATCACACGTCTTGCGGCGTGTTTTATTTTCTTTTTGCCACAAAAATCAAGCTGGAGTAATCGTTCCCGTGCTTCTCAGCGTAGCTGTTGGACTTATAGCCGTTCAGCACGCTGTTGAGCATATGGGTTTTGCCGTCCTTGTGTTTCTCGCTGAGCAGGCTCACATAATAGGCGTCAAACTTCATCGGCAGTACTTCCTCCAGCTTCATTTTATGCTTCTTCAGGAAGCGCTTCATGGTGGCCTGCGTGAAATGGTACAGGTGGCGTGGCACGTCGTAGGCGGCCCAGTTCTCCTTGTACTCCTTCGCGTCATGCGAGTCGGCGTTGGGCACAGCAATGATCAGCGTGCCGTCTTCCTGCAGGTTCTCCAGCAACTGGCTCATGGTTTCATTCAGCTTGTGGATATGCTCCAGCACGTGCCACAGCGTAATCACCTCGAACTTTTCGCCCTGCACATCCTGCAGGCTCGAGGCTATTATCTCGCCTGTTTCTGCCGATGCCGCCTCCCGTGCCTTTGCGTTCGGCTCTATGCCCCGTACTTCCCAGCCATCTTTTTTACAGGCCGCCAGGAACACGCCCGTGCCGCAGCCATAGTCCATGACGCTGCCCTTTGCTGGCGCGTGTCTATTAATGAGTTCTACTTTCTGCTTTGTGGTGATGGAGCGCACCACATGGTAGGCCCTGTTGATAATGCCTGTCTTGGTGTTGCTGTGCGAGATATACTCCTCCGACTCGTAGTATTGCCCGATGCTCTGCATGTCCGGCCTCGGGTTTGTGAACTTGAAGGTGCAGTTCTCGCATTCCACAATCACAAAGCTCTCTTTTGATACCGCGTTGTCTGTTACTACTATAAAATTTTTAAACTCTGTTTTGCCGCAAATCGGGCAATGTTCCAGTCTTTCGTAGCTCATTTATTTTCCCAGGTATACCATAAGCACTGATATGTCGGCTGGCGTTACGCCGCTTATTCTGGAGGCTTGCCCAATTGTTTCAGGGTTTATCTTCAGCAGCTTCTCCTTCGCCTCCGCCGACAGGGCAGGTATGTTACGGTAGTCTATTCTTTCTTTGATGATGTAGTTCTCGAGCTCGCTCATTTTGGCGGCCATGCTGTACTCCTTCACGATATAGCTTTCGTATTTCACCTGTATGCCCGCCTGCTCCACGCTGTCAGCCCTAAACTTGCTCAGGTAGTCAGCTACTGCGGGCACTGCCGCTGCTATATGCTCTATCTCGATATTCGGCCGCTTGATGAGTTGTCCGGCCCGCTGCTTTTCTACGATTGGGGCAGAGCCCATTTCCTCCAGCAGGCTGTTGATTTCTCCTGGCTCAATCGGCTTATTATTCAAGTAGGCGATGATTTCACCTGTTTCCTCTATCTTCTTATCCACATTCTTTTTGCGGGTTTCGTCTGCCAGGCCAAGCTCGTAGCCAAGCTTGGTAAGGCGGATATCGGCGTTGTCCTGGCGCAGCAGAATGCGGTGCTCGGCGCGGGAAGTAAACATGCGGTAAGGCTCGTTGGTCCCTTTGTTCACGAGGTCGTCTATCAATACGCCTATATATGCCTCCGAGCGCTTCAGCACAAATGGAGCTTTTTTATTGACTTTGTTGTGCGCGTTGATACCCGCCATCAGTCCCTGGCAAGCCGCCTCTTCGTAGCCGGTGGTGCCGTTTATCTGGCCAGCGAAGTACAGATTCTCCACTAGCTTTGTTTCCAGTGTCAGGTTCAGTTGTGTGGGCGGGAAGAAGTCGTACTCGATGGCGTAGCCCGGCCGGAACATCTTCGCGTTCTCAAACCCTTCGATTTTACGCAGCGCTTTTAGCTGTACATCCTCTGGCAAGGAACTGGAGAAGCCGTTTACATATACCTCCACCGTGTTCCATCCTTCCGGCTCCACAAATATCTGGTGCCTGTCACGGTCAGCAAAACGATTAATCTTGTCTTCAATGGATGGACAGTAGCGTGGCCCTAGTCCCTGGATGCGGCCCTGGAACATCGGTGATTTTTCAAATCCTGTTTTCAGGATATCATGCACCTCCGAATTGGTGTAGGTGATATAGCAACTTCTTTGCTGCTGCAATGGCTCTGTGTCGGTATAAGAAAACTTTGATGGCTCCTCGTCTCCGAATTGTTCTTCCATTCGGCTGTAGTCGAGGGAGCGGCCGTCTACCCGCGGAGGCGTTCCGGTCTTCATGCGGCCTGCTTCAAAACCCAGTTCTGCCAATTGCTCCGTGATGCCTTTGGCTGCTTTTTCAGCGGCGCGTCCACCACCCAATTGCTTTTCTCCGATGTGGATAATACCATTCAAAAAGGTGCCATTCGTGAGTACTACCGCCTTTCCTCTGATAGTTATCCCCAGGCTTGTGCGTATGCCAGCGACTCTACCACCCTCTACTTCGATGCCTGTCACCATCTCCTGCCAGAAGTCAATGTTCTCTGTTTGCTCCAGGCTCAGGCGCCACGCTTCTGCAAACCGCATACGGTCGCTTTGTGCGCGCGGGCTCCACATGGCTGGCCCTTTCGACTTGTTCAGCATGCGGAATTGGATCATGGTCTGGTCGGTGATGATGCCGCTCATTCCTCCCAGGGCATCCACCTCCCGAACTATCTGTCCTTTGGCCACACCACCCATAGCCGGGTTGCATGACATTTGCGCAATGGTATTCATGTTCATAGTTGCCAGCAGCACCTTTGAACCCATCTTGGCGGCAGCCGCGGCGGCCTCACAGCCCGCGTGTCCGGCACCAACAACTATTACATCATATTCTGGAAACATGTATTCTGGATTTAGAGACGTTTCACGTGAAACATCTGCGGGAGATTGGGAATTCCTTTTTGCCTTTAAAACTTTCGCAAAGATAAGGAAGAATCTTCTTGTTTGCGCATAAGTGCCTCTTCCTCTTCTGACTTATCGGTGAAGCCGAGCAGGTGCAGCACACCGTGAATGATTACGCGGTGCAGTTCGTCCCTGAAAGAAGTGCCAAGGTCGCTGGAGTTGTCGCGCACGCGGTCTACGCTAATAAAAACATCACCTTCAACGGTGCCCTCTGTATCGGCATTGTTGAAGGTGATGATGTCGGTGAGGGTATCGTGGTCGAGGTACTCCACGTTTATCTGGTGGAGATAATCGTCAGAACAGAAGACGTAGGTGAGGCCACTTAACTCCTGCCCGTGCTGTGCGATAACTGTTGCAATCCAATCTGAAACCTGATCCGGTTCATCTAGCTCAAACGCGATGTCTTCGCTAAAGAACTCAATAGGATGTTCCATTGGTTGCGGGTAAGACATTAAAGATGAGCCGTACTTTCTTGCCGTTGTTGTCAAAGGAAACTTCATCGCAGAGGTTGCGCATCAGGAAAATGCCCCGGCCGCCGGGGCTCTCCAGGTTCTCGGGTGCAGTCGGGTCCGGCAAGTTCTCGTAATCAAACCCCGGTCCTTCGTCCTCTACTTCAAAAAGCAGCTTGTTGTCCTCTACCTGCAGTGTCAGGTATACGTTCTTATCCTTGTCAAACTTGTTCCCGTGACGGATAGCGTTATTCACAGACTCCGTAACAGCAACCATTATATTGCCATAGATGTCATCTTCAAACTCAAATTCATCTTTTGAGTTATCAATAAAGCTTTCTATTACTCTGATGTTCTCGATTAGGGAAGGAATCTGAATTTTAACCTGATTCATATTAATCGTTAAGTGTAAAATAGGTGCGTCTTATTTACTGATGTTCTGGAAATACTCATTTACCTTCTGCTTGTAATAAGGTGTAAGGGCAGGTGGTACGGTCTTGAGCAACTCCGTCTGTTTTTCTTTTGCCTTGATGTATTTATCAAACGAGGGAGGAATGGTGCGTGCCATGTCCTGCGCCGTCTTAGCCTCTCGTTTATTGTCCAATTCCCGCTCCTTGGCAGCCTTCTCCGCTTCGAGCAACCGGGTGAGTATTTCCCGCTGCCGCATCAGGGTTTGTTCAGTCAAACGTTTATTAACGAGATCAACCTCGCTTTGTTCCATCATCTTACTGATATTTCCCATATCGCCGTTCTGCCCCTTTTCGCCGGGTTTTTGGCCCTGCTTCTCCAATTCTTTCAGCGCCTGGCGAAGCGCCTCCTGCTCCGCAGCCAATTTAGCTAATTCTTCAGAAAGTGCCTTACCCGACTTGCCTCCTTTTTTCAATTCCTCGATTTTTTTGTTCAATTGCTGCTGCATATCCCCCAACTCCCCCGGCTTTGGTTTGTTGCCTTTTTGCTTGCCCGCCATATTGCCCATCTGCTGCATGGCCTGCTGCATCTGCTTCATGGCATCACTCAGCATCAGCGCCAGGTTGTTCATGCTCGTCATGGCCAGTTGCTGCTGCGCATTGGCTTTGCCCACGTTGCGGTCGCGGAGTTCCTGCACGCTATTGTCCATGCTCTGGTTCATGGCCGAAACCTCGCGCGTCACGAACGACTCTATCTGGAACACTTTCTTGGCCAGGGCATAGAGGCTGTCTTCGATTACCTGGGCATTGTCTCGCAGGCTTAGCTGCTGCTCGGAGAGAGTGATAAACCGCGGGTCGCTCTGGTTCACGCCGCGGAACTGCTTCATCAGGTCTTCCTGGTCGAAGGAGAGCTTGATCAGGTTCTCCAAGATGTCGCGGAGATTATCGAGGTTCTGCGACATGCTTTCCATGCTCATCGAACTGCTCATCTGCTCCATCTGCTTGGCCATCTGCTCCATCTTCTGCCCTGCCTTCTGCTGCGACTCGCTGGCTTTCTTGTTCTGCTCTTTCTGTAGTTGCTCCTGGCTCTGCTGCATGTCCTGCTCCACATCCTGCTGGTCCTGCTCCTGCTGTTGCTCGTCCATCTGGTTGGGCTGGTCCATCTTTTCGTTCAGTTCGCCCAGTTCCTTCATCTCCTCCTTCACATTCTCAAATTCCTCCTGCAGCTTTTTCTGTTCCTCCTGCAATTGGGGGTTTTCCTCCTGCTTCTGCTCAGTCTTTTCGGCCAGTTGCTGCTGCTCCTTGGCCATTTCCTGCAGTTTCTCGGCAATGTTATCCAGCTTCTGCTCGAACTGAAGTTGCTTGAAAAGCTCTAGCGCCCGCTCTAGCTCCCGCTCCAGGTTCCGCTCTTTGTTGTCGAGCTTGCTGAGGAGTTGCTGCATTTCGGCATCGTTCGGGCGTTGTTGCTGCAGCAGTTTCTCCAACTCTTCGTATAGCTTCTTTGTCTCCGGGTCCAGCAGGTCGTTCATGAGCTTCTGTAGCTCCTGCGCTTTTTCTGCCAGTTGCTTGTCCTGCTCGCTCAGCATGTTCTGCTTTTTGTTGAGCTCGCCAAACAACTCCTTCATGGAAGATATATCCTGCTCCAACTGCTTCTTCTTCGCCATCAGGTTCTCAAGCTGCTTTTTGTCCTGCCAGTCCATCTCACGCTTGGTCTTCATCTTCTCCCCCGACCGCTCAAGCTCTTCCTGCAACTGCGCGGCTTTGTTCAGGGTCTGGCTCATCTGGCTGGCTATCGACTGGGAGTTGTTGTCCAGTTCCTGCTGCAGTTCGCGTTTGTCCGGCACTTTCAGCTCGAAGGTGCGGGTGCGGGCAGATTTAGGCCCCTGCAGGCCGTCATTGTCCCATACCTGCACGAAGTACTCCAACTTATCGCCCGGCTGCATGTTCAGCGCGGCGGTGTTCCACTGGTAGTAATAGGTTTGGCTGAGCTGCTGCGTGTTCAGGGCAAGCGGCTGGCTCTTGTATTTGGCGTCCGGGTTTTCGCCATTGCTGATGCGGTAGTGCAGCGCGAGGCGCGTCAATCCATAATCGTCGGACACATCGCCGCCCAGCACGGTATAGGCATATAGCACTGTGTCCTGAAACTGCTCCATGCTGATTTGCGGGTTGCGGTCGGGGATGGTGGTGATCTGGTAGTTTATCTCCTCCTTATTGCTGCTGTGCCTGTTGCGCAGCTTGATGCTATAGTTGCGACTCTTGTTGAATTTTTTGCTGGCGCTAAAGCTGTTGCCGTCTTTTCCGGCGGATATGACTTCAACAGGCTCTGCGAAGGCTAAGGCAATGGAGTCAGTCTCAGCGGCGGCGAAATCCCAGGTAACGGTGCTGCCTTCCGGTATGTTGGCGTTGCCTGTGTTCTGTATCTCCTCCGGCTTGCGCTTCAGGTAGTCAGGGTACTGCACCAGCATCCGGAAGTCCTTGAGGATGGGACGCGAGAGCAGTTGCAGCGTGTAATCATCCGACATGAAACCGGAGCCTTCCAGCTGGAACTCCACCGGCTTCTGCAGTTGCTTAAAGGTATAGGTGTAGGTGCCGTCGGCATTCGGGTTCAGCTTCTGGCGCCGCCCGTTGTAGTTGATGAACACCTCGCTGGGCACGGCTTTGCCTTCCACGTCCACCTTCAGTTCAAAGTCCTCTCCCCTATATGTCTGCAGTTGGTCGTTCTGCACCACAAACTCAAATGGGGCCAGCGGCTCGTAATGGCGTTTGTAGTTGAGGATGCGCTCTGTGCCCTGCACAAAAATAGTGGGGTACACCAGCGCGATGAGCAGCGCAATAAGGGCTGGCAAGGCGATGTACTTCAGCAGGGGCCTGTTCTCCCGGTAGGTCACTGCATCCGTAAAGCGGAAAGAACCCAACTGGCCCGTGCGCTGCTCAATGCTGGCCGCGATCAGGGCATTGGTGCGGTCCAGGTTCCTGAGTTGGATGGCGTTGAGCAGCTTGTCCCGGATCTCGGGGTAGTGCGACCCGACCCGCTGCGCCGCCTGCTCGTCGGAGAGTATCTTTTTGAGCCGGGCCAGCGCCGAGATGGGCTGTGCAATCCAACGAACGAACACGTAGATGACGAGCGCCACGAAAGAGAAGAGCAGGAAACCGCGCACCGCCTCCGGGAAATAGAACATATACTCCAGCAGGCTATATATGATATATATAGACAGCAGGAGCCCAGCCGCGAAGATGCTGCCCCGCAACAGCATGTTGAGGTAGAACTTCTGCTTGAACTCCTGCAGCTGATGCAGCAACTGGTCGAGTGCATCGTGATGTTTCATGTTGATAGTCCTAATGAAATTATCGCGTGGCGGCTATAGTGGTAAGTTAACCAAATACTGCTAAAGTATTGCTGTTAAGTACGAAATGTGCTGCTAAAAAGCCATATATAAATAACTCAACCAGCGAGTATTTTAGTATATCCCCCTACGCCAGTTCCAGCAGCACCGGGCAATGGTCTGAGTGCCTGGCTTCTGTCAGAATGGCGGCGCGCTTTATCCGGTGGCGCAGGTTTTCGGTAGCCATGTTATAATCAATACGCCAGCCAAGATTTTTGTTACGTGCCCCTGCCCGGTAACTCCACCAGGTGTAGTTGTGCGGCTCCGGGTTCAGGTGCCGGAACGAGTCAATGAAGCCGCTGCCAATGAACTGGCACATCCAGCTGCGCTCCTCCGGCAAAAAGCCCGAACTGTTGGCGTTCGATTTCGGATTATGGATGTCAATGGCCTGGTGGCAGATGTTATAGTCGCCGCTGATTATTAAACCGGGCAACTGGTGCTTCAATTCGCTGATATAGCCGTGGAAGTCGTCGAGCCACCTGAACTTGAAGCCCTGGCGCTCCTCGCAGCTGGAGCCGGAGGGCATGTAAACGCTCATCACCGACACGTCCTCATAATCCGCCCGCAGCACCCGGCCCTCTATATCATAACACTCGATGCCGCAGCCCACCTGCACGTGCTTCGGTTTCTCTTTGGATAGGATAGCCACGCCGCTGTAGCCTTTCTTGATAGCCGGGTGCAGGTACACGTGGTAGCCGATTGCCTCAAAAAAAGCCTTATCAAACTTGGACTCATCGGCCTTGATCTCCTGCAGGCACAGCACATCAGGGTTCGCGGCTCTCAGCCAGTCGCCGAAGCCCTTGGTAAGCGCGGCACGGATGCCGTTGACGTTGTAGGTAATGATTTTCATGTTTTTGGAGACATAGGATGTTAGACGTTAGATTTTAGACTTGATCTCCTTTAGTGAATAAAAAGTCTACAATCTAATGTCTTAAATCCAGCGTCTATTTAAGCTTCCTCAGATTGGTTAAAGTACTCGATGACGTGCCATTTCAGCATGTTTTCCTGCTCGCGCAGGTTGGCGAAGGGGATGGGTTTGACGGCCTGGTAGTGTGGCCAGCCCTCTTCGTCGGTGCCGGTGTAGGCGTAGTAGCCGGAGAGGCTGAAGACTTTGCAGGTGGCGATGTGCATCAGGTCCTGCTTCTCTTCCTTGGTAAATTCCCGGATGCCCCTGCCCAACTCCTGTATGCCTATCAGGAACAGGATGGCATTCATATCCGGCTTCTTGCCGAACTGCTTCATCAGCATGGCCCGCAGCTGTGTCCAGTTATGTTCTAAGTTGTCGGAATCGAATTTCATCATCTTTGATTGTTGATTAGTAGTTGTTAATTGTCTGTTCTCCTATATAAACAATCAACAACTAACAATTAGCAGTAGCTTATTCGGCTGAGCCGCGCGCTTTCAGCTCTTCCCAGTACTCGACGGCCCTCCTGAAGTGCGGAATGACGATGGAGCCGCCCACGAGGTTGGCGATGGAGAACACCTCCATGATCTGCTCGTCGGTGATGCCCTCTTCGTGGCATTTGCCCACGTGGTACTTGATGCAGTCGTCGCAGCGCAGCACCATCGAGGCCACCAGCCCAAGCATCTCCTTTGTTTTCACATCCAGGGCGCCTTCGGCATAGGTGTTGGTGTCGAGGTTGAAGAAACGTTTGATCACTTTATTGTCGTAAGACATGATGCGCTCGTTCATGCGCGTGCGGTAGTCGTTAAATTCTTCTACTAAGCTCATTGTTATATATTATATGCTGTTGCCCGTAAGCTATGAAAGGTATATATGATTTCGCAAAGTTAACCATAATCCCTTAAACCGCGGTTCCCTGCCCATGTTCGACGACCTGCTTTCGCTGCTGTTCCCGCAGAGCTGCTACGCCTGCGACGGGTCCATGGCCCGAGGTGAGAAATACATCTGCACCAAGTGCAGCGTGAAACTCCCTTACACCGACACGCATGTACATGGAGCAACGGAGCTAAACCCGCTGCAGCGCAGGTTCTGGGGCAAGGTGCCGGTGCGCTTTGCGTTTGCCTACCTGCACTTTATGCCCAAGGGCCGGGTGCAACGGCTGCTGCACAGGCTCAAATATAAGGGGGCGAAGGAACTGGGCGAGCACCTGGGGCAGCGCTACGGCTCCCTCCTCTCCGACTACCAGTATTCCGAACAGTTTGACCTCGTAGTGCCGGTGCCGCTGCACAGGCACAAACTGCGCCGGCGCGGCTATAACCAGGCCGAGAGCTTTGCCAAAGGGCTGGCCGACGCCCTGCAACTCCCGCACAACGGCAAGGCCCTATATAGGGCTATCGATACCTCTACCCAGACAAGCAAGAGCCGCTTCGACAGGTGGCAGAACGTGGAGCAGGTGTTTCAGGTGCCGCAGCCGGAGTTGGTGCAGGGCAAGCGCGTGCTGCTGGTAGACGATGTGATGACGACCGGCGCGACGTTAGAGGCCTGTGCGGTGGCACTGCTGGCGGCGGGCGCCGCCGAGGTAAGCGTGGCGACGATTGCGGCAGCGTAGAGAAATTTGAATGTTAAGTAAGGTGTGCCGCTCTTAACTATTCCTCTTCTATATATAGAGCTATATATAAACAGCCCAGGTTACTAATTTTACGCGCTCGTCTGCTCCCGGTGGATGTCCGACAAACACGGCTCCGCATACTCTACTTCCCCCTGCTGCTCCAACTCGTCTAGTTTTTCCTTCACTACGGCATAATTCACATTAGCTGACACCTCCAGCACAAAGAAATCCTCATTCACTTCCACCGACAGGCACCCTAACGCTGCGAACGCCTTACGCAGGTCCAGCAGCGGCGTTTCCTCGCTTTGGCGGATCACCTGAATTGTAGAGTTGCCGGATGGCGTGACGGTTTCCTGGTACAGCAGGCCCTCCTCCATCTGGTTATATATGGCCCGCACCACATCTTCCGTGGCAATGAGCGGCACGTAGTACGGAATGCTGTCTATTTTATATAGGCCTTGGGCTGTATCTACTTCCAGTGCCCAGAGCGTCTCCACCATCTCTCTCCCGAAAAGGCTGCTGTGAAAGCGGAAGATGATTTTATGTGTTTTTTCCTGCTCGCTCATACATAAGGTGTTACGATCGATATAAAGCAAAAAGCCCGGAACTGCTTCCGGGCTTTTTATATAGGGTAAGGGTTAAAGCGCTTACTTGTTTGATCCGGCGTTGATCATGGCGCATCGGAAACCGATGGTAGCGGTGGCGGAGTCCTGGGCCATGAAGCGGCGTGTGCCGGGAGACAGCCAGTAAGCCACGTCTTTCCAGGAGCCGCCCTTGAACACGCGAACCTCGTCGTTGATCAGGGAGTGGTATCCCTCGCTTGAATCGTAGTTCTCCGCCTCATCCAGGTAGCCGTCTCTGCGGAAAGGGTTCAGGTCCTCTACATCCTGGTAAGAGAGCGGGCGGTATATGTCCTGCACCCACTCGTTCACGTTTCCGGCCATGTTGTACAAGCCGAAGTCGTTTGGCGGGTAGCTGTAGATATAGTCCGTGATCATGGCGCCGTCGTTGAGAGAGCCCGCGATACCAGCATAGTCGCCGCGGCCACGCTTGAAGTTAGCCATAAACTTGCCCATCTCCTTGCCGTAAGGGTTGCGCACCTGGTGGCCATCCCAAGGGTAAAGGCGCCGGTTGTTCTGGTTTTCGTCCTCGTTGTACTGCGTACCGATCATGGCCTGCGCGGCATACTCCCACTCGGCCTCTGTCGGGAGGCGGTAGTTCGGCAGCACCAGCCCGGACTCAATGCCCGGGGCCTCGCCCTCAGCCACCGGCTCGTCTCCGCCTCCTCCGCCGATGCCCAGGAAGCCGCCTCCTCCGCCGCCGCCAGATTCCTGGGCCGCGAAGTTCTCATTCACTTTGGCTGTGCGCCAGATACAAAAATCATTTGCCTGCAGCCAGCTTACGCCCACCACCGGGAAAAAGCGGAAGCCCGGGTAACGCAGGTAATAGGTTACATAAGGGTCGTTGAAGGAAAGCTGCCGCGACCAGACCGTAGTGTCTGGCAGGGCCGCCTGGTATACTTCCGGCAGCGAGTCCTTTTTCAGGTAGTGCAGGTACTCCAGCCAGTGAATGTTCGCCACCTCCGTTTCGTCCATATAGAAAGAGGCCACCGTTACCGTGCGCTCCACGTTGTCGCGCGTCATGGCGATGTCCTCCTCCATCGAGCCGAGCACCGTGCGGCCGCCCTCGATGAACACCAGGCCGGGCCCCTGCGGGAACTCAGCGTAATCCGGCACCGCGAAAGCCTCTTCATCCTCCCCGTACTCAATACCGGTGGCGCTACTGTAGTCGCCAGGGTCAGTACTGGTCGGTTGCCCTCCCTTGGAGCAGGAGGCCAGGAGGAATCCTCCCATCACCGCGGCTGATAAATACTTAATTAACTTCATAAAATAGTACCCAATTAAGATAAGGTTCTTGTAACGGAATTTAATGTGCAATTATAAATAAAATCAGAATGCCGGACAAACAATGTTTCGGTTTAATTTGCGGCCTAAGCGGCTTTCAAACAATTTGTTAATGCCGGACGGTTCAAAAACGAGTGAAATTTCGTTTGCGCCGCCGGCCTCTGCGCTAAAACCCTGCAATCCAAGGTCGTGGCTGTAGCCAACGCGCACGTTCCGCAGCTGCAGGCCCGCTATGATGGACACCGTCTGGTCCTGTATAGTTCCACCCGTCACCGGCACACCTTTGTATATGAGTCCTAACGTGAGGGGCGTGTAAATAGTATATATGCCTAAGTCCAAGCGGTTTAAATTTTGCTGGTGGATAAATGTAACCGCCGGGGAAAAACTCAGCTCGAACAACTGGCCCTGCTCCTCATACGATTTAGCATAAAATTTATATCCGGCGATGGCAGTGAACCGCAGGGGCAGCGCGGTTTCCTGGTTAAAGCCGTAGTCGGGCCGGTTGAGGTGGGCCGCGGTAAGCCCGACCCAGAACTGGTCCGTATACAGAAGCCCGCCTACCGTAAAGTCCATATAGAAGCTGGGCTCAAACGTGCTGGCCTCCGCCGACGACACGGCCACTTTTCCGTTGTCAGTGAGCTGGTCGCCGAACACCAGGTTATCGTAATTGACGCGCAATGAGGCCGCCGACGCCTGCAGGCCCGCCGACATGGCCCATTTGGAGGAGAGGTTGGTGTGGTAAGCATAGCCGCCCGAGAGCTGCCATTTCTGCAGGCCGCCCACCCCGGCGCGGTCCTGCTGCACCAGCAGGCTGAGGGCGCTCTTGGTTTCTGGCAGCCTGAAGTCGGCGGCAAGCTGGTTGGTGACGAAGGAGCCGTTGAGCGCAGGCCATTGGTTGCGGTGCGCGAGCGCCACGCTCCAGGGGCTGTTTATGCCAGCGAAAGCAGGGTTGAGGGACAGGCGGTTGGCGTACTGCTGGGTAAGGTGTACGTCCTGCGCCGCGGCCATATAGGCGCACAGACAGCACACGCACATTATCAAAGTCTTTTTTATACCCATGCGTATACCAAACAAACTCGCTGCAGCGCTGTAATAGGAAGAATATGTTCCTGCGGAACGTATATATAAATTAGCACGGTTTTAGCTAATCAGCCTTACTGTAACGTTATTTAGAGCAAAATCCACCACGAAAAGACCCGTTTTATATATGAAAAAAGTAGCCATCGGCTTTTTTGTCTTCCTGGCCCTGCTGTTTGCCGCAGCGGCGTTAGTGCCTCTTTTTTTCAAAGATAAAATCAAGCTGGCCCTGGACCAAGAGATTGCCCGGAACATTAACGCCCGGGTGGTCTACGAAACAGACGACGTGAGCCTCTCGCTCTTCCGCAACTTCCCGAACCTGTCGCTGGGCGTGGAGAACCTGTCCGTGATCGGCAAAGACTCCTTCGCCACCGACACGCTGGCCCAAATCCCCTCCTTCCGGATGGGGCTGAACCTGATGAGCGTGATTTCGGGCGACGAGCTGAAGGTGAACTCCATTACCTTAGACGAACCGGTGATACGACTTATTGTGCTCAAGAGCGGCAAAGCCAACTGGGACATCATGCTCGCCGATTCTGCCGCCGAGACGCCCGCCGACACGGCTGCCAGCGACTTCAAAATGGCCATCAAAGGCTGGGAGGTGAACAACGGCACGCTCTATTACGACGACCTGAGCATCCCGTTCGGCATGGCGGGCTATAACGTGAACCACACCGGCAGCGGCGACTTTGAGCAGAATGTGTTTGATATGGTGTCGCAGACCACCGCCGAGCGCTTCATCATGACTTACGACGGGGTGAATTACCTGGAGAATGCCAAACTCGATGCCGACGTAACCATGGCCATGGACCTGGATAAGTCGCTGTACACGTTCAAGGACAACAACATCCGGGTGAATGAATTTCCGTTCAAGTTTGCCGGAACCATCCTGATGCCAGACGAGGCGATTGACATGGACCTGACCTTTACCGCCACCGAAACGGATTTCCGCAACGTGCTGTCGGTGGTGCCGGGCATGTACAGCGAGCAGTTCGAGGATATCAAAACGGAGGGAAAGCTGAGCTTTGAAGGCTACCTGAAAGGCCGCATGCTCGACACCCTCATGCCCGGTTACGGCGTGGACCTGAAAATAATAGACGGCATGTTCAAGTACCCGGACCTGCCGGAGGCCGCCCGCAACATCAACGTGGACATGAGCGTGGACAGCCGCGACGGCGAAATGGCCAACACCAACATCGACGTGCGCCAGTTCCACCTCGACCTCGGCAAGAACCCCGTGGATGCGAAAATGACAATAAAGGGCCTGGAGACGATGCAGGTGGATGGCAACGTGAAGGCGAACGTGGACCTGGCGGAGATGACAAAAGTATTTCCGGTGGAGGATATGACGCTGCGCGGCCTGCTGAAAGTGGATGCCGACGCCAAAGGCACCTACTCCGAGACCAGCATGCCCGTGATAGACGCCGACCTGAACCTGACCAACGGCTACGTGAAGTCAAAGGATTTCCCGGCGCCCATCCAGGACCTGAACATGGTGACGAACATCCGCAACACCACCGGCAACACCGACGATACCCGCATCAACATCGAGCGCTTTAACATGAACCTCGACGGGGAGCCGCTGGAGGGCCGGATGCTGGTGGAGGGCATAGACCAGCCCGCGTTCGATGGCCGCATCAAAGGCATCCTCGACCTGACCAAACTCACCAAGATATTCCCGCTCGAGAACATGACGCTTGCCGGCCGCATCAACGCGGACGTGGCTGCCAAAGGCAAGATGAGCGACATTGAGGCCGAGAAGTACAACAACATCACCGCCAACGGCACCATGGCTGTCAACAACCTGACTTTTGTGAGCACCGACCTGCCGCAGGGCATGAAGATAGACAAGGCCAACGCCACGTTCAACAACGAGCGCATCAACCTGCAGAGCATGAGCGGCAGCCTGGGCAAGAGCGATATACAGGCCAGCGGCAGCCTCTCGAACTATATAGGCTATGCCCTGGAAGACAACCAGCCCCTGCGCGGCACCTTCAACATCAGCTCGAACCGCTTTGACGTGAACGAGTGGATGGTGGATGAGGATACCGGAGAGCCTGTGGAGGAAGCCGCGGCAGGCGTGGTGGAAGTGCCCGCCAACCTCGACGTGGCCCTGAACATCAGCGCGAAGCAAGTGCTGTACGACAACCTGAAGCTGGCCAACATGAAAGGGCAGGTGCAGGTGAAGGACAAGGTGGCGAAGCTGAACGACATAACGTTCAACACGCTGGGCGCGACCTTCGCCACCAGCGGCAGCTACAACACCCAGAGCCTGCAGCAGCCCCTGTTCGATATGAAACTGGATATACAGGACCTGGGCTTCAAAGAAGCGTTTAATTCTTTCAACACGGTGCAGGCCTTCGCCCCGATCGCCAAGGTGCTGGAGGGCAAGTTCTCCACCAACTTCGCGTTTGCGGGTGAGCTTGGCCAGGACATGGTGCCGGTGTTCAAGACGCTGGATGGCACTGGCGTGATCAAGGTGCTGCGGGCGGCGATAAACAATGTGCCGATTGTAGACAAGATCAGCAACCTGACGCACTTCGAGGAGCTGAAGAACTTTGTGATCGAGAACAAGGTGATCAATGCCCAGATTGTGGACGGTAAGCTGGTGGTGAAGCCCTTTAAGCTGGATGTCGGCAACATTGGCATGTCGGTGGGCGGCAGCACCGGCGCCGACGGCAGCATTGACTACGTGACCGCGCTGGATGTGCCCGCCGGCAAAGTGGGCCGCGAGCTGAACACCCGCCTCGCGAGCCTGCTCGGCAACGAGAGCCTGGCAAGCTCGGAGCGCGTCACACTGAAGCTGAACGTGGGCGGCACTTACTCCGATCCGCGGGTTTCGCTGGCGGGCGGCTCCGTGAAAGAGAAGGCAGCCGATGTAGTGCAGAGCGTGGTGCAGAACAAGTTGGAAGAGGCCAAGCAACGGGTGGACCAGCGCAAGCAGCAGTTGCAGGACAGCTTGGAGAACGAGCTGGCGCGCAGGAGAGCCGAGCTGGAGCTGAAGGCGCAGCAGGAACTGGAGAAAAAGCGCCTGGAGGCGCAGCAGCAGCTTAAGAAGCAGGCCACCGACAAGGTGGGCGGCTTCCTGCGGCAGCTTTCCAAGCCGGCAGCCACCCCCGACACCACAAAGGCAGGGGCCAACCAATAGGAACAGCGAAGCAGGTTGATGCCTGCTTATATATGATTCCATATATAAAAGCCAGCAGATCAACTCGTCTGCTGGCTTTTATTTTTGCCTTTCTATATATTGTAATGCAACTATTTCTCGTTTTGCCGTATAACGGATGCGATTTTGCCCGAATAAGGGTTTAACTTAATACAATTTATATATGAAAAGAAAGCACATCATTCCCTTCCTGCTCAGCGCCCTGCTGCTTGGTTTCAGCGCATGCGACAGTGACACAGACGACAGCACCGGCACCTCCCGGATGGAAGTCCGACTCACCGACGCCCCCGGCGATTATGAGGAGGTAAACGTGGAGATTGAGTCGGTGCAGGTGCACAAGGAGGACGAAGACAACGAAAGCGGCTGGATTACACTCGATGAGATTCACCCGGGCATATATAACCTGCTGGATTTCGCGAACGGCCGCGACACGTTGCTGGCCAGCGCCAACCTCCCGGCAGGCCATATCTCCCAGATCAGGCTGATACTGGGCGACGACAACACGCTTAAGCTGAAAGACGGCTCAGTGGTAGACCTGAAAACGCCAAGCGGCCAGACCTCCGGGGTAAAACTTCAGCTAAATGCCGACCTCGAGAGCGACGTGACCTATATGGTGCTGCTGGACTTCGACGCGGCCAAGTCGGTGGTGGCAAGGGGTAACGGACAATATAACCTAAAGCCGGTGGTGCGCACCATCACGCAGGCCATTGCGGGCGGCATCCGGGGCAAGGTAACGCCCGCCGAATACAAGCCGGGCATCTATGTTATTTCAGCGGCCAATGATACCATCGGGGGCTTTGCCAACGATAACGGCGACTTCCTCATCAAAGGCGTGGAGGCAGGAGCCTATACCGTTAAATTCTATACCGAAGATGCTGCACACGACACAACCGTCGAAAACGTGAGTGTAACGAAAGACCAGATAAAAGACCTCGGCACCATTGAACTGCCGCAGGAGTAAGAACTGTAACTGTCCCATATATAAAAAGGAGCGCTTCCGATGAAAGCGCTCCTTTTTATATATGGAATCCTGTGTCTAACGTCTAAAATCCGACGTCCTAAAACACCTGCCCCATCAGTTCCCGCACGTAGGTCACGTAGTCGGTGTTGGGCGGGGTGTGGCCGTTCTTGCGCAGGTCGGTGGCGGTCTGGGCGCGGTGGTAGGTGGCGTGGTTGAAGGCGTGCGTCAGGATGTCGAGCACGCGGGTGCTGTACTGGTTGCCCAGGCTGTTGCTGTAGTCTATCAGGCGGTTAAACTCGGCCTCATCGGCATTTTGCGCCAGTTCCGCTATCTTATACGAAGAATACTGGTGCAGCTTCTTCAGCTCCTCCAGGTCGTGCTCCTGCCACACCTTTACCGGGCTTTCGGTGCCGGTGATGCGGGCAATCCAAATGGCCTGGGCGTTCAGGGCGTGGCTGAACAGGCGGGCAGCGTTGGCAGGTACCTCCGGCAGGCTGCTGAACACGTCCAGCATGGTCTGGTTTGCCCAGATGTTGTATTCCGATAGGTTTTTCAGTACGTCGTTTCCAGTCATGGTTCCTTATTGTTCTCGTTTATCTTCCCAAATTAAAGTCTCGTGTTCGCGCGCCTCAAAAAAGTCGGGGCAGCGGCCGTCACCCTTCCCCGTTATGCCGCCGTCGGGTTGGCACAGCACGTTGCCGTACATGTCACATAGCTTGGAGGGCACATCGCAGCAGCGGCTGGTCAGGTAGTATACTTCCTGGTCGTGGTAAGTGTAGCGGTAGATTTTGGCGGGCGGGTTGGCAGGTTTCTCCTCCTGCAATTGCTGTATCAGCTCGTTCAGCCAAGGGGCGCCCATGGCATTGGCGGTGGCGCCTTCCGGAATCATGGGTGATATGCCCGGCTTGCAGCCGGCCACCGCCAATGCGGCCGCCAGTACATATGCCCATGCTGTAATGCCTGCTTTCGCCATAGCGCCTGTTCCTGTTGCGGGGCAAAGGTAATAAACCCCTTCTTATATATAAGCCTGCAGGGCTAACTGTTTAGATACGCCGACCAGTAGGGCACAAAGATGATCAGCCCGATAACCACGGCCGTAATGGCGGCCATCAGCACCGCCCCTGCCGCCAGGTCTTTGGTTTTGCCCGCCAGCACATGCTGCTCCGGCGACACCAGGTCGGTCAGCGTTTCGATGGAGGTGTTGAAGATCTCCGCCATCCACACCACGCCCACGCAGAACACCAGCAGGCACCACTCCGTGCGCGTCACCTCAAAACGGTAAGCCATCACAAATACCACGATGCTGGCCAGCACGTGCAGGTGCATGTTCGGTTCGCTGCGGAAAACAGCGGTCATTCCCTTGAAGGCAAATTTAAAGCTGTTGTAGCGGGTGCTGAAGAAGGATGGTCTGTCCATAGGGTCTTTTCGGGACGTGTTAAAGCTATATGAACGGATTTTACTTGAACCGATGGCACAAGGTTATTCTGCCTTTGAATAAATGCAGGCCTATGGAAAGCAGAAAGCAGATGTGTTTCCGCCCCTGCTTTCTAGTCTTCCGTTGCTATCATAAGTCCTCTGCCGGCACAAATTTCATCGAGATGGAGTTGACGCAGTGGCGCACGTTCTTGGGTGTCAGGTACTCGCCCTCGAACACGTGGCCCAGGTGCGCCCCGCAGTTGGCGCACACAATCTCGGTGCGGCGCCCGTCGGCGTCCGGCACGCGCTTCACCGCCCCGGTTATCTCATCGTCAAAGCTCGGCCAGCCGCAGTGCGACTCGAATTTGTACTCGGAGGTGTAGAGCGGGTTGTTGCAGCGCCTGCACAAGTACACGCCCTCGGCTTTGTTGCGCTCGTACTCTCCCGTGCCGGGGTACTCGGTGCCTTTATGTACAATGATGCGCGCCTCCTCCGGTGTAAGCGTGTTATACTCTGATGGGTCTTTCGCTACTTTCATGGTATCTGCTTCTTTTGTTGGTTCTTATATACGCGTACTCTCCAGAACAATCAAAAGGCAAAAAGGATTTACAATGCCAACGGGATTTATATAGGGACTGCTCTATATGAAACTGGGAAAAAGCTTCTGGAAGCGCGGAGTGATGGCCTGCCCCTGAACTTTATGTGGGGGTGAAACGGGTAAAACCCCTGACTTACCGGCGCCACAACACAGGGCTGCTGGCAGACTATATAACACAGGGTGAATTTTGCATTTGTTTTTATTACGTTCACATCAAAAAACTGGTACATAGACACTTATATGCGCCCAGGAAAAACAAGAGCCGGGAGCGACTCGTTCTCAACTTAATGAGCCGTTCGCGGAGCTGGCAAGTAAATACATAAACCTGCTGACTTAGACAATTGATCCTTTCTTATTAATTGATAACCTAAAAGTTTAGCATCATGAACACCTTCACAACCTTTATCCGAAATTTGTTTGGCGCCACCGACCAGACCTCTGGTGGCGGACCAAAGCAGGTTATTATCACCTCCTCTTCGCAGCCGGAGGTTTTGCAGAAAAGAATGCAGGAGGAGAAGCTCTCGCACGGCGAAACCGTGATGGCAAACCTGTCTCCCGTGCGGCTGGAGAAAAGCCGCGGCAGGATGGTGCTCTACTTCTGCCCCATGAAGTCCATTGAGGTGCTGGGTACGGTTGCTGCCGGAGACGGAGGAAGCCTGCCGGCGCAGGCGATAGTAGAAGGGCTGACCACGCCTGCAAACCTGAAGGAAGGCATCTACAACCTGAAGAACGTGACCTTGACCTCCAACGGCACCATGCAGGTGAAGGCAACCGAGGAAACCACCTGGGAGGCCGCCCCCTCTGAACTGTATCGCTGGTAGTATATATGATTTGTTGAGTTTATAGCTAGTGTTTATATATAAATCCCGCTGGCTTACAAACTCTCCTATATAAAATAGCCTGATCAGAAGCGGTCACTTTTTGGTGCTGCGTGTTTCTGCAGGTTAAAATTCACAGCGGCTATGCCATAGCGCTACTGCAAGCTATAGCATAGCCGCTGTGGGTATATAGGCGCAAAGTCTGTAGCCAAAGGACAGGATAGCTCTGCCGTTCGAAAAAGCCGCCCTCACCTTCCTTTATGCTTTATCCCGCAGGTTTTTTGCAAAGCAATAACTTGAGGGATGTACGGCAGCAAGCTTTCAACTTGTGAAAGCGTAATTGTGGTGAACGCCAGCTGCAAAAGGCTGCGAAACAGAGCCACAAACTGCGCTGCCGCTTAAACTTACGGAACGGGGCAGCCCGACCGAGAGCTGCTTTTCCGTTCGGTTTCCAATAAAAGGAGAAGACCGGGAAGGGTACAGCTGCAGGTTCTTTCTTCAAAAACCTGTCTGAAACAGGACTTGCCTAACTCTCATGGTCAGCTGCATTATTTGCGTTTCTGGTTTTTATAAAGGACAGCACAACACTGACTGTCAGGATCAGAGCAATGACAAGCAAGGATATAAAAGTGGGTATCTTGAAAATATCAACCATTACCATTTTCAAGCCGACAAACACGAGTATGATGGCGAGCCCGTAGGACAGGTAAACAAAGCGGTCAACCACATGGGCGAGGGCAAAATACATAGAGCGCAGGCCCAGGATAGCAAAAACGTTAGACGTATAGACGATGAACTGGTCCTGCGTGATGGCAAGTATGGCCGGGATACTGTCAACGGCAAAGATCAGGTCGGTGGTTTCGATGAGGATAAGTACAAGGAACAGCGGGGTTGCATATTTCTTCCCGTCCAGCTTAACGAAGAATTTATCGCCATGCAGTTGGTTTGTAACCGGCATGATTCTCCTGAAGAACTTGATGACCGGGTTATTTTCCGGCTCCATCTTCTTGTCCTTCTCCGTAAACATTTTGTAGCCGGTGTAGATCAGGAAGAGGCCAAAAATGTAAATTGTCCAGTGGAATTGCTGGATGAGGGCAACGCCGGCAAAGATAAAGATCACCCGCATGACCAGCGCCCCGAGGATACCCCAGAACAGGATTTTGTGCTGATAGATGGCGGGGATCTGGAAGTAACCGAAAACAAGCACAAACACGAAGATATTGTCTATGCTCAATGACTTCTCGATCAGGTAACCGGTCAGGAACTCTATAGCTTTGGTCTCGCCAAACCAGTAGTAAACAAGCCCGTTGAAAATCAAGGAAAGGCTGATCCAGACACCCGTCCAGGTCAGTGCTTCTTTCACAGAGACGACGTGCGCTTTCCGGTTGAAGACTCCTAAGTCGAGCGCGAGCATTAGAAGCACAAATAAGTTGAACCCTATCCAGAAAGTGGCATTTACTTCCATCAGTTTTTAGTTTGATTAAGTTATAAGTCTTGTAAAGGGATTGTTGTAAGCAAACCTGTTTTGTTTACAAAATTAATCAGATCGGGCTCTAAGCACAGCTTGTTTTAACGATAAGCCTTAAATCAAGATAGAAAACACGAAAAGCAGCCTAAACAGCAACTGCTCATACTTTAACTATAGCACAGGTATAAGTATGGTATTTAGGATGGCAGGTGGATTTGCTGTAAAGCCAACGGCTTTGTGCCCTGGAGAAGGATTTAGAAAATTGTCAAATCGTCCCGCAAATTTTAGCGCAGCGGTAAATGTGGGGAAGTATGACAACCAGCTTTCAGGGTGAGAAAGTATAGATATGGAAAAAAGCCGGTTACAAGCTGGGTGCAACGTGCAACCACAGGTTGCGCTGCCGCTAAACTTGCGGGATATGGGTATTGAAAACAGAGAAGCAGCCCCAACCGGAGCTGCTTCTCTGTTTTGCCATCGGAATGCATGAGACGCAAAATATGGCGGCTCTACTTTTTCAAACTGCCAATCATATCCTCCGGGCGCACCCACTCGTCGTACTGCTCGGAGGTGAGCAGGCCGAGGTCGATGGCGGCTTTGCGGAGCGTGGTGCCCTCCTTGTGTGCTTTCTTCGCGATTTTGGCGGCGTTGTCGTAGCCGATGTGCGGGTTCAGGGCGGTCACCAGCATCAGCGAGTTCTCCAGGTTCTCTTTGATGCGGGCCGTGTTCGGCTCGATGCCCACGGCGCAGTGCTTGTCGAACGAGTCGCAGGCGTCGCCGATCAGTTGGGCGCTCATCAGCAGGTTGTAGATCATCACCGGCTTGAACACGTTCAGCTCGAAATGGCCGTTCATGCCTCCTACCGATATGGCCACGTCGTTGCCGATTACCTGGGCGCATACCATCGTCATGGCCTCGGCCTGCGTCGGGTTTACCTTGCCCGGCATGATGGAGGAGCCCGGCTCGTTCTCGGGGATCAGGATCTCGGCGATGCCGGAACGGGGGCCGGAGGCCAGCAAACGGATGTCGTTGGCGATCTTCATCAGGCTCACGGCCAGCTGCTTCAGCGCACCGGATGTTTCCACAATGGCATCGTGGGCGGCAAGCGCCTCAAACTTGTTGGGTGCTGTGATGAACTCGTGGCCGGCGTACTCCGATATCTTCCGGGCCACTAGCTCGGCATAGCCTTCCGGCGTGTTGAGGCCGGTGCCTACGGCAGAGCCGCCCAAAGCCAGCGTGCTCAGGTGGGCCAGCGTGTTGCGTAGCGCCTTCATGCCGTAGTCCAACTGCGCCACATAGCCCGACAGTTCCTGGCCCAGCGTCAGCGGCGTGGCGTCCATCAGGTGCGTGCGGCCGATCTTCACCACATCCATATACTCCTCCGACTTGCCGTGCAGCGTGTCGCGCAGCTTTTGGACCAGGGGCAGCGTGTGCTCCACCACTTTCTTGTAGGCGGCGATGTGCATGGCCGTCGGAAACGTGTCGTTCGACGACTGCGACTTGTTCACGTCGTCGTTCGGGTGGATTTTCTTTTTCTCGTCCAGCAGGTTGCCGCCCAGCAATACGTGCGCGCGGTTGGCCACCACCTCGTTCACGTTCATGTTAGACTGCGTGCCGGAGCCCGTCTGCCACACCACCAGCGGAAACTCCCCGTCCAGGGAACCGGCCAGTATCTCGTCGCACACTTCGCTGATGATATCGGCCTTGTCCTGGGCCAGCACGCCCAACTGCGCGTTGGCCTGGGCAGCGGATTTTTTCAGGATGGCAAAGGCCTGGATCACCTCCTTCGGCATGGTTTGCCCGCCGATGGTGAAATTGTCTTTCGAGCGCTGTGTCTGTGCGCCCCAGTATCTTTCTGCGGGCACCTCTACCGGGCCCATGGTGTCTTTTTCTACACGAAACTGCATATAGCTTTATCTGTTTAGGATGTTAGAAGTAAGTATATAGGGCAAAGCTAAGGAATGCGGCAAAAGTATCAAGGCATAAAACCCAGGACTTTTCGCTTTAGGGACAGGGGCTTCCTGAACACCCTGTAGAGCGGAAGCCATCCTGGCTGTGTCTTTCATTTCTACCTGCTCGTTTAGTCGCCGTTTATATATAAACCGGTTACTGGCCCCTTTTATATGCATACGGGCATCAGCGGGAATGGCTTCCCTGTATATAAGACCGTGCATCGGGCAGGCGCCCCGCCCCTACCGGATTACCCGCTTGCCCGACTTCGCCGACAGCAGGGCGATCATTTCCAGCGTGATGGGTTTGAGATAGGTGGTGTTGATGTTGGTCTGGTCGGAGAAAGTAATCAGGTACTCGCCCTCCACGCCCAGCAAACGGATGCTCTGGATGTCGCGCATGTCGTACGCGCGCTGGTCCAGCAGCACGGTGGTGACTTCAATTTTGTCTTCGCTGATGTTGACGTGCCAGCGCAGCGCATACCATATCACGATACCCGACAGCGCCAGCATCACGAGCAGCAGCAGGTTGTAGACGCGGTTCGAGCGCTCGCCCTCCACCTGGCGGGTGTAGGTTTTGTAGAGGTCGTAGTCGTGGTGCAGCAGCGTGCGCTGCACCAGCCGCAGGGGCAGCACGGCCAGCGTGAGGCCCAGCAGCAAGCCCGGCGCAAAAAAGGCCCTGAAGTTGGGCGTCAGCACGTGCATATAGGCGGTGGAGGCGTGCAGGATGCTGGAGATGAGCGCCAGCATGCCCGCACCGAACACCGCCAGCACACTCGCAAAAAAGAAATAGGCGACCGTGAGCTTCAGTTCCTGCCTCTGTATATACTTTAGCTCGTCGGCGGACAAGGCAGCAGCGCCTTTCGCCGGCGACAGCCTCACCAGCGCGTAACGCACCACAGGCAACAGCACCGCCACCGCAAAAAAGGCAATAAGCAAACTCTTGATGATTTCCAGCATCGGATACGTTTTGGTGCCGCAAAGTTAATACGGTATCCCCAATTTCCGATAAATAAAGCCAAGCAGCCAGCCCGGCCCCACCAGCAGGAACTGGAGGTCTTTCAGGAAAGACGGCTTCTTCCCCTCCAACCTGTGCCCGTAAAACTGCCCGACCCAGGCCAGCACAAACACCACCAGGCATATAAGCCACAGGGGCGTACCGGAAGCGGCCTCCACGGCATGCACCGCCCACAGCACCACCGCGCTCACCAGGGCCATCCCCAGAAACATGGCAACCGACAGGCGCAGGTAAAACAGCAGCCCAAGCAGGAGGAGTAAAGTGCCAAAATGTATATAGGGCCGCACCGGCGGCGGGAACAACTGCTGCAAGGCCCCGCTGGGGATGCTGGCCAGCAGCCCCGTGATGCTGAAAAATATCAGCGGAACGCATATCCAGTGGATCAGCTTATTGGTGGGGTTCTGGTGGCTCAGGCCATACTCGTGAAACCTCTGCTGCATTGTTTTCATATGGCTGGCTCTTGGAAATGAAGTATTTAGCTAACTGGGCCCTGGAGGTGCAATAAAGAAGGAATATACTCGTTTTGCCTTACCTTTGCAAGCCGGGTTTGTGAGCAGAATATAATTTTTCTGCGGCCACGGATTTCATATTATGCTGGTATCCGGCATTTTTCTCTAAATTTGATAGACAACATTAAACTGCCTGTAGAGGAACTATTAAAGGCCGAGGTTGCCTTTTGCTCTTGCCCCAGGGCCTCAACATGATACCGACTCAGATGAAAGTAGCCAGGCTAGCCCGGTTTTTAAGAGATCATTACATCGCGGTCTTCTCTTTCCTGCTCATTTTTCTGCTCACGCTGTTTATATACTCCGAGACCAAGAAAAAGGCGGAGGAGCGCAGCCAGAAGGCGTTTTCCATGCGCGCCAACCAGGCTACGGCGGCTGTGGAGCGGCGCATGCACAATTACATCCAGGTGCTTATCGGGGCAAAGGCTTTTTTCGTGGCCTCCGACACCGTAGAGCGGAGCGCCTGGCAGTCATATTACAATTCTCTGGGGATCGAGGAGAATTACCCGGGCATACAGGGCATCGGGTATGCCCATTTTCTGCACAAACCTTCGGAGGTAGCGGCACATGAGCAGAAACTGCATGACGAGGGCTTTAGCGGCTACAAGGTCACCCCGGAGGGCAGGCGCTACTCCTATACGCCCATTATGTACTTAGAGCCTTTCGCTGGCCGCAACCTGCGGGCTCTGGGGTTCGATATGTTCAGTGAGCGCGTGCGCCAGTCGGCTATGCGCATTGCCCGCGACACCAAGCAGCCTGCCATGTCGGGCAAGGTGCGCCTGGTGCAGGAGAACGGCAGGGATGAGCAGGCGGGCTTCCTGATTTACCTGCCGGTGTTCAAAGACAACGCCGACCCGAAGTCCATCCAGGACCGGCAGCGCCTGATCAAGGGGTTTGTGTACAGCCCCTTCCGGGCCAATGACCTGATGACCTCCATCCTGCAGCAGAATTACCAGGACATCGACATAGAAGTATATGACGGCACTGGCTTTACGGAGGAGGCCCTGCTCTTCAGCACCGACTCCACGCTTCACTACAGGGCCAGGAATGGCAGGGAATTCAACCAGGTCAACACCATCACCATTGGCAACCACACCTGGCGCCTCTACATCACGGCACCTTCGGAGTACGGGCGCACCGCCGACTCGGGGCTACCCTATTTTATACTGATGGGGGGTGGTATCATCAGCCTGCTGATGGCGTTCATTATCTGGTCGCTCTCCAACACGCGCCGCTCCAACCGCCTGAAGCAGACGATTACCGACAACGCCACCGCCGCACTCTTCATGATGGATGCCCGGGGCTACTGCACCTTTATGAACCCGGCAGCCGAGGAAATGACGGGCTATACGTTTGAGGAGATCTCCAGACAGCCGCTGCACAACATGATCCACCATACGCGGCCCGACGGCACGCCTTTCCCGCAGCACGAGTGCCCCATCGACAGGGCGCTGCCCACCAACAACAGCATGCGGGCCTACGAAGACGTGTTTATCCGGAAAGACGGCACCTTCTTCGATGTTACCTGCGCGGCGCGTCCCATCATCGAAAACGGCGTTCCGACGGCCACCATCATCGAGGTGCGCGATATTACGGACGAGAAGCGCATACAGCAGGCGATTGTAGAAAGCGAGGCCCGCTTCAGGACCATGGCCGACAACGCCCCGGTGATGATATGGGTGGGCGACCCCACCGGAAACTGCATGTATGTGAACAAGCAGTGGCTCGACTTTACCGGCCTCACCTTTGAGGAGAGCATCAGCATGGGTTGGCGCAGGGCGCTGGGGACGGAGCATACGCAGGAATATACCGAAACATTCCGGAAGGCTGCCAAAGAATCGGACTCCTTTAAAATGGAAATGCGCATGCGCCGCCGCGACGGCGTATTACGCTGGGTGATGAACACGGCCATGCCGCGCTATGGCATCAACGGGGAGTTCCTGGGCCACATCGGTTCCATCATCGACATCACGGACATAAAGGAGGCGGAGCGGAAAGTAAAGCAGAACGCCGAACTGCTGCAAAAGCTGTTCCTGGAGGTACCAGCCGTGGTAGGCCTGGTGCGGGCCCCCGATATGCAGTACGTGCTGGCCAACCCGCAGTACCGCCGGCTGTACGGCAACCGCCCGCTGGTAGGCAAAACCATATATGAGGCGCACACCAAGGAGGAAGGCAAAGGCTTCTTTAAGCGTATGGAGCGTGTGCTGAGGACGGGGCAGCCCTTTGTAGGGAACGAGATGCCCGCCACTTTCGACCGGAGCAACAACGGGCAGCTGGCGCACGGCTACTTCAACCTGGTGTACCAGCCACTCCTCGACGGCAACGGACAGGTGGAGGCGGTGCTAGTGTTTGCCGTGGAGGTGACGGAACTGGTGCGGGCCCGGAAGGAACTGGTGGGGGCCAACGACGAACTGAGCGACAAAAACGACGAGCTGCTGCGCATCAACAACGACCTCGACAGCTTTGTGTATACCGCCTCACACGACCTTAAATCCCCTATCGCCAACATGGAGGGCCTGGCTACGCTGCTGCGCGATGTGCTGCAGGGCAAGCTGAACAGGGAGGACGAGCAGGTGCTCGATATGATGCAGCACGCCGTAAACAAGCTGAAAGGCACCATCGCCGACCTGGCTGAAATCACAAAGGTGCAGAAGGAACTGCAGTCGGCGGTGGAGCCGCTCTCGTTCGACACCATGCTGGAAGGCATCACCAACGACATTGGCAGCCTGATAAAGGAGTCTGGCGCCACCATCACCACCGACTTTGAGGTGAAGGACATCTTATATGCCCGCAAGAACCTGCGCAGCATCATATATAACCTGGTGTCGAACGCCATCAAGTACAAATCGCCGGAGCGGGCGCCGGAGGTGCATATCGCCACCTGTTACGACGGAGGAGGCTATCTGGTGCTGCAGGTGCAGGACAACGGGCTTGGCATCAAAAAAGAGCAGCAGCACAAGCTGTTCACCATGTTCAAGCGCCTGCACAGCCACGTAGAGGGCACCGGCATCGGCCTGTATATCGTAAAGCGCATTATCGAGAACAACGGCGGCAAGATTGAGGTGGAGAGCGAGCTTGGCAAAGGCTCTACCTTCCGGGTGTACTTCAAACAGGCGGCCGTGCCTGCCGAGGTGTAAAATGGGGAAGGGCTGCGCCAAAAAGTTGTTTTCTTAACGTGTGCTTGGGAATTATACCTGGTGTAAATGCCCTAAAGAGAATAGTCTTCTGGACTATGTCAAGAGAGTCTGTTTAGTGGCACGGAGTGAAAGCTTTTCCAGTTTTCCCCCTCGGCCTGAGAGCTCCAATACAAGCAAAAAGATTTAAAAGAAGTGAGGCCGCAGGGATGAACAGTAGTAGACCACATAGGTGGGACAACTCATAGGTTAACAACATAGCTGAGCAACGAAACACGAACAGCGACACCAATGGCAAAGATAAAAACCTCCTATTTCTGTCAGAACTGCGGCGCGCAGTCGGCCAAGTGGATTGGCAAGTGCCCCGCCTGCGGCGAGTGGAACACCTACGTGGAAGAAGTGGTGCAGCGCGAGGAAGTAACCCCCACCTCCGCCTGGAAAGTGGGCAGCAGCAGCGCGCAGGTGTCCAACAAACCCAAGCCCATAGCCGACATCAGTTACCAGGAGCAGCAGCGCGTCGTGACGCAGGACCAGGAGCTGAACCGGGTGCTGGGCGGCGGCATCGTGTCGGGCTCGATGGTGCTGATAGGCGGCGAGCCGGGCATCGGCAAAAGCACGCTGATGCTGCAGATCGCCCTGAGCCTGCGTGGGCTGCGGGTGCTGTACGTGAGCGGCGAGGAGAGCGAGCAGCAGATAAAGATGCGGGCCGAGCGCCTCAGCGCCCAGACTTCCGACTGCTTTATCCTGACAGAAACCGGCACGCAGAACATCTTCAAGCAGATAGAACTGGTGCGCCCGCAGGTGCTCATCATCGACTCCATCCAGACGCTCCACTCCTCTTTCATCGAGTCGGGGGCCGGCAGCGTGAGCCAGGTGCGCGAGTGTACCGCCGAGCTGCTGAAATTCGCCAAAGAGAGCGGCACGCCGGTTTTCCTGATTGGCCATATCACCAAAGAGGGCAACCTGGCCGGGCCGAAGATACTGGAGCACATGGTGGACACGGTGCTGCAGTTTGAGGGCGACCGGCATATGACCTACCGCATCCTGCGCACCACCAAAAACCGCTTCGGGTCTACCTCGGAGCTGGGTATATATGAAATGCTCGGGTCGGGGCTGCGCGAGGTGAGCAACCCGTCGGAGATCCTGATCTCGCAGCGCGAGGACGCTTTCAGCGGCATCGCCATCGGGGCTACGCTGGAAGGCAACCGCCCGCTGCTGATCGAGGTGCAGAGCCTGGTGACGCCCGCCACCTACGGCACGCCGCAGCGCACCAGCACCGGCTTCGACGGCAAGCGCCTGAACATGCTGCTGGCGGTGCTGGAGAAGCGCGGCGGCTACCGCCTCGGGGCGCAGGACGTGTTCCTGAACATCGCTGGCGGCCTGAAAGTGGAGGACCCGGCGCTGGACCTGGCCGTGTGTGCCTCCATCCTCTCCTCTTTCGAGGATATGGCCATACCGAGCACGGCGGCGTTTGCTGCAGAGGTGGGGCTGGGCGGCGAAGTGCGCGCCGTAAACCGGGTCGAGAACAGAATCACGGAGGCCGAAAAGCTGGGTTTCAAGGATATTTATATATCAAAGTATAACAAGAAGGGCCTTGACTTCAGCAAGTTCAGCATCAACATACACGCCTTCGGCAGACTGGAGGAAGTCTTCGGCAGCTTGTTCGGCTAAAGGCCCCCTCTCTGGAGCCATTTCATTGCGGGTGTGAGTTAAAGGAGCTATACATAACTCAAGTTGCGATATATAAATGGGGTAGTTTTTCACAGCTGATAACCCACCCGGAGGGGGTGGGTTATCAGCTGTCAGCGTTAGGAATCCGGGCTCGGGCTGTAGATAAATGCTCCGGAGCCAGGCTTTAGGGTGTCATATACAACCCAGAGCAAAGCATGCTTACTCTTGCCCCTCTTCAGGATCGCAGATAGAGGGGGGCGTGACGGTTGTATTTACCTATTCCCTTTGTATTTACATATGGTGCAGCCCATCCGCTGTCGCTTTCCCCGGCAACTTGCCGTTTCCTATCATCCCGCCTCAGAGTGCCCTATATACCATTTCTCAAAATAACCGTTGGCTGTTCTGCTGCGTACCTTTACTTAATCTCCGCTATATAAACGGAGGCCAACCGGAAGGATTTCTTACGCTATTTTAAAACAAATTTATATGGCATTAATCAATAAAAGCGACATCGAGAAGTTGATAAATGTACAGAGCAACAACCAAAATGCCCTGTGCCTTTCCTTCTACCTGCCTACGCACCGCGCGGGCCAGCAAACCCTGAATGGGGCAGACAGCATCAGCTTCAAGAACCAGGTGAAGAAGGCGAAGGAACTGCTGGAGAGGCACGATGTGCCGGAAGCGGAGATAGCGCAGTACCTGAAACCCGCCGAAGATTTGCTGCACGACAACAACTTCTGGCGCCACCAGGGCGAGGGTCTGGCCCTGTTCATCACGAAGGGCTACGCGGCGCATTTCACGCTGCCGATCACGCTGCCGAACGAGGTATATGTGCTCGACCAGTTTTACTTTACCCCCATCTTGCCTCTCCTGAGCCAGAACGGGCGTTTCTTTATCCTGAACCTGTACCGTGAGAAAGTTGCTTTCTATGAAGCGACCATCGACAGGATCAGACCGATAGACATCAGTTCTTTTGTGCCGGAGAGCTTTAACCAGGCCCTCAGGTTTGATATAAAAGGCAACGACCAGGACTTCACAAACTCCACCACCACGGTAAACGGCAGCAACATTGTGCATGGGGCCGGAAGCACGAAAGGCGACGAGGAGCATGCGCGCGTGCGCGAGTTTATGCTGGAGATAGACAACAGCCTGCAGCAGATACTCCACAATGCCACCGAGCCGCTCGTGCTGGCGGGCGTAGACCATTACTGCAGCATATACCGCAACATCAGCAAGTACAGGCACATCGTGGCGCAGAACATCAACGTGAACGAGGGCGTGGATGACATGAATGTGCTGCATGAGAAGGCCCTGACTGTGGTGAAACCGCTGCTGCAGCAGGGGCACAACGACTCCATGGCGCGCTACCAGAACGTGGCCGGCACCGGCGCTACCTCCGAAGACATCGCCACCGTGGCGGCCGAGGCGGTACACGGCCGGGTAGACACGCTGTTTATAGCACCGGGCCAGCCGGTCTGGGGCAGCTACAACGCCGCGAGCGCCACCGCCGAGGTACACGACGAGTACCAGCGCGGCGACGATGACCTGATAAACATGGCGGCCATCAAAACCATGGCACAGGGCGGAAAGGTATTTGTGGCCAGCAACAACGGCACACAGGAGAACGCCACCACCGGCGGGCGGGCGAACGTAAAGGCGCTGTTCCGCTACTAGAAGCCGGGAACTTGGCCTTTCGCGCCAGAAACCATACCTTAGAGGGCAGCCGCCGTGGCTGCCCTTTTACGTGCAGCGGCAAAGCCTTTCCGCTGCCTTAACCTCCTTATATATGAAGCTGCACCTGGCCGACGGGCTTAACTTTATATCGAAACTGACGCCGCTGCGGGCCCTGAATGCGCTGCAGGTGGTGGGCAGCTACATGCTCTCTAAGCTGACGCGCAGGGCCAGGCACTGGGGCTACCCGGTCAGTATCTCGCTGGAACCCACCACGTCCTGCAACCTGCGCTGCCCTGAGTGCCCCAGCGGGCTGCGCTCCTTCACGCGCCCCACCGGCATGCTGCAGGACGAGCTTTTCCGGCAAACCATCGACCAGCTGCACCGGCGCCTGCTCTACCTCATCTTCTATTTCCAGGGGGAGCCTTACCTGCACAAGAATTTCCTGCAACTGGTGAGGTACGCCTCAGACAAAGGCATCTATACCGCCACCTCCACCAACGCCCATTTCCTGGATGATGACACGGCCCGCAAAACCGTGGAATCCGGACTGGACAGGTTGATCGTATCTATTGACGGCACCACGCAGGAGACCTATGCCGCCTACAGGGTGGGCGGCAAGCTGGAGAAGGTGCTGGAGGGGACCCGCAACGTGGTGAAGTGGAAAAAAAAGCTGAAATCGAAAACACCGCATGTCATGTTCCAGTTTCTGGTTGTGCGGCCCAACGAGCATCAGCTGGAAGACGTAAAGAAGATGGCGCGGGAGTTAGGCGTGGATGAGGTGGTTTTCAAGACGGCCCAGATCTACGACCATGCCCACGGCTCCCCGCTTATCCCCACCATCGACTATTACTCGCGGTACAGGAACAACGGCGACGGCAGCTATACCATCAAAAACAAGCTGCTGAACCACTGCTGGAAGATGTGGCACTCCTGCGTCATTACCTGGGACGGGCTGCTGGTGCCCTGCTGCTTCGACAAGGACGCGGAGTACCGCATGGGCGATCTGAAGGAAGCTGATTTCGGGAAGATATGGCGCGGGCCGGCCTACAGCCAGTTCAGGCAAACGCTCCTGGGCTCCAGGGCCAATATAGACATGTGCCGCAACTGCACGGAGGGCACCAGAGTGTGGGCCTGACAGGGCTTGCTCTAAAGAGAAGAAGTACGGTATGAAAGACATGAACGACGCACTAGAGCTGCTGTGGAGCAAGCTGGAGGCCTGGGGGGCGCAGGTTGTGCTGATGCTGCCAAATTTATTTGTCGCGCTGGTGCTGCTCTTCGCCACCTTTTACGTGGCCGGGTTCATCCGGAAATCGCTTGGGAAGGTGGTTGACAGGTTTTCGCACAGCTCCGCGCTCAACAACCTCGTCCTGACGCTCCTGTACATCGGCATGCTGGTGTTGGGCTTTTTCTTCGTGCTCAGTATACTCAACCTTGACAGGGTGGTGATTTCCATGCTGGCTGGTGTGGGTATCATTGGCCTGGCGCTGGGCTTTGCCTTCCAGGACATTGCCGCCAACTTCATCTCCGGTGTGATTATAGCCGTGCAGAAGCCTTTCAAAGTGGGGGATATGATTGAGACGAACGACTATTTCGGCATCATTGAGCGCATCACGCTGCGCACCATCGACATTAGGCAGCCGACGGGAGAAATGGTGTGGCTGCCGAACAAGATGGTGTTTGAGAACCCGGTCACGAACTTTTCCATCAAGGGCACCCGCCGGATCGACCTGGAAGTGGGTGTGTCTTACGCCGAAGACCTGGAGCAGGTGCAGCAGGTAGTGACTGAGGCGCTGGAAGATGTGAAAAACCGCGTCAAGACCAAGGAGGTGGAGGTGATGTACGATGCCTTCGGCGACAGTTCCATCAACTTTAAGGCGCGCTTTTGGATAACCTACAAGCGGCAGGTAGATTTCGTGAGTGCTAAAAGCGACGCCATCATCCGCATCAAGAAGGCCTTCGACGCAAACAACATTCTCATTCCGTTCCCAGTCCGCACGCTGGATTTCGCCATCAAAGGAGGCGAGACGCTGACGCAGCAACTGAAGCCGCTGAACGTTTCCGCCAAGGGCGGGCAGCGGCTCGGGGAAAACGGGCAGCAGCAGGACTGAGGCAAGCCATATATGGCTCTATATATAAACAAGAGGAGCCGGCACACCTGTGCCAGCTCCTCTTGCCTCAGGCGCAGTTAGTTTATTTGTCTTTCTTGTCGAGGTTCTTGCCCATGTCCTCTACCTGCTTCAGGAACGTGTCCACATTCTCGTCGGCATAGGGGCCGTAAGAGTTGGAGATGGTGCCCTTCAGGCCGGTGGCTGTTTCCACGGCATATAAAATAGACATATCGTCCGGGTTGCTTTCTCCCTCAAAGCGGTAGTGGTCCACGATGCGCACCTGCTCCGGCCCGAAGCTATCCTTTCCGTCCATAGAGCACAGCCTTCCCTCTTCCGATACTTTAAAATCCTGCTTGTAGCCGTCTTTCTGCAGGCGGTTCAGCACATTCACTAAAGATCTTTCTTCAACTTTATCTTGCATAGCTTCTGGTTTTTTAGGTTCTGTATCTCCGTATAGCACTATACGCAAAAACAGGCATTAGATACGAAAACAAGCGGATTAATAGCAGAAGCACCCACCTGTGGCAGCACTGCAGGAAAAGATGGGGAGCCTGAAATCCTAATAAAGTGGCGGCCAGAGCAGCTTGTTGCCTATTGCGCGGCTGCCCTCTTTTTCTCGAGCTCCTGCTGGATTTTCCTGAAGTCGATGGCGCCGCAGCTTCCGCAGCCCTTGGCGCAGCCGCTTTTGGCGGCAAAGCTGCGGTACAACATGCGGCCCATATAGAAAGCGGCCGCCAAGAAAACGACGAGAATGATCAGTTCCTGTATCATGCTTTTACAACTGCGTTGGGCTACAAAAAGTTTACTCCATTCCTTTCTTCCAGAACTCCCTGATGGTTTCCTGCATCTCGGCGTGGACGTTGCCGTTGCTGGCCACAATCTCCCGCCCAAACACATAGTCACCGTCTTCCAGGAACTTGCTGAGCCTGCCGCCCGCCTCCTGCACAATAATGGTTCCGCCTGCCACATCCCAGGGGTTCAGGTTATATTCAAAGAAGCCCTCGCCGCGGCCGCACGCCACATATACCAGGTCCAGGGCGGCAGAGCCCAGCCGGCGTATGCCATGCGACCTGGACATAAAGGCCCCCAGCACCTGCAGGTACTGCTGCGTCAGGCCGAAGTCGTAGTAAGGGAAGCCGGTGATGATGAGCGCGTCTTTCAGGGCCGGGGCATCCGACACTTTGATGGGTTTGTCGTTGCAGAAGGCGCCGCCGCCTTTGTAGGCCGAGAAGCACTCGTCGCGGTTGGGGTCATATACCACCCCGGCCACCACCTCGTCGCCGTCCAGCAGGCCCACGCTCACGCAGTATATAGGCATGCCGTGGGTGAAGTTGGTGGTGCCGTCCAGCGGGTCGATTACCCAGTTGAAGCGGTCGCCCTTCGTCGTGTCGGTGCCTTCTTCGGTGATAAAGCCCGCTTCGGGCAGCAGCTTGCGGAGTTCCTCCACCAGTTGCTGCTCTGCCTGCTTGTCTACGTAAGACACCAAATCGTTGAAGCCCTTCATCTCCACCTTGGAGCGGTCAAAGTTGTCTCCCTCCTTCCGGATAAAAGCGCCCACGCTGCGGGCAATGATGTTCAGGTTCTGTGACAATTGGCTCAGGTTCATATGGCTTGCTCTATTTTGGGGGTGATGATTTCTTTTCGGGTCTTCCTGGAAAACCATACGGTATACGCGGCCCGCAGGCCCAGGGCCAGCGTGACGGGCACAAAGGCCTGATGGAGCATCTGGGGCCACCACGGCCAGAACAGGAGCAGCACCCCGGCCAGTATGGCGGTACACAGCATATACCTGCTCACCCACGGCCGCAGCGCATAGCGCCCGAGGAAGCCAGCCACCACGATATGGGTAGGCAAGGCCCAGAGCAGGTTGAAGTTGTAGGCGGTGGCCTCGTGGTCGGTGGCGAACCACAGCAGGAGCAGCACCACACCCATAAAACCTGTTATGAAGAAGAACGCCATATCAAACGCGCGGCTCCGTCGCCGCTGAATCACGTCTGCCACGGTAAGGGCGAGCACCCCGGCAAAGAACAGCCACCACACCAGCATGGGGGTAAAGAGGCCGCGCTCATACGGGATGGGCTCACGCTCAAACAGCACCTTCATCTTGCCCACCAGCGGTTTTGTCTGGCCATCGGCGGTGAGGGTGGCGTTCGCAAAGCCTTTGGCCAGGAAGTCGGGCAGGAACATATACTCATAGGGCGCCGCCTCCCGGTCGATGGGAGCGCCGAGCGCAAGGTCAATCCCGAAGTCGGACCAGGGCTGCGGCACCAGGTACAGGTCAATCAGGTTCCGGAAACTCATGTCCTCATCAAAATCGCTGATGTTGAACCGGACCTGGTTGGGGAAAGTCGCCTCCACGCCGTCGCGGATGCGGGTGGCGCAGTTGTCGAAGAAGAAGTCGTAGAGGTAAAAGCGGTTGGCCGGCAGGTAATTGTGAGTCAGAAAGGCCCAGTACTGCTGCCGTTGCGCCTCGGTCAGGTTCATCTCCTGCTCATATACAGAGCGGTTGTCCATGGTGTAGCTGTACACAAACTGCCGGAAATCGGCGATGGAGAGCTTGTAGCGCAGCTTGCCCCGGATAAACTTCAGGTAGAAGTTCGGCTCGTCGAAGTCGAAGGTGCCGTAGTTGAACACGATGTCGAAACCGTTCACGGGGTCGTGTACGCGCACGGCGCTGTGGCCGAAGATGGCATATAAATCGCTGCCGCTGGAGCAGGTGATGAGGCTGATTTTGGCCTGTGGCGACAACTGGGAATTCTCGAACTGCGCCCAGCCCTGGAGCGAGAACAGGCAGAAGGCCAGCACCAGCCCGACGTGCTTTATATATGCTTTCATGTTACTCTTTGTCGGTTTTGCTTCCTTTTGCGGCGCCCGCCACCACCACCACAAACTCGCCTTTGATGGCCTTAGTCGTGAAGATATGAATGAGCTCATCTAAGGTGCCGTTGAGGGTCTCTTCAAACATTTTTGAGATTTCACGTGAAACAGAGGCTTCACGCTCCCCGCCGAAAAACTCCTTAAACTGTGTCAGCGTTTTCAGCAGGCGGTGCGGTGACTCGTAAAAAATCATGGTGCGCTCCTCCTCCGCCAGGCTCTGCAGGCGCGTCTGGCGCCCTTTCTTCACGGGCAGGAATCCCTCAAACGTAAAACGGTCGGTGCTGAACCCTGATTTCACTAGCGCGGGCACAAAAGCCGTAGGCCCCGGCAGGCACTCCACCTTCAGGCCGTTTTTCAGGCATTCGCGCACCAGGTAAAAGCCGGGGTCCGAGATACCGGGCGTGCCCGCGTCCGAAATCAGCGCCATCACCTCCCCCGCCTTCAGGCGGTCAATGAGGTGCGCGGAGGCTTTGTGCTCGTTGTGCAGGTGGTGGCTGTGCATGCGCTTCTCGATGCCGAGGTGCTGCAGCAGCTTACCGCTGGTGCGGGTGTCCTCGGCCAGAATCACGTCCACCTCCTTCAGTACCCGGATGGCGCGCAGCGTGATATCCTCCAGGTTGCCGATGGGCGTGGGCACGAGATAAAGGTTTGTCTTTTCCTGTTCCTGCATAGGCCCAAAGATAGCATTTAGCGTGATGAGTTCCGAGTTATATATGGCTTGGCTACATCTGGCGCCCGGCGGACAATATGCGCTTTTACTGTAGTCCGAACCATATATGTTTCCCAGCACGCCAAACCCGGAATCCGTAACTCAGACCTCGTAACTCCTGTAGATTTCCTCAATCCGCTTTGCCAGCTGGTGGTCGCGTTTGGTGACGGTGTTGCCGGCATCGTGCGTGTAAAGCTCGATGTCTACCTTGTTGTACACGTTGCTCCACCACGGGTGGTGGTCCATCTCCTCGGCCACGTCGGCCACTTCGTTCATGAACGCCATTGCCTGCCTGAAATCCTTAAACGTAAGGCTGCACGTTAACTTGTCTTTTTCTTCCTTCCACATCATTTTTCGGTTTTATATATAAATCAGCCACAGCGCCTCCTCCGCCTGTCGCAGAAACCAGCCAAAGGGGCAGGCGTATAGCTATAGATTGTTACGCAATTTAACCTGACGATATCTATGAAAAACAAACCAGAATCTCTGCCGCCGCAGAAGCAGAAGAAGCAGCCGGGCGATGAGTATAAAATGAAACCGGAGCCGGAGGTAATACGCGACACTTACAAGGGCAGCGACAAACTGCAGGGCAAAGCGGCCCTGATTACGGGCGGAGACAGCGGCATCGGCCGTGCCGTGGCCGTGCATTTTGCCCGCGAGGGCGCTGATGTGGCCATTGTGTACCTGAACGAGGACAAGGACGCGAAGGACACAAAGAAGATGGTGGAAAAAGAAGGCCGCAAGTGCATCATCCTTGCCGGTGACGTGGGCGAGGAGGAATTTTGCCAGAAAGCCGTGCAGCGCGCCGTGAAGGAACTCGGCAAGCTGGACATACTCGTGAACAACGCCGCTGAGCAGCACGAGCAGCAGGACCTGAAAGACATCACCAAAGAACAACTACAGCGCACGTTCCAAACCAATATCTTCGGGATGTTTTATGTGACGAAGGCGGCGCTGGAGCATCTGAAGAAGGGCAGTTGCATTATCAACACCACCTCCATCACCTCCTACCGGGGCAGCCACCACCTCATGGACTACGCCTCCACCAAAGGCGCCATCACGGCCTTTACCCGTTCCCTTTCCTCCAACCTGGCGGAGCAGAACATCCGCGTGAACGCCGTGGCTCCCGGGCCTATCTGGACGCCCCTGATTCCGGCTACGTTCAGCGAGGAGAAAGTGAAGGAATTCGGGCAGAACGTGCCGCTGAAACGCCCCGGGCAGCCCTCGGAGGTGGCACCGGCCTACGTGTTCCTGGCCTCCGACGACGGCTCCTATATAACCGGGCAGGTGATACACGTGAACGGCGGAGAGCAGATCGGATCCTGACAGAAGCTAAACCCTGGAGGCCGGAAAAGAGTAAAACCTATTATCAGATGCGCTTCCAGAACAGGCATCTATATACCTAACGCATACCATTATGGCTGAAGATAAAGACAAAAGTAAACTGCAGGGGCAGTCGCCGAACGGCAGGCCCGTGCGCGTGATAGAAGATGACACCAGCGAGCAGGAGATGCAGGCCGGGCATATCATTCCGGGCGCAGACCCGCCCAAGAACGAGCACCAGCGCGGTGGCTTCGGCAACCGCGACGGAAAGGAGGGCTTCGGCAGCGACACCGCTTCCGAAGGGCCGTCGGCCACCGGGGTAAACGATTACGCCGACGACGGCACGCCGCCGCCTGACAACATGCGCACCGAAGAGGAAGGACGCGGCACCTGAGCCGCTCAAAGCTTAAAGTACAGGCGCTGAGGCTGTCTACATATAAAGCGCCTCATGTTTCATTTAATTTAGAAGGAGGAAATTATGCCATCATATAAGCACACGCAGCCAAGCGCTGAAAACCAGGGAGACCCAAGCGGAAAGGGACAACCGAAAGCCGGTGTAAAACCAGCAGACCCCGGACAGACCCGGGCAGAACACGAGGAACTGAAGAAAAAGTATACGGACGGGCCGGATGAGGCAGGGCAGAACACCAAGACCAACAACCCGAACCGCAACCTGGACAAGCCGGAAATCGACAACAACAAGTACAATTAATAGCATTGCCTAACATTTCTACAGAAGATAGCACCTGCAACAGCGGGTGCTATTTTTGTGTAAAGCGGTAGACACTAACCGAAACATCAGAACCTATATGGCCCGCTACGCTGTAACCGACATCCACGGCTGTGCCCGTACGTTTAAAGCGCTCGTGCTGGAGCAACTGAAGCTTCAGCCCAATGACGAGCTCTATATACTGGGCGACCTCGTGAACAAAGGGCCCGACAGCAAAGGCGTGATTGACTTTGTATTAGAGCTGCAGGCGCAAAAATACCAGGTACACTGCCTGCGCGGCAACCACGACCAGATGCTGCTGAAAGCCGCCAAGAAAGGCCCGAAGAACCTGAACTTAACAGACACCGAGAAGAGTCTGGTGCTCCAGAGCTTCGGGATAGCGCAGTTTGAGGACCTGCCCAAAAAGTACAGGAAGTTCCTGAAACGCCTGCCGTACTACCTGGTGCTGCCCGATTACTACCTGGTGCATGCGGGCTTCAACTTCGCGAAGGAAGACATTTTCTCGGATAAGGACGCCATGCTGAACCTGCGGGGCTACGAGGTGGACTGGCAGCGGCTGGACAGCAAGATGCTGCTGCACGGCCATACCCCCACCGCCCTCCACAGCATCAAAAAAGCCATCGCGCACAAAGATAGGAAGCTGAACCTGGACGCCGGCTGCGTCTACTACCGTAACGCCGCCCTCGGAAACCTCGTCGCGCTGGATATGGACACGCAGCAACTGTTCATCCAACCCAACCAGGACCGGCCTTACCCGGTGGCCCGGAAGAGCTGAGATATCCATATGTATAATAGATGCTCCTAAAACAAAATAGGGCAGGATGTCCTGCCCTATTTTGTTTTAGGTTGCTGCAGTTAGTCTGCCAGCATTATCCTGATGAACTGCGTGCCTTTTGACGTGGTGAGCCTGGCGATGTACAGTGGCTGGTTCCCGATGCTCCTTCTTATCTCGAAACTTTGTTCCTGGTTCGCGGCTGCGGTGCCTTCGTAAAGCTTCTTCACCACCTTCCCATTGTTGTCGAGTATCTCCAGGGTTACGTAGTCCTGCTCCTTCAACTTAAGGGTAACCTGTGCCTTTGCGCCCATCGGGTTAGGATACACGCTAAGTTCCTGCGTCGCGGCAGAGGCTTCCATATTGCCTGCACTCTGTGCCTTCAGGTTGCCGCCCGTCGCGCAGCTGCCGAGCACGTCGCCGTGCGCCAGGTGCGCCGCCACGGCCTCCGGCGCAATGCAGATTTCATTGCCGTTGTGGCACACCGAAACTTTGTCAAGCTTATTGCCGCACCTTACGTCCGTCACAAAAACGGTTACGTCATCGGTGCTGGAGCAGCCGGAGGCATCTGTCACCGTAACAGTATAGGTAGTGGTGGCCGTTGGGCAAACCGAAATGGCTTGTGTAGCGGCGCCAGTGCTCCAAGAGTAAGTATAATTTGAGCTGCCACCTGTTGCCGTGGCCGATAGGGTGGCGCAACCAGCTTCGGCATAACCGTAATACACGGTCTGGTCTGTTCCGGCGGAGGCAGTGGGCGCTGCAGCTACGGTTAGGGTTGTGGTGGCTGTGTTGGTGCAGCCGTTGCCGTTGGTGTAGGTATAAGATATCGTATGTGCGCCTGGGCCCGCAGTGGCCGGGTTAAATACGCCGTCCTTCACGCCCGTCCCGGAATAGCTGCCGCCAACCGGGGAGCCCCCTGTTAACCGGATCGGGTTGCCGCTTGCGCAGACACTCTTAAAGGCGGTTGTAAAGCTCACGCTCAGTGCGGCTTGCCCCTGCAGTGTAACAGGAACTGGAGCGCTCAGGCAGCCGCTCGCATCCTTCACCACAGCCTGGTAAGTGCCTGCAGCCAGGTTTGTGAAAAGGGCTTCTGTTTTGAAGGTGGTTCCACCGTCCAGCGAGTACAGGAAGGGCTCCAGGCCATTGCTTCCGGCCACAGTTACCTGCCCGTTGCTGCTGCCTTCGCAAGGCTGTGACTTAATAGCAGGTGCGGCAAGCACGCCGCAGTTGGCGGGCACCACCGTCACCGTTACCGCCGCCTGGGAGGTGAGAGGCATTATATGCGCATCGGTGGCGGTAAACTGCACGACAAACTTACCAGAAGTGCCCAGGGCGGGTGTCCAGGAGAAGGTGCCTTTGGCGGCAGCGCCCTGCACTGTCTGCTTAAAGCTCGCGCCTTTCTCAAACACCGAGCCCGAGGCATTGATGGTGATGTTCTGGCTGTCGGATGCCTCTACATCAAACGACACCGCCTCGCCTTCTTTCACAAATTTCTGTGCCAGGGGGGCGAACTGGGGTGCCTCGTTGGTAAAGGAGCCAATGTTGAGGATGAACTCCCGTAGCACATAGGCTCCGGTGTACGCGCCGTTTGCCTTCTCCTTTACTTTTACATTTACCAGCCAGAGACCCTGCACCGGCTTGTCCCAAACAATCTTGCCGTCGTTCGTTAATTTGAAGCCCTTCTGGGTCATGGAGGCATAAGGATCTTCAAACATGCCATACGGTTTTTCCAGCGAGTACTCCAACTCCTGCCCGTCCGGGTCTTCCACGTTGAAGTTGTAGCTGATGGGCTTGTCTACCGGGAAGTTAAAAACTGGCAGGTCGTAGAATTGCGGCGAAGAACTTGGCTGCTGCGGGTTGTAATACAGCGCGGCAAAAAGCCCTGCCTCATTGTCAACAAAGTTTGAGCCTCTGCCCCGGCAGCAGCTTGTCCAGGTAATTTTGTGCAGGCCAGGGGTGGACCATGTCACTCGTTGCTTCTGAATGTGCTCGACAGTGACGCCATCCGGCAAAAGGGTTCTGGAAACTGTGGAAGCAAGAGAGTTTAGCTTAGGCGATCCCTCATAGTAGGGGTAGATATATCCTACGCCATCCTTGTCCCAATAGCCTTTAATGAGCATCTCATAACTACCTCCCCCAAGGTACTTATAAGTTATCTGCCCCCCTTTAAACTGCTGTGCAAAGGCGCTGGCACCCGCTGCCAGGGAGACGCCGGTTATAAGGAGGAGGCACAGGAGCCTCCTCAGCAGACCATTTGTTGCCGCACGCTTAGGTGCGGCACTCGCTTGTAAAATGTTTTTCATGGGCCTGTGATCTAAATCGTTGTTAATTGTATTTGTTTAGTATTTTGTAACCCTTATATATTGATGTATGGGTTTTTGCCGGTATAAATGTATTACATTAAATATATATAAAACAAATAATATATTAAGAATTGTAATATTCTTACTTATGTACTATATAATAGATGTTGTGTAATGTTAATATTCGGACGCAATTGTAGGGATGTTAAGAAAAGAGTAAGCGTAAGCCTCAAGCATATATCGCTAAAGAAGTAATTCTGTGTATGTTAGAAGGTGGATGAATCTTCTTTATGTAATAAGCAAATGCTCCTGCTCAATTAAGGATTGGTACTATACTTGGATTATATATGCGCAAAGCTATATTTAATGGTTTTGCACTAAAATTATTTCTCATATATGGTATAAAGCCTTGCGCAGCAATTAAATATCAGCTAAAATTGATGCTTTGAAGAGAGTGGGTTAAAGAAAAATTTTTTTCCTGATAGAACAGAAAAAGGTAAGATATCAAGTTTTTATAATTTACTTTGTGGCACAATAGCAACAAAACAATATATAAATAGTTTAATGTTTAGTGAAGCCAAACGTATGGAGAAAACTTCTACACCCTTAATTTTTAACTTCCGGACTTGGCTTAAAGCTTTTGTCCTGACAGTTATCCTGCTGTCCCCTGTTGTGGTGCAGGCGCAGACGCAGATTTTTAAAGAGACAATGGGTGCGAGTACTGGCACAATTGCTTCTTATGAGTCAGGTAATTATTTTGATAATGATAATCTGACAATGTCGGGTACAGCATTAGTCAGTAATGCAACTCCAAGTAATTATACAGGAGCATCTGGCGGCAGTTATATAGAGGCGAATGGTCCGACTACTCAGAAAGAATTCGTAATAGCTGGAATAAACACAACAGATTACTCATCCATTAACTTATCCTTTGGTATGTTTAACGGAAGGTTTTCCAGCTTAGTGGTTGACTTCTCTGTTAATAATGGAACTTCATGGACTCAAATCGCTTTAGGTGCTCTACCTGCTTCTAATAGTTGGGGTTTAGTAAGTGATGCTGGACAAGTAGTTATTCCGGAATCATCTAATCTCAGTCTAAGATTTAGGCATACCGGAACTAGAGCAATTATCGGCATAGATGATGTTGAGCTTTCTGGCATATATACAGCCCCAACGCCAACTATTTATAGCTTTTCTCCGATCTCTGCCGCTGTAGGTGCTGAGGTAACAGTTACAGGTAATAATTTGCAGAATACAGCATATGTATATTTTACAGATGATAGCTTTCGTGATACTGAGGCATATGATGTAACTAAAACATCATTCAAATTTATTGTACCTACCGGAGCTAAAACATCTAGGCTTGAACTTTGGGATCAATTTGGCGAAATTTTGGTTATCAGTGATGACGCTCTAACAGTCATTGCTCCCACAATTACCGACATTGCTCCTAAGGAAGGTTTTGTCGGAGACACGGTTAAGATTTACGGTACCAATTTAAGTACAGCCTCATCTGTTACATTTGGAGGAGGAGGCAGCGCCGCCGCAATAGTTATCGATGGGGGTGAGATTCATGCTGTAGTGCCTGCAACGGCTGAATCGGGTGCGATTCAGGTGTTAACTTCATATGGATCCGCTACAACAGATGTGTCTAATAATTTTACAGTTTTAGTCCCTGCAATTGCAGGATTCACTCCATCACAGGGTAGCCCTAAACCTGCAGGTGTGCAGGGAGATGAGATTACTATTACAGGTAATTATTTATCAACCGCCAGTTCAGTTGTATTTGGTGGAGCAGGTAGCGCGGTTCCTCATTTTACAAGCGAAACAAGCATCCGTGTATACGTGCCGGACAATGCTGAGACAGGAACTATAAGTGTAGTAACTCCTAAGGGAACTGCTACTTCCAGCACAGCCTTTACAGTGCTCAAACCAAAAATCATAGGTTTGAGCAAAAACAACGGAAAAGTAGGGGAGACGATTTATATTACCGGGGATAGGTTGAATGTGGCTCCATTCTCAGTCACGTTCGGAGGCGGAGCAACGGCAACTGTAACTTCAAGCAGCTTAACTCAACTGGCCGTAACCGTGCCCAGCGGAGCAGCGTCAGGTGTAGTAACCGTCACTACCGCAGAAGGTACTGCAGTTACTGCTAGTTCCTTTTCAGTGGTTAAACCGACCTTTATTGTACAAAACACGCCCCTCGACCCTTTTACAGCAAAAGTAGGGGTGCCATCTGAGCCGCAATTTTATACTATCGCAGGAAGTAACCTTGAGGGAAGTTTAAATATTGCATTGCCAAGCCAATTTGAAGTGTCTGGTGATGAAGGTGCCACCTGGACTACCGGGGGATTATCCTATATACCGGATGCCAGCGGAACTGTCACACAAAAAAATATTTTAGTCAGGTATAACCCAGCTGCAAAAGGCTCGCATTCCGGCAACATAAACAACACCTCCGCAGGCCTCACGGAACTGATCGCCGTTGAAGGCTCCACCTTAGACCCGGCCATCACCGTTACTGGAACTCTTACTCCATTTACAACAAAGACTAATACAGCCTCTGCTTCGCAGAGCTATCAGGTGTCAGGAATAAACTTAGAGAGTAATCTGACAGTGACAGCACCTGCCGCTTTCGAGGTGTCTCTTGATGGTTCTGCATATAGTAATAGTGTGGCACTAACTCCTACCAATGGAGATGTAGCAGCTACTGTCTATGTAAGATATCTGCCTGTAAGCAGCGGAAGCCATAGCGGCGAGATATCCATGAGTTCAACCAACGCAGCAACACAAACTATCGCCGTTGAAGGGGCCACCATAGATCCGACCATCACCGTAACCGGAGCGCTTACAGAGTTCTCAACAGACGTCAACACTCCTTCCGCTTCGCAGACCTACACCGTGAGCGGGACTAATCTGGAGGGGGGCATCACCGTAGCCGGACCAGCAACGCTTGAGTTTAAGGTATCGTTAGATAACACCAACTTCTACCGTACACTATCCGTGCCTTTGGCTGCTGGTGCCACCAGCATTGGGGAAACAACCATATATGTGCGGTACGAGCCTGCAGAAGCAGGTCCGCATAGCGCAACCATCACCCAGTCATCGCCTAATGCGACGGCTGTAACCCTTGCGGCAAACGGCAGCACATCCAAAAGCAGCCTCCCGGTAGAACTCATCTCCTTCCAAGCCAGGAGCAACGCCAACGAGGTGACCCTGCTGTGGGCGACCGCCTCTGAAAAAGACAACTCGCACTTTGAGGTGGAGATGGCCGCAAACCCTGAGGCCGGCTTTACCAGAATCGGCAAGGTACACAGCAAAGCAGGCACCAGCTCCGTGACGACAAACTACCTGCTGAAGTACAACCTGACCAGCGCCGGTACGCATTACTTCCGCCTGAAGCAGGTAGACCTCGACGGCACCGCTACCTACAGCAAGGTGGTGGCCGTAGAAACCGAGGGCACCCTGGCAGGGGCTACAGTGGTTGTGGCGCCCAACCCGCTCAACTACAACTCTAAAGTAGTTATCGCGGCCGATGCGGACGGCAAAGCGAGCCTGGTGCTGCAGAGCATGGCTGGCAAGCAACTTTACCAGAAAACGGTAGCGGTAAGCAAGGGGCAAAACGAGGTGCAACTGCCGCTTTACGACCAACTGCAGAACGGCTTGTACATCCTGACGGTGGAGTTGCAGGGCCAGCGCTACCAGGTAAAGGTAGTGAAGCAGTAAGCCCATATATAAACACATACATAAGCAGACAACGCAACAGCCCGGCAGCCTTTGGCGCCGGGCTGTTGCGTTTATGGCGCTTTATGCCGCCGCCCCTGAATCTGATGCCGGGTGCCGCACCGTATATAAACTTCTGAAACATTGGTTTATTCCGTCGCATACTTTAATTTTGAAGGCTTATAAACCAAACGAAGCAATGCAAAGAGACACCGCCATATTCGACCTGATAGCCCAGGAAAAAGCACGCCAGACGCACGGCCTTGAACTTATCGCCTCCGAGAACTTTGTCTCCGAGCAGGTGATGCAGGCCATGGGCAGCGTGATGACAAACAAGTATGCCGAGGGCCTGCCGGGCAAGCGCTACTACGGCGGCTGCGAAGTGGTGGACCAGTCGGAGCAACTGGCCATCGACCGGGCAAAGGAGCTTTTCGGGGTAGAGTGGGTGAACGTGCAGCCGCACTCGGGGGCGCAGGCAAACGCGGCCGTGATGCTGGCCGTGCTGCAGCCGGGCGACAAGATACTGGGTTTCGACCTCTCGCACGGCGGGCACCTGACGCACGGCTCGCCGGTAAACTTCTCGGGCAAGCTATATACCCCCTCCTTTTATGGGGTGGAGCAGGAAACCGGCCTGATTGACTTCGACAAAGTGGTGGAGACGGCCCGCCGCGAGCAGCCAAAGTTGATTATATGCGGGGCCTCGGCCTACAGCCGCGACTGGGATTACAGAAAGCTGCGCGCCGCCGCCGATGAAGTGGGCGCCCTGCTGCTGGCCGACATCTCCCACCCTTCCGGCCTCATTGCCCGTGGCCTGCTGAGCGACCCGTTTGCGCACTGCCATATCGTGACCACCACCACGCACAAAACGCTGCGCGGCCCGCGGGGCGGCATGATCATGCTGGGCAAAGACTTTGAGAATCCTTTTGGGCTGAAGACACCGAAAGGCGAGACGCGCATGATGTCGTCGCTGCTGGACGGTGCCGTTTTCCCCGGTACGCAGGGCGGCCCCCTGGAGCATGTCATCGCGGCTAAGGCCGTTGCCTATTTCGAGGCGCTGTCTGACGACTACCTGGCCTATGTAAAGCAGGTGCAGCAAAATGCACAGGCCATGGCCAAGGCTTTCCTGGAGCGGGGCTATGACATCATCTCCGGCGGCACCGACAACCACATGATGCTGATAGACCTGCGCTCGAAAGGGCTGACAGGCAAGCTGGCCGAGAACACACTCGTGAAAGCCGATATCACCATCAACAAGAACATGGTGCCCTTCGACGACAAATCGCCGTTCGTAACCTCGGGCATGCGCGTGGGCACGGCCGCCGTCACCACCCGCGGCCTGAAAGAAAATGACATGGTGCGCATCGTGGAATTGATAGACGATGTGCTCACCCACCACGACAACGACGGCAAAATCAGCGCGGCGCGCAAGGATATCAACAGCTGGATGCAGCAGTATCCGCTTTTTGCTTACTAACACTTAAGAACAGGGGCCACAGTTTTGATGGATCAACCATATATAGGAGAAGAAAAAGAGGAGCCGCAGGAAATGTCCTTCGTGGACCACCTGGAGGAGCTGAGATGGCACATCATCCGGGCGTTCGCCTCTATCTTTATTTTCGGGACTATCGCGTTCCTGGCAAAGAACTTCGTGTTTCACGACATCATCCTGGCTCCCTCCCGCCCCGATTTCCTGAGCTACCGGGTCATGTGCCAGGTGGGGCAGTACCTGGGTTCGGAGGGGCTTTGCTTCGACGAGATGGGCTTCACCATCCAGAGCCGGCAGATGAGCGGGCAGTTCACGATGCACCTGCTCGTGTCCGCCATCCTGGGCCTTGCC